>CACMCJ010000001.1 GCA_902612235.1 uncultured Pelagibacteraceae bacterium
TATCAAAGAAATTCGTTGGAGAGAGGGTATAAGAATTGTGATCCAAATGACTGGATAATGATATCTGATATAGATGAAATACCTAATCCGAATAAAATTAAAGAATTTAATGTTGAGAAAAAATATGCATGTGTAATGCATAAAAATTTTCAGTCAAAATTAAATTTATTAAATATAACAAATAATTTTTGGCCTGGGACTAAAATATGTCAAAAAAAATATTTGAAATCTCCTCAGTGGTTAAGAAATATAAAAACAAAAAAAAGGCCCTTTTGGAAAATTTTTAAAGACAAAGAACCTCAAATTATAAATGATGCAGGATGGCATTTTAGTTTTTTGAAGGATCCATCTTCTATTAAAAGAAAAATAATCTCTTATTCACACCAAGAATTTAATAAAGAAGAATTTACAAACTTAAAAAATATTGAATTAAAAATCAAAAAAGGTGAAGATCTCTTCAATAGAGATATAAAATATAAAGCAATTAAAGTAGACGAATCTTTTCCTAAGTATATATTAGAAAATAAAGAATATTTCAAAACCTGGATCGTTTAATCTAATAATTATGAAAAATATAGTTTTAAGTGCAGCTTGCGGTTTAGAGACTGCATATATTGAATTATTTATAAAAAGTTTAAGAAAATATTATAAAGATGAGATTTTTTTTCTTGTTAAAAAAAAAGACTTTAAAATTAAAAAACTCCTTAAAGAGCATTATTGTGAATTTTTAGAAATAAATGATCACAAATTTGATATTCAAATAAAACGTTATAACTACTATTTAAAAATTTTAGAGAAAAATAATTTCAAAAAAGTTTTAATTTGTGACTCAAGAGATATTTATTTTCAATCAAATCCTTTCGATTTTAATTATAAAGGATTAATTAATTATTTCCTAGAAGATAAAAAAATTAAAGACTGTCCTCATAATTCAAACTGGATAATTAAGACATATGGTCAAAAAGTTTTTAACAGATTATCAGATAATATAATTAATTGTTCTGGAACAACACTAGGAACACAAAAAAAAATGTTAGATTATTTAAAGATTATGATACAGCATTCCACAAAATATAAATACAGAAAAAGATTAAAATATTTTTTAACTTTACGAAGAGATAAAGCGGGCAGAGGTGCTGATCAAGCTTATGCGAATTTTATAGTACATAATAAATTAGTAAAAAATAGTTTTTTGTATTCTAATGCAAATGGGCCTATAGCAACTGTTTATTATTTAAAAAAAATAATATTTAATGAAAAATTCCAATTAGTTAATTCTCTTAACAAACCTTATTCGATAGTCCACCAATATGACAAAAGATGGAGTGACTTCGAACATTGTGTTAAAAATATTAAAAAAGAGCTTAATATTATATAAAAGAGGAAATTTCTGGTGCGCCCGGAAGGATTTGAACCCTCAACCTCCTGATCCGAAGTCAGGCGCTCTATCCAGTTGAGCTACGAACGCATTTGACTATAATCTAAATTAAATCATGAATAACTCAATAAAATTATTAGTACCAGAAAAAGATGAGGGTAAAAGACTTGATATTTTCTTGTCAAACAATGTTGATCATTTAACGAGATCAAATATTAAAAAGATAATCAATTCAAAACATGTAACAATAAATAAAAAAGTTGCAATTTTTCCATCGAAAAAAGTTAAAAATAACGACTTAGTTGAGCTTAAAATAAAAAATAAACCTACAAACAAACTGCTTGCAAACAAAATTAATTTAAATGTTCATTATGAAGACAATGATATTATCATCATAGATAAACCTAAAGGATTAGTTGTACACCCAGGTGCGGGAAACAATAAAAATACTTTAGTGAATGGTTTAATTTATAAATACAAAGATAAACTCTCTAACATTAGCGGCAATTTAAGACCTGGAATTGTTCATAGGTTAGATAAAGAAACTAGCGGTTTGTTAGTGGTTGCAAAAAATAATTTATCTCACTCAAAACTTAGTAAACAATTTAGTGATCATTCGATTAGGCGAGAATATTTGTGTTTAGCTTTTGGCGTAATTAGACCGTTAAAAGGAAAAATAGATACTTTGATTTCAAGAAGTAAATACAATAGACAACTTATGTCTGTAAGTGATGTTCGAGGAAAAAAAGCAATCACTAATTATGAAACAATAAAAGTATTTTATTCGAATAAGATACCAAAAGTAAGTTTAATAAAATGTAAATTAGAAACTGGCAGAACACATCAAATTAGAGTTCATATGAAATATAAGGGGATTAGTTTGCTTGGAGACAATCAATATGGAAAGAAAAAAATAAAATTCAAAAAAAGTTGATGAAAATTTTTTAAAAATATTATCATTATTCAAAGGTCAAGCTTTACATGCTATGAGTTTAGAGTTTGTACATCCAACAAAAAATAAATGGGTAAAATTTGCGTCTGATCCCCCTGAAGATTTTAAAAAAATGTTGAATTTACTTAAAAAACTTAGTAGTTGAAAATCTTAATATAATATATAAATCAAAAATATGAACGATAAGAAAACAATCAGTAATTTGCCCACACCATCAGCAGGGGGGCTTTCTTTATATTTGTCACAAATAAAAAAGTTTCCAATGTTAGACGCGGAGGAAGAATATATGTTAGCAAAAAATTGGAGAGAAAGTGGTAATTTACAATCTGCTCACAAATTAGTTACTAGTCATTTAAGATTAGTTGCAAAAATTGCGATGGGATACAGAGGTTATGGATTACCAGTCAATGAATTAATATCTGAAGGAAATATCGGTTTAATGCAAGCTGTTAAAAAATTTGATCCTGATAAAGGTTTTAGACTTGCTACTTATGCTATGTGGTGGATAAAAGCTTCAATACAAGAATATGTTTTAAGATCTTGGAGTTTAGTTAAAATGGGTACTACTACGGCACAAAAAAAACTTTTTTTCAATTTAAAAAAATTAAAAAACCAAATAGCTCCAAATCAAGAAGGAGATCTTAAAGAGGAGCAGGTGGATGAAATTTCAAAAAGACTAGACGTTGACTCTCAAGAAGTTGTTAATATGAATAGAAGAATGATGGGTCAGGAAAAGTCTTTGAATGATCCAATTAAAAGCGGTGAAACAGATGAATGGCAAGACTGGTTGGTAGATAACAGCCTAGACCAAGAATTAGTTATTGCTCAAAAACAAGAGTACGACGATAAAAAAGAATTACTTGATGATGCTATGAAAATTTTAAATGATAGAGAAAAAGAAATTATAAATGAACGAAGACTATCTGAAAATCCAAAAACTTTAGAAGAATTAAGTAAAAAATTTAAGATAAGCAGAGAAAGAATAAGACAAATAGAAACAAAGGCTTTTGAAAAATTACAAAAATCAATGATAAATGCAAGTAAATCAAAAAATTTATTACCGGCAAATTAAATCTTAAAAGGATCCTCAATTAAAATAGTATCATCTCTTTCCGGGCTAGTAGATACACTAGATACTTTTGCTCCAATGAAATCCTCTAATCCGTATATATAATTTTTAGCCTTCTCTGGTAAATCTTTTATATTTCTTACTCCTTTAGTTGAACATTTCCACCCAGGAAAAATTTTATAAATTGGTTTTATCTTTAATTGATCCTCGGAAGATGTAGGCAAATATTTAATTTTTTCCCCGTTCAATTCATACTCCACACATACTTTAATTTCATCTAATTCATCTAAAACGTCTAATTTAGTTAATGCAACAGCGTTAATACCTGCGATTTTTATAGTTTGACGAACCAAAACACCGTCAAACCAACCACATCTTCTTTTTCTTGCTGTAACAGTGCCAAATTCTTTTCCTCTTTTTCCTAAATTTTCTCCAATCTTATCTTTTAATTCAGTTGGAAATGGTCCACTACCCACTCTCGTTGTATAAGCTTTAGTAATACCTAATACATAATTTATCTTGTGTGGGCCAAGACCAGATCCTGTGGCGGCCATAGCTGGCACGGTGTTCGATGAGGTAACATAGGGGTAAGTTCCGTGATCTACATCCAAAAGTATTCCTTGCGCACCTTCAAATAATATTTTTTTTCTATCTTTTATAAATTCATCTAGCTTTAACCAAACAGGTTGAGCGAATTTCAAAATTTCTGGAGCAATTTTCAACAACTTTTTTTTCAGGTCATCTTTCTTGAAAATTTTCTTCTTCAATCCTTTTCTAATTGCGTTATGATGAAGTAAAACATTTTTTAATCTTTTATCAAGATTACTTTTTGATCTTAGGTCCATAACTCGAATAGATCTTCTCCCGACTTTATCCTCATAGCAAGGACCAATGCCTCTTCTTGTTGTACCAATTTTACTTTTGCCTGCTGTATCTTCTCTTATTTCATCCATTTCTTGATGGAATGGAAGTATTAACGAAGCTGACTCGGAAATCATAAAATTTTCTGGACTAACTTTAATTCCTTGTTTTTTAATTTCTTTAATTTCATCTAAAAGAGCCCAAGGGTCTATGACTACACCATTGCCTAAAATAGAAATTTTTCCTTCTCTTACAATACCGGATGGCAGTAATCTTAATTTAAAAACTTTTTTGTCAATTACTAGTGTGTGGCCTGCGTTATGCCCGCCTTGAAATCTAACTACAATGTCTGCTTCACTGGACAACCAGTCAACTATTTTTTCCTTTACCCTCGTCTCCCCACTGCGAACCTACTACAACTACATTTTTCATTATCTATATTTTTTTTTTACAACTACTGAATTTAAATGGTTTATAGGACCATACCCTTTTCCATAATTTGGATTAGTTTGTATAGCTTGGTTAACATATTTGATCGCCAACTCACAGGATTTCTTTAAAGGTTTTCCACATGACAAATAAGTTGTGATAGCGCTTGATAATGTGCATCCTGTTCCATGTGTATTTCTAGTTTTTATTTTTTTATTTTTAAAAATTTTAATCTCTCTTTTGTTCAAAAGAATATCAAAGATGAATTTTTTTGTTTTTTTATGACCGCCCTTTAATAAAATATTTTTAGCACCTAATTTTAACAATAATTTTGAGGCAAAAATCATGTCATCTAGTGTTTTAATTTTAGTATTTGTCAAAACTTCAGCTTCAGGAATGTTGGGCGTAATAAGATAAGTTTTTTTTATTAATTTGTTTTTTAAAGTTTTAATAGCAGATTTATTAATTAATCGAGCTCCACCTTTAGCTACCATTACTGGATCCAAAATAATTTTGTAAGTATTTATCTTATCTAAATTTTTTGCAACAGTTTCTATTATGTTTGAAGATTGCAGCATACCTATTTTTATTGCATCAGGTTTAATATCTTTACAAGTATACAAAATTTGTTTTTCAATATCTTTTGGTTTAATTGAAATGACTGAATTGACTCCTTTAGTGTTTTGAGCAGTAACAGCGGTTACAGCTGTCATTGCGTAACTTCCTAATGCAGTAACTGTTTTAATATCAGCTTGGATTCCCGCTCCTCCAGATGAGTCAGACCCTGCTATTATCAAAATTTTAGAATTGGTTTTCAATTTAAATTGATCGCTTTATAATGTTAATGCATCTTAGAATTAATTTTTTATCGTAAGACTCTGCCATAATTCGAATTTTTGGCTCAGTACCAGATTTCCTAACTAAAACTCTACCTTTATCACCCATAATTTTATGTGATCTTTTTATGGCATTTTTACAACGAATATTTTTAATTATATTTTTATTCTTAACAGTAACATTTTCTAAAATTTGAGGTAAAGGTTTGAAAACATTAAGCATTTTGCTTGCCTTTTTTCTTTTTCTTAATGCAAATAAAACTTCTAAAGCTACTAAAAGCCCATCTCCAGTAGTTGCGAATTTTCCTAATATTATATGCCCTGATTGTTCTCCACCTAAATTAAAATTCAATTTTTTCATCTTTTCTTTTACGTACCTGTCACCAACTTTAGATCTGTAAAATCTTATTTTTTCATTATCTAAAAATTTTTCTAAGCCATAATTTGACATTAAAGTACCAACTACTCCTCCTTTCAAAATTTTTTTTGATTTCCATCTCTTTGCAAGCATGCCAATAATTTGATCTCCATCAATAATTTTACCTTTTTCATCGCACATAATAATTCTATCTGCATCACCATCAAATGAAATTCCAACATGTGCTTTAAATTTTTTTACAGCTAATTTTATTCTAGACGGGTGAGTAGAACCGCATTTTTCGTTTATATTAAAGCCATTCGGTTTTACTCCGATAGATTGTACTTTTGCACCAAGATCCCTTAAAAGTTTAGGTGCTGCTTTGTACCCTGCTCCATTAGCACAATCTAATACTATCTTCATACCTTTCAAATGAAAATTTTTAGGAAAATTTTTTCTTAAAATTTTAATATATTTATCATTACCGTTTTCAAGTCTTTTTACTCTGCCTAATAATTTTGGATTTGTTAATTGTGAAGTATTTTTAGCATCTATTAATTTTTCAATTTTTTTTTCTATTTTATCAGATAATTTCATTCCATCTGGCCCAAATAATTTAAGACCATTATCATAATAAGGATTGTGAGAGGCTGTTATCATAATTCCCATATTTGCTTTCATTGATTTGGTTAACATCGCTAGTCCATTAGTTGGAAGTGGTCCAAGTGTAAAAACATGCATACCCCCTGACACTAAGCCTGAAACAAGGGCAGGTTCCAAAGTGTACCCTGATAATCTTGTATCTTTAGCTATAATTGCTATCTGCTTTGTTTTTTTTTGATTTTTGAAATAGGTCCCTGAAGCTAGACCAAACTTGAAAAATTTTTCTCCGGTAATATTTCCCTGGTTTACCCTGCCTCTTATTCCATCAGTTCCAAAATATTTATTTTTCATCAATGCTTAAAATTATCTAAAATTTTATTAAATACTAAGATTCCTTGTTTAACCTCACTCACTTTATGCACTCTAAATATTTGAACACCTTGAGATAATAAGTATAAAATAGACGCAAGTGTTCCTCCAATTCTTTCTTTAGTATCATATATTCCTGCAATTTGACTTATAAATCTTTTTCTGGATGTTCCAATCAAAATTGGGTACCCAAGACTATGAAACAAAGAAATGCCAGAAATTAAAGTCAAATTATGTTTCAAACTTTTACCAAAACCTATTCCTGGGTCGATTATAATTTTTTTGTTATCAAATTTTTTTAAGTTTGTTTCAAAAAAATCATAAATATCTAATAATACATTATTATACTTTGGATTTTTTTGCATTGTATTAGGTGTGCCTTGCATGTGGTGTAATACTTTGGAAATGTTATAAGATTTTAATTTTGATAAAGAGTCACTTTCATATTTAAATCCAGAGACATCGTTAATTAAATCAGCGCCATATTTTATAGCATTAATCATTACATCTGATTTTCTAGTATCTACAGATAGAATTACCTTTTTATAATTTTTTTTAAAACTTTTTACGATTTTTTTAATTCTATTCCACTCTGCTTTTTTGAAAACTGTTTTAGATCCCGGCCTTGTTGACTCACCGCCAATATCGATAATATCAGCACCAGAATTAATCATTTTTATAATATGTTGTTTTGCATCTTTGTGATTGCTAAATTTACCTCCATCTGAAAAACTGTCAGGGGTTAAATTTAAAATTCCCATAATAGAAGGTTTTAAAAAATCAATATTTTTTAGAAAATTTTTTCTTTTTGAAGTGATCTTTTCAATATCATGATTGACTTTGTTTCTAATAGATATTTTTAAGTATTTGATCTTTTTTATACCTATTGTGCGTGATTTAATTCGGTTTTTTTTTCTCTCAAAAATTTGGATTTTGTCAAAAGCAATTCTTTTATTGCCACATAAGGAAAAAGCTAGTTTTTTTTTAATTAGTTTTCTTGCGTCGTTTCCATAATAAAAATTACACGCTTTAGTGTAATATTTTATCATCAATTATACTAGACAGCTGGTTTAGGTTTTAAACCTAATGATCCAAGTGCTGATGATGCCTTACCATCATCTTCATCTTCCTCTTTAAATGATCTAGATGGTTTGATGTCTTTTAAAATTAAGTCTCTAATTTCATCACCAGATAAAGTTTCATAAATCAAAAGTGCTTTAGCAAGCTTATGAAGATCATCAAGTTTATCTGTCAATACTTTCCTTGCTCTCTCATAGCCTTTATCAACTATTTTTTTGACTTCAGAATCAACTTTTTTAGCAGTCTCTTCTGACATATTTTGTTGTCTAGTAACTGACCTGCCTAAAAACACTTCCTCTTCATTTTCTCCATAGGCAATTGTTCCTAGTTCTTCACTCATTCCATATTTCGTTACCATATTTTTTGCCATCTTTGTAACCATGTCTATATCTGAAGATGCTCCAGAGGTCACTTTATCATGTCCAAAAATTATTTCTTCAGCAATTCTTCCTCCCATTGCTACCGCGATATCTGCGTGCATTTTTTCTCTAGTAACTGAAAGCTGATCTCTTTCAGGTAATCTCATTACCATTCCTAAAGCTCTACCTCTAGGGATAATTGTAGCTTTATGAATAGGATCTGATGCTTTTTCATTTAGTGCTACAATTGCATGTCCGCTTTCATGATAAGCAGTTAATCTTTTTTCATCTTCTGACATGACCATCGATCTTCTTTCAGCCCCCATCATTACTTTGTCTTTAGCTTCTTCAATATCAGACATTGTGACTACTCTTTTATTCTTTCTTGCTGCTAATAAGGCAGACTCGTTAATTAAATTTGCTAAATCCGCTCCTGAAAAACCTGGCGTACCTCTTGCTATAGTTCTTAGTTTAACATCTGGACCTGTACTAATTTTTTTAACGTGAACTTTCAGAATAGCTTCTCTACCAATTATATCTGGGTTACCTACCACAACTTGTCTATCAAACCTGCCTGGTCTTAACAAAGCAGGATCTAAAACATCGGGTCTGTTAGTAGCTGCAATCAATATTATACCTTCATTAGTATCGAATCCATCCATCTCTACTAACAATTGGTTAAGAGTTTGTTCTCGTTCATCATTTCCACCCCCTAGACCCGCGCCTCTACTTCTTCCAACCGCATCAATCTCATCTATAAATATGATACAAGGTGAATGCTTTTTTCCTTGCTCAAACATATCTCTAACTCTTGATGCTCCAACTCCTACAAACATTTCTACAAAGTCTGATCCAGAGATAGAAAAGAATGGTACGTTAGCTTCACCAGCAATTGCTTTTGCAAGTAAAGTTTTACCTGTCCCTGGCGGTCCAATCAATAAAGCTCCTTTTGGAATTTTTCCTCCAAGTCTGCTAAATTTTTTTGGATCTTTTAAGAATTCTACAATTTCCTCTACTTCTTCTTTCGCCTCTTCAACACCTGCAACATCGTTAAAAGTTACTTTGCCCTGAGCCTCATTAAGCAATTTTGCTTTAGATCTACCAAAACCCATAGCTCCGCCTTTTCCTCCTTGCATTTGACGCATAAAAAATATCCAAACACCAATTAAAAGTAGCATAGGAAACCAAGAAAGCAGAATTCCTAAAAGAGACGGCATTTTATCCTCTGTCGGAGTGGCGACAATACTTATTTCTTTGGATGAAAGTTTTTCAACTAGTTCGGGATAATTTGGAGAATATGTAGTAAATGTTTTTCCGTCTGATAAAACTCCTGTAATATTGTTTCCTTGAATCTGAACTTCAACTACTCTACCAGCCTCAACTTCATTTAAAAAATTTGAAAAAGGAAGTTTATTATTATTAGAATTAACTTTCGATGGATCTTGAAACATATTAAATAATCCTACTGAAAGTAAAATTATGATAGCCCACATTGCTAGATTTTTATAATTCATAGTTTGTTAAATAAGCATTATTTTTAATTTCACAAGTATATTTTAATAACAATTAAGTTGTAAATAAGACAAAATATAACACTTTTTCGAAAAAACCTAAATTTTAGTCTCTTTATAAAGAATAATTTGATTTTTCTCTGTTAAAATAAGGCATCCGCCCAGGGTGGATTTTAGTTTTTTTTTTGTTTTAATTAGAACAATCAAATTTAGAATTTTTTTTGAACGGGGTGAATAATAAGAGTTGGTTAAGTCCTTAATTGATTTTTCTAATACTTTCATTTTCATTTCATCATTTAAATTTTTAAAACTATTTAAATTAATACAAATTTTATTTTTCCTTTTTTTTACCAATTCTCTGAAAGTTTTATTGAAGTAAAAATCTAACGTATTTTGACTAGATGCTAAATTCTTAATTGATCTGAATATTTGATTATAATTGATCCCACTCAATTCTAATGTTTTTTTCAAATTTCTAATTCTAGTTCTCAAATATTTTTTATCCTTATTAGAGGGATCTTTAAAATACTTTGTAAAAACAGTTTTTGATATTTTAGAGAGTTGAGATTTTTTGAAATCTAATAAAGGTCTAATAAGACTTATTTCATTCTCTATCTTATTTATCAGTTTCATAGAGGACAAACCTTTTAAACCACTTCCTCTTGAAAGTCTTATAAAGAAGGTTTCAACTTGATCCTCAAAATTATGTGCTGTTAATATATTTTTGATTTTTTTCTTTTTACAAAAATTAGTAAGTAGACTATATCTAATTTTTCTCGCCTCACTTTGAGTATTACCATAAATTTTCTTTTTATTAATTAGAATATTTAAATCTATCTGATGTTTTTTTAGTAATTTTTTTACTAACAATGCCTCTTTGGAGGAATTTTTTCTAATTTTATGATCAACTAAAACATAATGAATTTTGGCATTAATATTCTTATAATGATAAGATTTAGCTAAAGCAGTTAATGCCAGACTGTCTGAACCGCCAGAAATAGCCACTAAAAAAGATTTCTTTTTTAAAAAGTCAATTTTTTTTTCAAAGTTTTTATAAATTTCAGAAAATTCACTTAAATTTTTAAATTGATTTTTAAGAATTACACTTGAATTTTTTTTGCTCATATTGTGCTTTTTGTAGCACAGACTTACTTGCTTTTGGATATTCTTTTTTTAAACCAGTTATCATTTTACAACCTTGATCTTTTTCACCTAATTGAACCATTGTTATTCCAAGTTTTAAAAGATTGACAGGAGCTTTTTTGCTTTTTGGATAATTTTGATATCCATCTAGATAGGCAGTAGCTGCATCAGAGTAAAGTTGTCTTATCCTAAATGTTTCGCCATACCAATATTGTGCGTTACCGGCTAAATCATGGTCCTTGTTTTTATCAATAAATTCTTTTAATGCAAATTCTGCAGTTTCATAATCTCCAATTTTCATAAAACTAACTGCAAATTCATATTGTTCTTTTGGAGGTTTATCTGGCAATAAAGATTCTTTCTTTTCAGCTTCTTCAGTTATAACTGTTTGTGCAGGCTCAACTGAATTAGTTTTTTGTTCTTTTGGTAAATTCGAAACTGAATAACCTGGATTTGCTCCAAAGTCTTGGGGCTTGCTTGAACCCGGTAATTTTGTTTTAGTTTTTTTTACTTCTGTTCCAGATGATGTTTCTAGGTCAGAAAATCTTAATTGGGTATCTGATTGGATTTTTGTTACTCTGGAAGATAGTTTATCTAACTTAAAATTTACTTCCTCAAATTTATTTGTGAGTTCTCTAAATTGATCTTCAATTTCATTTAATTTTAAGAGATGTTTAGTTAAAATATCTTCATTCAACCCATCAGTTTGGTTTGAGATAGATGTCGTAATGTCTGATTTCTTGTAAACAGCTTTTTCCAAAGTTTTTAAATCTTTAGTTAGTACTTGGATCTGATCGGTTACTGATTGAAGAAGAATTTCTTCCTCCTCTGCCTTAAGTGTAGAACTAAACAACAGAACAAAAAGCATTAAAAAACATGAAAAATTTTTTTTAATTAATTCCATGCTGAATCTTTAAATATACAAAATGGCAAAAAAAAGACCCTTTAATAAGTTAATATTATTAAAGGGTCTTTAATTTTGAAATAATTAATTTACTTTTACAGTTACTGATCTTCTGTTTTGTGACCATGCCAATGGAGTAGAAGCAGGATTCACCGGCTTTTCTTTTCCATAACTAATTACAGAAATTCTATTACCTGAAATTCCATAGGTCATCAAATAATCTCTAGCTGCATTCGCTCTTCTTTCGCCTAAAGCTAAGTTGTACTCTCGTGTACCTCTTTCGTCAGCGTGACCTTCTATTGTCACATTAAGCTTTTTGTTTTTTCTTAAAAAAGTAGCTTGCTTTCTTAGAGTCGCTCTTGAAGCAGTAGTTAATGAAGATTTGTTAGTAGCAAAAAATATTCTGTCTGGAACACCAGAAGCTAAATATTTTACTGTTTCTTTTCCAGTATAAACGTCGCCATCTAAGTTTCCTGATTTTTTAGCTGTTGAACACGCGCTTAAAATCAACGTTGTAAAAACTACTAAAAATAAGTTTTTTAAATTCTTGTTAAATGTCATTTTTTCCCCTAGGTTTTTTGTTGAAATATTTCAAATTATTAAACATTATTCAAGCCTTAATTACATTAAAATTACCCTCACTTTGATAGTAATGAGGACCAAGATGGGTCCGAAGCATCTGTTTTTGTGGTTAGTTTTCTCTCATTATATCCAGTTATATCAATCGACCATAGCGAAGCTGAAAATCCCTCTCCTTTTTTTCCAGATTTAGTCTCCCTGTAAAATACTAATACTCTTCCATTAGGTGACCAAGAAGGGGCTTCTTGATAAAAATTTTCCGTTAACAATCTCTCACCTGTTCCATCCACTCTCATAACACCAATATAAAATCTCCCCTTCCTAACTTTAGTAAAAGCTATTAAATCTCCTCTAGGAGACCAAACTGGAGTTCCATAGATACCTTTTCCAAAAGTAATCCTTTTTACTTCGCTACCGTCACTTCTCATAACATAAATTTGTTGTAGTCCGCTTCGATCAGAATTAAAAACAATATATTTGCCATCAGGTGAAAAAGATGGGGAAGTGTCTATTGAAGAATGATTAGTTATCCTCTCAACAACTCTAGTTTCTAAATCCATTGTATAAATGTCTGAATTTCCATCTTCAGCAAAGCTCATTATAATCTTTTTTCCATCTGGAGAAAAACGAGGAGCAAAAGTCATACCAGGAAAATTGCCAACAACTTCTTGCATTCCAGTTTCAATATCGAGAAGATAAACTCGTGGCATATTTCGAAAATAGGAAAGATAGGTTACCATTTGGTTAGTAGGATTAAATCTTGGAGTTAGTACAAGTTCGTTTCCTAAAGTTAAATATTTTGTATTTGCGCCATCTTGATCCATGATTGCTAATTTTTTTACTCTCTCATTTTTTGGTCCACTTTCTGCTACATAAATTATTCTGGTATCAAAATATCCTTCTTCTCCAGTTAATCTTTCGTAAATTTTGTCAGAAATAATATGTGCAACTCTTCTCCAATTAGATGGTGTGGTTGTAAAAGCTAAAGCAGTCATTTCTTTTGCAGCGGTCAAATCCCAAAGTCTAAATTCTATTTTAAGTTTTCCATCTTTTATTAATAGCTTTCCAGTAACAAGTGCTTGAGCTTTAATTAATCTCCAGTCCTCAAACCTAGGTTTGAGGTGAGCAATATCAGGCTTTTGAACAAATGCCTCTTTTTTAAGGGTGTTAAATAGCCCTGTATTTTTAAAATTTTTTTCAATTATTGCTGAAATATTATTTCCTAAATCCTTAACTTTTAATCCTTCTATCTGGTCTGATTTAGCGTCAACATGTAAAGGGGAGACAGCAATTGGTAATGGGTCTAAATTTCCTCTTGTTATATCGATTTCAATAAGAGCTTTAGAATAATTAAAAGAAATTAAATAAAATAGTAATGCTAAGTATATTTTTTTCATATTATCCTCTTAACATTTCAGCGGGGTTGAAATTTAATTGAATATCTTTCCATTTTTCATAACCAGTTGGTGGCACTTTTAAAGGCTGACACAATCTAACTGCTCTTAATGCGCTTTCCGCAAGTATCTTGTAAAATTTTTGCCCTGGCATATTCATTCTTTGGTGATCTAAAATTTCAGATTTCATAATTGTACCATCTTTTTTGAGCTTTAGTTTTATCCTTACTAAAAGATCTTCGTCATAAGGAAGTCCTAAAGGAACACTCCAACAACCAAATATTTGAGCTCTCAAAGCATCTTCTTCTGATAAAGTTAAACCGGTAGCAAAAGAATTTTTTACATTACTTTGGGTTAATTTTTTTGATTTTTCTTGTTTAACCGCTTCAATTTCTTTTGCTTTATCTATCAAAGCAGCTATCTGATTAGTGTCAACAATTTCTTTTTTTTCAAATTCTGATGATTGTCTTATCTGAGGTTTTATTTCCTCTGGATTTTGTTTTTTTTTCACAATTTCCTTTTTTTCTTTTTTGTCATTCGGAAGAGGTATTCTGTCTGGTTTTTCCTTTGCTTTAGCTGAGGGAGGAGCTTGCTCAGAAACTACTCGCTCCTCTTTTTTTTTCGTTTCTTCAATAATCTTTCTTACTTTAGGAGCATAAGGAATATTAGTTTTGTCTGAAATTTGAATTAATTCAACTGATACAATTGGAGGTAAATCTATTGGCTGTCTAGTCATAAATGGCAAACTTAAAATAGTTAATAAAATCATTATCGAATGAAATATTAAAGAGTAAATTAAACTTTTCGTCATGTGTCATCTAATTTTTGTATGGCTCAGATATTAAAGCTACTTTTGAAAATCCAGCGCCAGATAAAGTTCCCATAACTTCTAGAACTCTTCCGTAATTTATTGTTTTGTCTCCTCTAACATAAATTCTGGTGTCTGTTCTATTTTTTGCAATGGCCAAAAGCTTTGGAACAATTTTTTGATAATTCACTTTATGCTCTTGAATATAAATTTCACCTTTAGAGTTTATTGAAATTGTTAATGGTTCTTGATCATCAGGTAAAGAGTCAGCAGCAGACTCTGGTAAATCTACTTGTACTCCTACCGTTAAAAGAGGAGCTGTGACCATAAAGATAATTAACAAAACCAACATCACGTCTACAAATGGAGTAACATTTATTTCACTCATCGGTTCGTTTTTTGAGCGGTTGAATTTAAAAGTCATTTTAAATTATAGAGAGAAATCTTTTTGAAAAATTATCAATTTTAGAAAAATATCTTTTTGAGTCACTATTAAACTTATTGTAAGCTACAACAGCTGGGATAGCTGCAAGAAGACCTAATGCCGTAGCGAAAAGAGCTTCGGCTATTCCTGGAGCAACAATTGCGAGACTTGTGTTTCTTGAAATAGCTATTGATTGAAAAGAATTCATAATTCCCCAAACGGTACCAAACAGTCCAATAAAAGGGGCCGTCGAACCAACAGTAGCAAGAAAAGTGAAATTTTTTTCAACTTTTTTTATTTCTGTGTCTGTAGCTATTTCAAGAATTCGACCTACTCTAGCTATTTGAACTGATGATGATTGCCTTTTAGTTTTAATTAATTCGTTCATGGCTGTTTTAAAAATAATTGTGGCTGGATCTTTTGAATTTGAGGGTAAATTGTTATTAAAGCTTTCTGCAGATTTTGCTTTCCAAAATTTTTTTTCAAATTCATCTGTAGATGCGTTTATATTTTTAAATAACTTAAATTTGTCAAATATGAGAGCCCATGAAAAAATTGAACTTGCAATTAATAAGACAATTACGAATTTAACTACAAAATCAGCTCGTAAAAAAAGTTTCCATAGCGAAAAGTCTGAGCTGCCGCCTAATCCAACAACTTGAGTAGCTATTTCTTGTTCCATTGAAGTTGATTACTTTTAGAATGTGTCATGAATTTGGCACTTTTAGATTTATTGTTGTTAAAATTTATTTAATTGTCTTTATTTAATCTGGTCTCATTGAAAAATCTTGCTATTAAAATAGCATCAGATTTGTTGACATCTTTTTTTTTTGCTAAATCTCCTGATAATGAAGGATACATTTCAATAACTTTTGTCCTGCTAGAATCTTTTGAAGAGTTGATTAATTCAAAATGTTTCTTCCATTTTGATGGTCTTACAAAAAAGATTGGAAGACCTAGAGCTGCACAAATTCCTTTAATTGCTCCAAATGTTTGACCAAAATTAAACATACTAGTAACCCCTTGGCCTGGCATAGCATTTACCTGTTCTACAACAATAGACACTTCTTCATTTTCAGAAATATTTTCTTTTAATAACCTTACTAATTGCGCACTATTAAGCTGTCTTTTATTTTTCTTTCCCTCTGACATTACCGGAATTTCAAAGATATTAAGAACTTTGTTATTTTCTAAAATTGCTATCGCTCCACTTAGACCAGGATCTATTCCAATAATTTTCATAATTTTACATTCTCTAAATTTACATTAGTAAAGACATTTTGGACATCATCAAACTGATCTAGTGCCTCTAAAATTTTTAAAACTTGATTAATTTGCTCATTTTCGTTTAAATTTAAATAGTTAATTGGTCTCCATTCAATGCCCGAGTATTCTAATTTATCAAATCTTTTATCAAATTCATTTTTTACTTTATAAAAATTCTCTTTATCAGAGATTATTTCATGATAGTTTTTTAGGTTAAAACAATCCATTGCACCAGAATTTGTTGCTATTTCAAAAATTTCTTCCTCATTCAATTTTTTTTTGCTAATATGAATTACCCCACAATTGTAAAATAAATGGGCTGTGGAACCAGTTTCTCCCAACCTACCACCATTTTTTTGTAATATAGTTCTAATGCTTGAAGCAGATCTATTTTTATTATCAGTAAGAGTTTCAATTATAAATGCAGAATTGAACGGACCAAAACCCTCGTACCTTAAATTTTCATAATTCTTATTATTATTAGCTTGTGATTTATCAATCGCTCGAGAAATATTATCTTTAGGCATATTGGCTTGCTTAGCAGCTTGAACAGCTGCTCTCAGTCGAGGATTCATACTAGGATCTTTATCTCCAAGTTTTGCTGCAACTGTAATTTCTCTTGAGAGTTTAGAAAAAATTTTTGACCTCTCCTTGTCTGCACGACCCTTTTTATGTTTAATACCTGCCCAATGTGAATGACCCGCCATATCAATTATTGAAGAACTCCTCCTTTTATAACTCTTGTAATTTTTTTTGCCAGTCCAGTACTATTATCTGCCTCTATTATGATGCCTGAAATTGAACCCTCTCCATTTGCGGGGAAATGACTTGTTGCGTTTTTATCTTTTAAAAATCTTTTTATTGAATTTTCTTTATTCATCCCAATGACTGAATTATAATCCCCACACATACCGATATCTGTTTGATAAGCAGTTCCTTTTTCTAGAACTCTTGTATCGGCGGTCGGAACATGAGTATGTGTTCCTACTACTCCAGTGGAAATTCCGTCAAAAAAATGTGCAATTGCCATCTTCTCACTTGTTATTTCTCCATGAAAATCAATTACTGAAAAGTCTACATTTTTTTTTAAAATAATTTTTTCTTTTATTTTAACAGCAGCTTTAAAAACATCATCAGTTTTTCTCATAAAAACATTCCCCATCAAATTTATTACTCCAACTTTAAATTTTTGATCTTTTGTATGAAAAATTCCAAAGCCTCTTCCAGGAGATCCTTCTGGTAAATTTGCAGGCCTTAGTAATCTTTTTTCTGAATTAATAAATTCTATCGTCTCATGTTTATCCCAAATATGATTTCCAGATGTTATTACATCAACGCCGTAAAAAAAAAATTCTTCTGCAATTGATTTTGTAATACCCTTCCCGTCATCAGCAGAATTCTCTCCATTAAGGATTGTGAAATTTATTCTATTCTCAAGTATTGTTTTGGATAAATATTTCTTTATCGCTTTTCTACCAGACTGTCCCATTACATCACCTAAAATTAATATATTCATCAAAAGATACCCTTCTCAGTTAAAATAAAGTCTAACTTTACATCATTCCTATTTATTGGAAGCTTATTGTATTTTTGAAATGAGAAAGCAACACCTATAGTCAAAATTTTATTATTAGTTTTTAGATATTTGTTGAGAAATTTATCATAAAAACCCCCACCATAACCTAATCTATAATTTTGATTATCATATGCAAGTAAAGGTACTAACATTACATCTGGAATAATTTTTTTTGATAATTGAAATGGCTCAAGAATACCATATTTATTTATCCTTAAAATATCATTTTTTTTCCACTCAAAAAAATTCATATTTCTATTATCAGAAACAACTGGAAGAAAAATTTTGAAATATTTAACTAAATTTGTTTCAAATAACTTAGAAACATTTACCTCGTAAGAAGAGGGAATATAACTTGATAAATTCACTTTTCTATTTCTGAATTTTTTTTTAATAATTTTTGAAATTGGGTTAAAAAAACTTGGTTCTATATCAAAATATTTTTTTTTTCTGTGAATGAAAAATTTTTTTCTTAATCTATTTTTTTTTGACATTTACTGAATTTTTGAAATTGATTCAGTATTAAGTAATATTTTTTCTAAAGATTTCGTCGTTTTGTCTAGCATAGACTCATATAAACTATTACTTTCATCTACAGCTTTTTTAAAATTATCTAACTCATCATTTAATTTTTTAATCTCTTTATCTTTTCCCTCTTTATATTTAATCGCTAAAGCTCTTAACTCTTGAAATTTTTGTTTTAATTCGTCCAATTTTTTTTTTTGATTTGCTACCCTCTCTTTCAAGTCAAAATAGTCATCTATTAACTGTATTGTTGTAATTAATAGTAGTTTATTTTCACCAATATTCCCTAATTTATCTTTGAGTTCACTATATTTCTTATCCAAAAATTTTGTTAATTTTTTTAAAGACTCTTCCTGCCCATCATCACATGACAAAAGATAGTCTTTATTGTTAAATTTGATATTTACGTTTGCCATTTTTCAATTTCGCTCACTAAATTTTCAGTTTCTTGGCTTAGATCTTCAATATCTTGGTTGAACTTATCTTCCATTACTGTTTTTTCATTTACTTCTTTTTGAAGGTTACTAATTTTACTTTTTAAATATTTATGCTCTCTCATTAATTCTTGATTCTTTTTTTCTATTGCTGATTTTTGTCTGAGAATTTCATTTTTTTCGGTTTTTATTTTCTCAGTCTCATAAGACGACTGTGAATAAGTTGAAGTTAAAACGTCCAACTTATCAATAAGGTAGTTTAAGTTTTTTTCTTTTTTTTCAAAAATGCTCATATGTTTATTCTTTTATATCATATTATTGATATACTTAATTTAAGTCTATATAGGTATTTTAACTGTGAACGTAAAATTTAACCAATTATCTAATGCAATAAGATTTTTATCAATTGATGCTGTGCAAAAAGCTAACTCCGGACATCCGGGTATGCCTATGGGTATGGCAGACGTTGCTACTGTCTTATTTAAATACCACCTGAGGTTTAATCCAAAAAATCCCCAATGGATTAATAGAGATAGATTTATTTTATCTGCCGGCCATGGATCAATGCTCCTTTATTCACTTCTCTATTTAACCGGATATAAATCTGTTTCGATTGAAGATATAAAAAATTTTAGACAACTTCATTCAATCTGCGCTGGACACCCTGAGTATAAAATTAATACTGGCATAGAAACAACTACTGGTCCATTAGGTCAAGGTTTAGGAAATGCAGTTGGTATGGCAATAGCTGAAGAAATTTTAAAAAAGAAATTTGGGCCTAGTATAATTAATAATAAAACTTACGTATTTGCAAGTGATGGTGACCTTATGGAGGGGATCAGTCATGAAACGATGAGTTTAGCGGGTCATTTAAAATTGAAAAATTTAATAGTTTTTTTTGATAATAATAAAATTTCTATCGATGGATCGACCGCTTTAAGTGTTTCCGACAATTACAAAAAAAGATTTGAAGGATATGGATGGAATTATTTAGAGATCGACGGACATAATGAAAAACAAATTACTAGATCTATAACTAAAGCATCAAAATCTAAAAAACCAACATTAATTTCATGCAAAACTATTATTGGTTATGGCTCACCTAACAAATCAGGAAAAGCTTCTTCTCATGGTTCTCCATTAGGTGAAGATGAAATTGCATTAGTTAGAAAAAAACTTAAATGGAAATACGAGCCGTTTGAAGTACCAAAAGACATACTAAATGCATGGGCTAAAATTGGTGAAGCGGGAGAAACTTTAGAGAAAAAATGGGAAGAAAATTTAAATAAAAAAAATCCAAAAATTAAATCAGAATTAAAAAATGGTTATTTAAAAACAGATATTAATATTTTAGGAAAATTGATTAAAGAGCAAAAGTCAAAATATTTTGATGAAAAACCAACTTTAGCCACAAGACAATGTTCTTCAAAATCCATTGAAAGCATTACAACTGTCCTTCCACAATTAATCGGAGGATCTGCAGATTTAAGCGGTTCTAACAATACTAAAACTCAGAATTCAAATGTAATAAATTCAAAAAATTTTAACGGTAACTATATTCATTATGGAGTTAGAGAACATGGCATGGCAGCAATTATGAATGGATTAGCTTTGTATGGGGGTCTGATCCCATATGGAGGAACCTTTTTAATTTTTTCCGATTACTGTAAGCCATCAATAAGATTGTCAGCATTAATGGGACTGAAAGTAATTTATGTTTTTTCACATGACTCAATTGGTCTAGGTGAAGATGGGCCTACCCACCAGCCTATAGAACAACTATCTGGTTTAAGAGCTATTCCAAATTTAAATGTTTTTAGACCAGCTGATATGAATGAAACTTTGGAATGCTGGGAAGTTGCTTTGAAAAGCAATAACACACCTAGCGCAATCGTCTTATCAAGGCAGAAACTGTCTTACATCAATCAAGAAAACTCCGAAGAAAATAAAAGCGAAAAAGGAGCATACACTGTAAAAATAACTTCTCATGGCAGCGATGTAGTTTTAGTTGCGTCAGGGTCAGAAGTAGAACTCGCATTAAAAGTTCAAGCTGAATTAAAAGAAAATAATATAGATTCCAAAGTGGTGTCTATGCCCTGCATGGAATTATTTGAAAAACAATCTGAAAATTATAAAAAAGATATTTTTAATGAAAATGCAATTGTTTTTACTTTTGAGGCTGGAAGTGTTTCTTCTTGGCAAAAGTACAAGGGAAATAAAGGTTATTGTTTTGGAATAGACAAGTTTGGTGAGAGCGCTCCTTATAAAAAAATTTTTGAATATTTCAACTTAACTGAGGACAAAATCTTAAATATAATTCAAAAACATTTGAGAAAGTAGTCGAGGTTTGATGGTTAATATTAATTTTTTTTCTGACAAGTCAGACATTCAAAATAAAACTATTCTCTTAAGATTGGATCTGAATGTTCCGCTGAAAGATAAAGTGATTCAGGATTATACTAGAATAGATTTATGTTTGCCCTTTTTAAAAAAATTGATAGAAAAAAAAGCAAAAATCGTAATTGTAAGTCACTTAGGAAGACCTAAAGGACAAAAAAATCCTGAGTTGTCATTAACTCCAGTTTACAAATACTTAAAAAAAAATTTAGATACAAATGTTTATTTTTACATGGGAAATTTGGACAGTGATGTTAAAAAAAAATTTTCTTATCAAAAAGCAGGTGAAGTTATATTGTTTGAAAACATAAGGTATTTTAAAGAAGAAGAAAATAATGATGAAATGTTTTCAAAAAGACTTGCATCCATTTGCGACATTTATGTTAACGACGCCTTTTCTTGCTCCCATAGAAAGCAAGCATCGATACACAAAATTACAAAATTCGCCAAAAAATCTTATGCAGGACCATTGCTTAAAAAGGAAATCGATGCAATTAATCTCATAATTAAAAACAAAAAAAAACCTGTAACTTTTATTATTGGTGGTTCAAAAGTATCAACAAAAATAAATATTATTTCAAACTTATTAAAAAAAATTGATACACTTGTTATAGTTGGAGCAATGGCTAATAATTTTATTGCATTTAAAGGATATAATATCGGAAATTCTCTAATTGAAAAGAATACTAAAACAATAGTAGAAAAAATTTTAAAGAATGCAAATGAGAATAATTGTGAAGTTTTAATACCTCAAGATTGTAAAGTTGGGACTAAATTTTCAGGAAAAAGTGAACATAGGCAAATTGATAAAGTTAAAGAACAAGAGCTTATTTTAGATATTGGAACCAAAACAATAGAATTAATTTGTAAAAAAATTGATGATTCAAATACAGTTTTGTGGAATGGGCCAGCTGGTTATTTTGAAAATAATAACTTTGAACAAGGAACCATGTCGATAGCAAAAAAAATTTCAGATAATACTAAAAATAAATCTTTAATCTCTATTTTAGGAGGCGGCGATACACTTTCTGCTGTGAAAAAAAATAAAGGAAAACTGTCTTATACCCACTTATCAACAGCAGGTGGTGCCTTTCTAGAGTACCTTGAAGGAAAAGACTTGCCTGGTCTGAGTGTTTTAAAATAAATATCATTTATGGAATTGAATGAGATAGCAAAAAAAATGTGTGCAAAGGGTAAAGGTATTTTAGCTGCCGATGAGAGCACGGGGACAATAGCTAAAAGATTTAAAAGCATTAATGTTGAAAACCTTGAAAAAAATAGATTAACCTTCAGACAAACGCTTTTTAACGCTAGTGCAATGAAAGATTATATTGGTGGAGTGATTTTATTTGACGAAACTATAAGACAGAAAACATCTTTAGGTTCTACTATTCCAGAATTAATTTCGAAGCACGGAGCTATCCCTGGTATAAAGGTTGATAAAGGGGCTAAACCTATGGCTGGTTCATTAAATGAAACAGTTACGGAAGGCTTAGACGGTTTAAGAGAAAGGTTAGATGAGTACTACAAGCTTGGTGCAAGATTTACAAAATGGAGAGCGGTATATAAAATCAGTGAAAATTTTCCAACAAGTCAATCCATAAAATCAAATGCTCATGCTCTTGCAAGATATGCTGCTTTAGTTCAAGAGGCCAAAATGGTACCAATAGTTGAGCCTGAAGTTCTAATGGACGGTTCACACGATATTGATAAATGCTACAAAGTTACTACTGACGTTTTAAATGAGTGTTATAACGAACTCAACAATCACAAAGTAGATTTAAAAGGAACAGTTCTTAAACCCAATATGGTAATACCTGGTTCAGACTGTAAAAAAAAATCAAATACCGAGGAAATAGCAAAAAAAACCTTAGAATGTCTAAAAAAGAATGTGCCAGCAGAAGTTCCTGGGATAGCATTTTTGTCAGGTGGTCAATCAGAAATTGAAGCAAGCAGAAATCTTAATGAAATTAATAAAATAAATGATACAGACTTTTTAATTACTTTTTCTTATGGACGAGGTTTGCAAGCTAGTGCTTTAAAAGAATTTGGCAAAAATCAAAGCGATGAAAGAAATATTCAAAAAGCTTTTAATCATAGAGCAAAGATGAATGGACTTTCTTCTAAAGGAGAATGGTCAGAAGTTATGGAAAAAGAGACAGCGGCTTAATTTAATTGAGAAAATTTGTTTATTTAATCTCTCCAAGTAAAATTAATGAAGGTTTTTATTTAAAACTAGAAAAAGTTTTATCATTTGGGAATACGGCGTTCTTTCAGTTAAGACTTAAAAAAACAAGTAAAAAGAGCATTTTGCAGATAGCTAAAAGAATCAAAAAGATTACTAAAAAATATAAAGTAAAATTCATACTTAACGATGATCATATTTTAGCCTTAAAAGCTAATGCAGATGGGTGTCATCTTGGACAAGGTGATGGTCTTTTAAAGCTAGTAAGAAAAAAAATGAAGAAAAAAATTCTTGGCGTTACTTGTCATAATTCAAAAATATTTGCTATAGAAGCAGTTCAAGCAAAAGCCAATTATCTTGCTTTCGGTTCGTTTTATAAATCAAAATTAAAACCTAAAGCAATCAGAGCTAAAATAAATACTTTGAAATGGGCTTATAAAAATATAAAAAAACCAATTGTTGTTATTGGAGGAATAAATAATAAAAATTATAAAAAATTAATAAAATTAGGAGCTAAATATATTGCAATATCAAGTTTTATTTGGGATAACCCAAAATTAAAACCGGAATTTGCAATTAAAAAATTCAAATGAAAATCACAGCTAATGAAATAAAAACTGGAATGATTATTGAACATAAAAATGATTATTGGAATGTTCTAAAAACGCAGCATGTAAAACCAGGAAAAGGTGGTGCCTTCAACCAAGTTGAATTAAAAAGTGTTTTAAAGGGAACTAAATTAAATGAGCGATTTAGATCTAATGAGACTGTAGAAAAAGCTGAAGTAAATGAAAAAAAATTCAATTTTTTATATATTGACGAAAAGAATTGTCATTTTATGGATAATAAAACTTTCGAACAAATTGAAATACCTAAAGCGCTTGCGGGTGAAAAACATAAATTATTAAAAGAAAATCTTGAGGTTACAATCTCATTTATGGAGGAAAAACCTATAAGTTTAGAATTGCCGACCAATATAGAGTGTAAAATAGAAAGCACAGATGTTGCAATTAAAAATCAGACCGCTTCATCTTCTTACAAGCCTGCTTTACTTGATTGCGGTATTAAAGTAGATGTGCCTCCTTTCATTGAAAGTGGAGAAAAAATTATTCTTGATACTCGAACTTTAGAGTATGTAAAGAGAGTAAATTAGGATGAGGTTAAATTCACCTCAAATTAATATAATCACTAGAGCTTGCATGAAAGCGTCTCGTTCTCTAATTCGAGACTTTGGAGAAATAGAAAATTTACAAGTTTCGAGTAAAGGACCAGGTGATTTCGTTACCTCAGCCGATAAAAGAACTGAGACAATAATCATTGAAGAGTTACAAAAGGCACATCCTGATTACGGCATAATTACTGAAGAGTCAGGAATCATAAATAAAGAGAATGAAAATAATCGCTGGATAATTGATCCTATAGATGGGACAACGAATTTTTTAAATGGAGTCCCGCAGTTTGCTATTTCAATTGGTTACGAAGAAAAAAAGGAAATTAAGTGTGGGGTTATCTTTGACCCAATAAAAAATGAAATGTTTTACGCAGAAAAAGGAGGAGGAGCTTTTCTAAATAATTCCAGGATACGAGTTTCAAGTAAAAAAAAATTGAAAGACTGTTTAATTATAACCGGTGGACCTAAACATTCAAGTCAAAACAGAGATAAAATTTATTCTGAGTATATTAATGTTTCAAAAAATATTCTTTCACCCATAAGAAAATTTGGGAGCGCTGCTTTAGATATTTCGTATGTAGCTGCTGGGAGATTTGATGGTTATTGGCAAAGGGAATTAAATTACTGGGATATTGCTGCTGGTTTAGTAATTTTAAGAGAAGCAGGTGGACTGGTTGATTTTTTTGAGAATGACGAGAAAGCTCCCCTAAAAAAGAACATTTTAGCTTCAAATTCCCACATTCATAACGAATTAAGTGATTTAATTCTCAAAAAAAATATTGAGTAAGTAGCCTTATTATTATAAAACTCGCTCATGAAAAAAAACATACACCCAAATTACCATAAAATTAAAGTTGTCATGACAGATGGTAGCGAATTTGAAACTAGATCCACTTGGGGTAAAGAGAACGATACTTTAAAATTAGATATTGATCCAAAATCACATTATGCTTGGACAGGTGGAGCTCAAAAAGTGTTGGATAAAGGAAGAGTAAGTAAATACAATAAAAAATTCAGTAACCTTAGAACAAAAAAATAGACTATGAGTGATGCACCTTTCATGCCAAAAGCAACAGCTGTTTGGTTAGTTGAAAATACAACATTGACCTTTAAACAAATTGCACAATTTTGTAATTTGCATGAGCTTGAAGTCAAAGGTATTGCAGATGGAGATGTTGCAAGAGGTATTAAAGCTTATAATCCAATTTTAGCTGGCCAACTATCTAGAGAAGAAATTGAAGAGTGTTCTAAAGATCCACAAAAAAATTTAAATTTACTTAAAAAGGTTGATGAAGTTGAAGTCAAAGAAAGAAAAAAACCTAGATATACTCCTTTATCTAAAAGACAGGATAGACCTGATGCAATACTTTGGTTGTGTAAAAACGCATCTGAACTAACTGACGGCCAAATTTCAAAATTAGTGGGTAGTACAAAAGGGACGGTTTCATTAATTAGAAAGAGAAGTTACTGGAATTTTTCAAATTTAAAACCTAGAGACCCTGTAATTCTAGCCCTTTGCACTCAAGAAGCTTTTCAAAAAAGCCTTGAAAAAGCTAAAAGAAGAGTGGAAAGAGAAAAAAAAGCCAAAATTAGAGAAGAAAAAAAAGCTCAAGCAGCATCAATCTAGACAATCAGTTCAGCAAGTGATAATTAAAGTGAAATTAACTGGAGGTTTTTATTAAAATTGATGTAAAAGACAATAACGTTGAACAAGCAATAAGGGTTCTAAAAAGAAAACTGCAAAAAGACGGTTTTTTTAAAGTAATTAAAATGAAAAGCACATATGAAAAACCCTCTGAAAGAAAAAAAAGAGTTCAAACTGAAAATATCAAAAGAATTAAAAAACTTCAAAAACTAAAAAATAGATACTAAATAATTTAACATGAGAGGATCAGAAATGCCTTCCGGTAAAGTAAAATGGTTTAATTCAAAAAAAGGTTACGGATTTATAACTGATGACAAAACTAGTAAAGATATATTTTTACACGTTTCAGCTTTAGAAGATTCAAAGCTTAGAGTTTTGAAAGAAGAGCAAAAAATTAAGTTTGATATAAAAGAAGAAAAAAATAAGCTCCAAGCAATTAATATAAAAAAAATTTAATTTAACGCGGGGTGGAGCAGTCTGGTAGCTCGTCAGGCTCATAACCTGAAGGTCGTAGGTTCAAATCCTACCCCCGCAACCAAATGTTAGTAAACTCGCTAAGCAAGGATTTATAAGTTGAAAAGAAAAAATCGTAAGCCTTTAGTTACTGTTTTGATGAATTGTTACAATGTTGAAAAGTTTATACACCAAGCAATTCAAAGTATTCTGAAACAATCTTATAAAAATTTCGAACTTGTTATTGTTGATGATGCTTCTAAAGACAAGACTGTTAAAATAATTAAGTCTTTCAAAGATAAAAGAATAAGACTCTTTCAAAATAAAAAAAATTTAGGCTTAGGGCCTAGTAGAATAAAAGCTCAAAAAAAGATTAAAGGTGAATATGTAGCTATAGCTGACGCAGACGACTATAATTCTAATAAAAGAATTGAAAAACAACTTAAAATTCTACAAAATAATAAAAAAGTTGCATTAGTTTGCTCGTGGATAAAATATGTTGATTTAAAAAACAATATGATAGGTCAAAAAAAACTTAATCTTGTCAATAATGAAATCAGGAGAGTGCTTTTGTGGCAAAATATACTTCCGCATGCCTCAATTATGTATAAAAAAGCTTTAGCAAAAAAAGTTGGCTGGTATTCAAAAAAGTTAGAATATTCTCAAGATTATGATTTATCTTTAAAACTTTTGAGAAATTACGAGTGTTTTGTAATAAAGGAGTTCTTAGCTTTTCACAGAGTTAGAGATGATAGTATGACAGCTACAAAAAAATTAAAAAAACAAAGAATAATAGAACATTTAATAAATTTAAAGAATGCACAATTATTATACAAAAAAGAAATGAATAATTATATTTTAAGACTGAATGAAAGATCTATAAAACTAAACGAACTCAAACTTCTTATAGTAAATAAAAAGTTAAAAAGTTTTTTTTTAATTTTAAAAAAAATTTTAAATATTATTTTTCAGTTTCCTGAGGTATTGATATTAGGAATAAAAAAAGTAATTTTAAGAAAAAATTTAAATATAATAATTTAATTTAATTTTCCAAAACCCATACGAAAGTAGAAGGTTCTGCTTTTTCGCTCTCAGAGGCAGAATTTTGATCAAACAACCATTCTTTTTTAATTTTATACCCTGTTTTTTTTAGAATTTCCTCATAATCAAAAAAACTAAGAATGCCTTGATTAGAAAAATCATGAAACAAAAGATATTCTGGCATAAGCGATTGTTCAGAATTTTTTTTAAAAATATTTATTGATTGCCTTGTAAGTTCACATATTACTATAGTTGCGTCAGGGAAATTTTGTTTTATTTTTTTTAGATAATTTACAATCACTGAACTTTTATTTTCACTTATTTCGTGTAATAGAAACCAAAAAAAGATAATCGCTCTTTTATTCTTTATCATTTTTTTTATTTTTGGTGACCATTTTGAAACTTTAGAAGCATCTTCTTTAAAAATGTTTATTTTACTTTTATTATGGTTTTTTTTTATCTTTTTTGCTGAAGCCACTGAAACTTTTGATATATCAAAACCTATTAAATCAATATTTTGAAAATATGATGCCATTAAATCTAAAAAATGACCATTTCCACATCCTACATCTACTGCTACATCGTAAGAATTATTCCTTGCAAGATATGAAATAACAGGGGGAAAGTATCTCATGTGTGTTTTACCACTGCCTATTATATTTTCGTCTCTATCAACTGATAATAATTTTGTCTTGATCCCTTGGTCGAGGATCTTGCCAAGATTTAAAATATATTCTCTATAAGAGTGGGGTACATAATATGAATTTGCTCTTTTAAAAATTTCTACTCCTAGGTCAGTAAATTCAAAATTGTCTTTTCCTATTTTATTTATTAAATTTATTCGATTTAGATAATTTAAGCATGCAAAAAGTTCTTTCTTTCCTTTTATCTTATTTACTGCTTTCAAATTAAAATTTGCTTTATTTTTCGTATAAGTAAAAACTTTTCTTTTTGAAAGTTCACAAATAATAGGAGCAGAAAATAAACCTCTTAAATAAAAAACTAGTTTTTCAATAGAATAACTCATAGGTTTGTTTATAACTATTTTTTTAAAAAGTATATATTATTAAACTATGGAAATTAAAAAAATTTCACTTCTGGACTACCAAGAAATACTAGCTTTAACAAAAAAAAATGACTTGGATATTTTAAATGAGAAAGAATGGAAAAGTCTTTGGTTGGATAATCCTTATTACAATGATGTAAAAGGTGAGTGGACGATTGGATGGAAAGCAGTGAGTGAAAATAAAATAGTAGGAGTAACCCTCAACATACCTTTTATTTTTTTATTTAACGGTCAGAAATATTTAGCAGCTGTTTGTAATAATTATGTTGTTGATAAAGAGCATAGAAATATTTCATTGAATTTACGGTACCATTTTCTTAATCAACAAAAGGTGGACCTGTGTATTACTAATTCAGCAAATAATGCTTCGGAAAAGATTATGGAAGCATTTAAAGCAAGAAAAATAGAGCAATATGATTATCAGAATCGTCTGATTTATTTAATTAATAAAAAAAAAGTTATTTTAAATTCAATAAAAAATTTTAATTTTGAATTTAGAAAAATACCAATTTTTTTACAAAGTTTCTTCAATAAGAAAAATAAAGAACCTAAAAAAAAATTTTCTTTTGAAATAATAAATAATTTTGATGACGATTTTAAAAATCTTGATAGTAAACTTTCTAAATCTGGTAAAATTTTCTCCTCGAAAGATCAAAATTGGCTTAGCTGGAAGTATTCTAAATATATTAAAACTCAAAACTTAATAACTTTAAAAATATATAAAGAAAAAACTTTCTTAGGATTTGCAGTCTTAATTAAAAATATAGAAAAAAAATATAATTTTAAAAGACTTTCATTGACTGAGCTGACTTTATTCGATGAAGAACCATTAGCATTGAGAAGTATAATTAATCACTGCTTAGAAATTGGGAAAAATATTAATTTTGATTTAGTTGACGTAGTTGGATTCAATGAAAAAAAACGAAAAGAACTAGAAAATATTGGATTTATTAAAAAGAAAAGTAAAAATTTTAATTTTCTAATGAAAAATAACAACAAAAATTTAGATAAAATATTGTATAATGATATTCATATTTCTGATTTTTCTTTGACAGATGGGGATGGAATATTTTATTTATAACTAATGGATATCGATAAAATCATCGAAATAACAATTGCTGAATTTAATGACTCACAAAGTGAGTATGAAATTAGTAATAAAAAAGATTTCTTGTTGATTGGAAATAAAAGCTCTTTAGACTCTTTAGCCAACGTGAATTTTCTTACAAGACTGGAAAAGAATATTTTTAAGAATAAAAATAAAGAAATTGATTTAATTAACAAAATCTTTTTAATAAAAAAAGAAAATATTTATTTAGATGACCTTACAAATTTTTTAAAGGAAAATCTTTAATTCCAATAATAATTTAATTATGATTATTTCTCCCTTAAAACCAGCTTTGCTAGTTAGGCTTGATGATATAGCAGAAAATATGAACTGGAAAATAATGAATAAATGTGAAGATTTATTTCTAAAATATAATATTAAACCAATATTAGGAGTTGTGCCAAATAATCAAGACCCTTCATTTTTAAGCTTTCCTAAAGAAGAAAATTTTTGGAAAAAAATTAAAGATTGGCAAAATCAAGGATGGGAGATTTCTATGCATGGATATTCCCATATCTACGAAAATGACACTCTTAAAAAAGATTATTTTTCTATTGGCGGTAAATCTGAATTTTTTGGAAAAAACTTAAATGAACAAACTTCAAAAATTAAAAAGGGATTAAAAATTTTTAGTGAAAAAAAAATTAAAATAAGATCTTTTTTTGCACCAAATCACACTTATGACAAAAATACTTTTTTAGCTCTTAAAAAATGTGGAATTACACAAGTAATTGATGGATATGGAATAAAACCCTACTCAGAATTAGGAATAAAATTTATTCCCCAATTATTTTATAAACTTATTCTTTTACCTTTTGGCGTTCAGTGTACTCAAATACATTTAAATAATTGGGATGAAAAAAATTTTAACGATTTTGAAAATTTTATCCGAAAAAACAAAAATTATATAGTTACTTATGATTTTGTGTTAAGAAATTATAGTGCAGGTTTTTTTGTAAAAATAATTAATAAAATTATTAAAACTCTTCTAATTATTATTCGAAAGTTATAAATCTTTAAATTTTAAATTTAGATTTCTTACTATCTTTTAGAAATCCTTTAACAGTATCTAAAGTCATGTGATTTGAACTTTTTCCAAAGGACTTAATCTGATTTATTATTTTTGGCGGCATTGTAATTATATTACATCCTATTTGTTTCGCTTGAATATAGTTATAAGCTTCTCTTGTACTAGCCCAAAGAATATCAATTTTTTTATTTTTTTTTGTCAAAGATATGCTTTTCTTAAATATTGGAATAGGATCTTTGCCTTTATCTGCCATCCTGCCAGCGAAAATAGAAATAATTGATTTAGTTTTTTTGTTTAATATTTTGTAAATTTTTTTTGTTTGCTCAAATGTATATACAGCAGTAATATTTAACTTGATTCCCTTATTGCTTAATTCTTTTATAACAGAACCCATAAATACACCTTTTGAGTTTACAACTGGAATTTTTACATAAACATTTTTTGCCCATTTATTTATTTTATACGCTTGTTTCAGCATCTCTTTAGGGTTGTCAGCAAAAACCTCAAATGAAATTGGTTTTGTTTTACAAAATTTAAGAATTTGAAGAGAGTAATTTTTGTAATTTTTTGCCCCTGCTAACCTCATTAAGCTTGGGTTAGTAGTAAAACCATTGACAATGGACATTCTATTGTAAATTTTGATTGTTTTAATATCAGCTATATCACAAAAAATTTTTGTATTCATTAATCTAAGTTTTTAACAATATCTTCTGTCATTTTTTTAGCATCTGCAAATAACATCAAAGTATTGTCTTTATAAAACAACTCATTATCTATCCCTGCATAACCAGGAGATAAACTTCTTTTTACAAAAAGAACTGATTTACATTTTTCAACATCAAGAACTGGCATACCAAATATTGGACTTTTAGGATCTGTCTTAGCAACTGGATTAGTTACATCGTTAGCTCCAATTACAAAAGCTACATCTGAGTTAGCAAAGTCATTATTTATATCCTCTAACTCAAAAACTTCATCATAAGGAACATTTGCCTCTGCTAAAAGCACATTCATATGTCCCGGCATTCTTCCTGCAACTGGATGAATGGCATATGTAACCTTAATATCATTCTTTTTTAATTTATCTACCATTTCTCTAAGTGCGTGTTGAGCTTGAGCAACAGCCATGCCATAACCTGGAACTATGATCACGGAAGAAGCATTTTTCATTAAAAAAGCTGCATCTTCCGCATTACCACTTTTAACCGGTTTTTGATCTTTTTTATCTTTTGTATCATCTTTAGAGCTATCTGCTCCAAAGCCACCAAGTATAACACTAACAAAAGATCTGTTCATGGCCTTACACATGATGTATGAAAGAATTGCTCCTGAGGATCCAACAAGTGCGCCTGTAATAATTAAAGCAGTATTTTCTAACGTAAAACCAATTCCAGCAGCTGCCCAACCAGAGTAAGAATTAAGCATTGAAATCACCACAGGCATATCTGCACCACCGATTGGTATAATAAGTAAAACGCCAACTAAAAAAGAAATCATAATTACAGCCCAAAAAATATTTGCTGCCTGAGTTTTACATAAATAAAAAATTAAAACGAAAATTCCTATACCTAGTATCAAATTAAGTAAATGTTGACCGCTGAATGTAATTGGAGAACCAGACATAATTCCTCTAAGCTTCAAAAAAGCTATTATTGAGCCTGAAAATGTTATTGCTCCTACTGCTGCACCAATAGACATTTCAATTAAACTAGCCAGTTTAATTTCACCAACTAATCCAAGATTAAAAGCATCTGGATTTAAAAAGGCAGCTATTGCTACAAAAACAGCTGCTAATCCTACCAAACTATGAAAGCCAGCTACTAGTTCAGGCATTGCGGTCATCGGGATTCTAAAAGCTATAAAAGCACCAATCGATCCGCCAATAACTAGAAAGATTATGACATAAACTAATGATGTAGAAAAATTACCAATAGATAAGAATGTCACAACGATTGCAATTATCATTCCTGCAATTCCAAAGTAATTTCCTTGTCTTGACGTGTCTGGTGATGACAGCCCTCTTAATGCAAGGATAAATAGTATTCCTGAAACTAAATAAAAAATTGCTGAAAGATTTGAAGATATCATTTCTTTTTATCTTTCTTTTTTTTATACATTTGAAGCATTCTTTGAGTAACCAAAAACCCACCAAAAATATTTACCGCTGCTAAAACAATTGCAATATATCCAAAAATACTTGAGCTGTTAAAAACATTCTCAGAATAACCTGCAAGAGCTGCAATAATTGCTCCAACAATAATCACTGATGAGATAGCATTTGTAACTGACATTAATGGAGTATGAAGAGATGGGGTAACACTCCATACCACATAGTAACCAATAAAAATTGATAAAATAAATATACTTAATCTAAATATAAACGGATCTATTTCCATAATTAAATTTCTTTGATTAATGACTTTTCTATTATTTCATCCTCTAAATTAATATTAAAGTTTTTCTTCTCTTTACTGTACAAATTACGTATGAAGCTAAATAAATTTTTAGCATATAAACTCGAAGCCGTAAGCGGCAAGCTATTCATTAAACTTTTCACGCCAATAATTTTAATCCCATCAATAGTATTAATTTTTCCAGCTTCTGAAAAGGCAGAATTTCCTCCTTGCTCTGCTGCCAAATCATAAATGATTGATCCGGGTTTCATAAGTTTAACTAAATTTTCTGTTAAAATTCTAGGCGCAGGTTTTCCAGGAATTAATGCAGTGCATATAACAATATCATTTTTTTTTAATGCTTCTTTCATCATTTCAGCTTGTTTTTTTTTATAATCATCAGAAGCTTCTTTAGCATAACCTCCTGCAGTTTCCATATCTTCAGATTTCTCAACAGTTAAGAATTTTCCACCTAAACTTTCTACTTGTTCTTTTGATGCTGACCTTACATCTGTCGCTGAAACGATTGCACCTAATCTTTTTGCAGTAGCAATAGCTTGTAAACCTGCTACACCTGCTCCAATTACTAAAACTTTAGCAGCTGGTACTGTTCCAGCAGCAGTCATCATCATTGGTACAGCTTTTTCAAATGCAGCAACACAATCAACGACAGCCCTGTAACCTGCTAAATTTGACTGAGAAGACAATACATCCATCGATTGAGCTCTTGTAATACGAGGCAATAGTTCAAGGGAAAAAATTTTTATCTTTTTTTTGATAATTTTTTCAATTAAATTTTTATTTTTTGATGGATTAAACATACCGATTAAAATGGTATTTTCTTTAAGAACATTAATGTTATTTTCAGATGGGCAATTAACTTTAATAATTGCATTACTTAAATTTATAACTTCATCAGAGGAATTCTTTATTTCAACTCCGACTTTTGCGTATTCACTATCTTCAATACCTAGGTGCGTTGCATAATTTTTTTCAATACAAACTTTCAATCCTAAGCCTATGATATTCTTTGCAGTTTCAGGAGTAAGTGAAACTCTTTTTTCTTCTGCCAAATTTTCTATAATTGAACCAACTATCATTTATTTATTTTAGGACTTTAAAGTAATGTAATTGCAAGAACTACTAGTATAGCAATAACTGCTATTGTTCCCCACAATACAAATTTTGTGAACCCTTTCCAAGTATCTTTGTAATCTTGGTTGCTCATATTTAACCTTGTCGCGCTTTAAATCTCGGATTTTTTTTGTTAATCACGTAAAGTTTTCCTCTACGCTTTACCAATTTAGAGTTTAAATCTCTTTTTTTTAATGATTTAAGTGAGCTTGCTATTTTCATAATTATTTAAGCCTGGCAATGTCCTACTCTCCCGTGTCTTAAGACAAAGTACCATCGGCGCTGAAGGACTTGACTTCCGAGTTCGGGATGGGATCGGGTATGGCCCCTTCGCAATAATCACCAGGCTCGTTCTTATAATCGCTTATCAAAATTTTGTAAACAGTAAATTTAGGGTTATAATTAACAATAAATGCAATTAATTATTAAGTCTGAATTATTAAAGAATATAATAAACTGGTTGTTTTATTTATTTCCTTTATCAATTATTTTAGGCAATCTTGCAGTAAACCTCAATATAATTCTTTTTGTAATTTTTTCACTAATATTTGTTATTAAAAACAAAATTAAATTGGAATTTAATAAATCTATTTTTATTTTTTTTATTTTTAGTTGTGTCTTAATTTTATCTTCAATAGTAAATGAGCAAAACTTAATGAAATCGGTATCTTATTTGAGATTTACAATTTTCTTTTACTTGGGATATTTACTTAGTAAAGAAATTATAAATTTGCAAAGAGTTTTTCAAATTTTTTCTATAATTCTTTTTATTTTATGCATCGATTTAATTATACAACATGTTTTTAATTATAATCTTTTGGGACAAAAAAATAGCACTAATGGTGCTACAAGCTTCTTTTTTGATGAAAGAGTTGCTGGGTCATTTGTTCAAAACTTTGGGTTTTTCCTAGTTTTTATAATATTTTCTCTTTTGAAAGAAAAGAATTTTTTAAATAACATTTTAAAAGGATTTCTTGTGTCATTAATAAGTATAGCTTTGCTAGTTACTTATCAAAGAATGCCTATGGTTATTTGGATTTTCTTTTTATCACTTTATGGAATTATTTACTTCAAATCAAAGATGTTAAGTATTTTAATTTCTTTTCTTTTTTTAACATTATTTATATTCAATAACGATTGGGCAAAAGAAAAAACTTTTAATAGTTATGGGGCCTTTGTATCAAACGTAAAAACTCTCATTTCCCAAAGTTATAATACTTACAAAATTAATATAGATAAAAACAAATTAATGAAACTAAAATCTAATAAAGAAGAAGTTTTAGAATTTATGGATAATAGCGGGCATGGAAATTTGTATGGAAATGCTTTAGCTGTTTGGAAAAATGATAAATTATTAGGAATAGGATATAAAAATTTTTATTCAAAATGTATCAAAATGCAGTTTATAAAGTGTTCGACTCATCCACATAATTACTATCTCGATGTGCTTTTATCAACGGGACTAGTCGGGTTTTTTTTACTTTTGTTATTTCTTATAAATATATTTATGAAAATTATATTTAATTTTAAACAGTCTTTTTTAAACAAATTAGAAATCGAAATAATTTTCGTTATTAATTTTTTAATGTTTTTTTTCCCATTAAAATCATCGGGCAGTTTCTTTACAACCTCTAACTCAACATATTTGATTATAATTTTAATTTTGCTTATTTCACAGTTAAATAGAAAGACAAAAATTAAAATTTAGTGGTGGGTGTGATAAGAATTGAACTTATGACCTCTACGATGTCAACGTAGCGTTCTACCACTGAACTACACACCCCAAATTTAACTCTTTATAACCTGTAAAATTTCTTTTCTCATATTTTTAGGTATTTTAAAAATAAAATTATCAGATTTCATTAATTTTTTTTTTTCAAAATATTTAAATGGATTATCTATATAATTAAATTTTTTTTCTAAAAAGAAACTTTGCCATAAATTTTTAAAAACTTGCTTTTCATTTTCAAAGATTTGACAATTTTTTCTTGATAAAGCAGGTAAACTAATTGCAGAAATCAAAAAATAACAAATATCTAATCCCCACTCATAATTTTTAGACTTGAAATTTTCCCAATCGATTATCCTTACATCTTTGAAGTTTTGCCCAAAAATTAAATTTGAAAAAGTTAAATCACCATGAAATGGAACGTATTTTCTTTTAGGCCAAATCTGTAGATAATGTTCCATCACTCTTTTAATGTATTTTTGGTTAAAACTAATATTTTCCCAAAAATTTATTTGTTTACCTTTAAATAATGGCAAATTAACTATTAATAAATTTTTTTTAAAAGAGGCTATCTTTAATTTCACTTGTTTTGACCTAAGACTCTTTAAATACCATAAATTTCCATTTATCTCATTTTTTTTAAAATTTTTATTAATTGAAAAAATTTTTTTTACCAAATCTTTCTTTGGATAAAGAATTACACAGGTTTTTTTGTTAGTATTATACCTAAATATCATACTTCTCGATAAGGATACATTTCATGTTTTTAAGATGTATAAAATTAAAAATAAAATTCTTAATCCAAATATATAAATTTAAAGTTATTCCTGATTGAGCGTAACTTCCAGTCCATTCAGGGAAAATATTGCGGCCATATATGACATTCTTAACTTCTGTAAAAATAATAAAATTTTTTTTAAATCTAATTTTATTTGTTAATAAAAAAACGAATACTTTAAGAATACCAATAAAATTTTTACTGGGCTTAAAAAGTATTATTTTTTTTTTTTTAAGATCTAAAAGATATTTAAAATTAGAGAAAATTTGAATATTTTTAAAGTTTTGTTTATAAATACAACAAATTATTTTTAAAAAGTTCTGATCATTCATATTTTAAAGTTTTAATAGTAAGTTAGTCTTTTTAAGGTTGAGTGTTTTAAAGGACCTTTAAGTGGAAACTTAAATTTATTTTTTTGATAATAATTAATTTTTCTAAAAACTTTGTTTACTGCACGAAGATATTTATCTACGATTTGATTATTGTAAGCATTAGTAACCGCTATCGCTTCTTTTGCAAGAAAACCTAGCTCTAGCATTTCTTGGGTAAAATACGTAGAAATTTCTTGTTTATTTTTATATTCAAATTTGAAGTTTGGTAGTGCGTCTAAACCACTAATAGAAATTTTAATTCCTGAGGTCTCCGCTGCATTCTGCCAACCTTTTTTAATTTTTTTTCCAAATTTTACTAATTTTTTTTGCACTTTTAATTTTTTCATTTTATTTAATGAAGTAATTGCTGCGATAAAACCTAATCTCTCTGTCCACATAGTTGAGCTTATAAATGTGCTTTGAGCAAAATTCATAATCGACCTTTTCCCAACTACTGCTGAAATTGGGTATCCATTTCCTAATGCTTTTCCAAAAATAGCCATATCTGGATAAACTTTAAATTTTAAGTGTAATCCACCCAAATTTTCATGAAACCCAGATGTTATTTCATCAAAAATTAGAATAGCGCCATTCTTCTTTGCAAGTTTTTTTACTTCTTGTAAAAAATTTTTTTTAGGTTTTGTAAAACGCATAGGCTCCATTATAACTATTCCAATTTTTCCCTTATGTTTTGAAAATAATTTTTTAAGTGAACCTATATCGTTATAATTAAATGAAAAAATAGAATTTTTAAAAGATCTTGATATACCTTTATTTCCAAGACCCGGAAGTAATTGTTCGTCAAGATTCTTTTTGTTATTTAAATTTGCTGCCATATACCAATCGTGCCACCCATGATAACCACAAAACGCAATCTTTTCTTTTTTTGAGTAAGCTCTTGCTATTCTAATAGCGATTAAGCAAGCTTCTCCTCCTGATTTTGAAAATCTGGCCATGTCCGCCCATTTATGTATTTTGATTAATTTTTCTGCAAGTTCGACTTCTTCTGGTGAGTTTAGTGTAGACATTGAACCATTTTTTAAACCATGATTAACCGCTCTATTTATATCTTTGTCTGCATAGCCTAAAACACACGAGGTGACACCCATACCAGCAAAGTCATAATATTTTTTGTTATTTAAATCAGTGACTACACAACCTTTTGATGACTTATAATATGCAGGCCACAAATCTGGCAAAAACATCTCGCTACGCTTAGAGAGAAGTTGATTTCCTCCAGGTATTATTCTTTTTGCTTGTTTTAGTAGTTTTTGTCCAGCTTTAATCATTTAATTTTCTTTTTATTTTTAAATATTGCCTCTACACAAATATGATCAATTATATCATCTATTTCAAAGGACTTATATTTATGAGTAACATATGGCAATGTGTTATCATGATAAAATGTTTTTTTTCTAAAAATTGTCTCAACTTTTGAAATATAAATAGAACCATCAAAGAAATATAAGGGAGAAATTTTTTGTCGCATTGTTGAGCCAAATTTCTTTAAGTAAGGCTTTAATTTTCCATTTGATCGAATTTTTACTAAAAATGATGGGTGATGACTAATATTTTTCGAAACTCCAACTATTGATGAAGCTTTTTTCCTATTTTTGTGTAATATAGATAAAGCTTTGTTAATATCCTTGTGTGATGTGAGCGGTGAAGTTGGTTCTAGCAAAACAACATAATCAAACTCAATTTTATTTTTTTTAAAATGATTTAGGCAATGAATTACTCCATCAATTGAACTAGAATTTGATTTAGCTAAATTTTTTGGTCTCATGAAAGGAACTGAAGCTCCATATCTCTGGGCAACCTTTTTTATTTTTACCGACTCCGTGGATACAACCACTTGATTTATATATTTAGATTTTTTTGCAGCATTTATTGGCCAAAATATAAGAGGCTTATTGTTTATTGGGCGAATATTTTTATTTTTTAAGCCTGTGCTAGTTCCTTTTGCAAGAATTATAGCTATTATCTTTTGCTTGTTTAAATCTTTTTTTAAAGAGTTCATTATTTAATTAATTCTCCAATAATTTTATAATTTGGTTTAAAGTCTTTTCTAGAAGTTAAAAAATTCATCCTATATTTTTCGAGTTTTTTTTTATCAATTTTTAAAGCTTTAATAATTTTTTTTTTTTCAATTTTTTCATCTATATTAATTATTTCTGAGCCAATTGACTGGCTAAAAGTTTTTTGACTTGTTAAAAAAGATTGATTAGTCATCTCTTTAGATTTTATAAATAAAGATGGCTTATTATACATTACTGCATATGAATGGCCGGTTGACCATACAGAAATTAAAAATTTAGCATTATATGCAGTTTTAAAAAGTGGCTTATTCAATATTTCTCTACCATCATAATATTTCGGATTTTTTTTGTGTTTTACTTTTGGATGAGCTGCAATTTTAACTTTACATTTAAAAATTTTCTCAATCTCATTAAAAAAATTGTTTAAACTTGGTACCCAATTTTTTTTAGTAGTGCCTTCGTAACTTTCCCCTTTGTAGACTAATTCATCCCCAGGAAAGATAGGAGTAGGTGCTTCTAAAAACAAAATATATTTGTTGAGTTTTTTCATCTTTTTTTGTTTTGAGCTTAAAAAAGTTGTGTAATCAAAGGAATTTGCCATTATAATTTTATTTAATTTTATTTTTTTTAGATTTTTTATTTGTCCCAAGCCTCCTACCATTGCATATTTTTTTCTTTTACAAAAAATTTTTGTTAAAAATAGAAAAATTATTTTTTTAGTAAAAAAAATAAATTCAAAAGGATTTTTCAATTTAATGAGGGTTTTTAATACTAAACTCGCCATTATCGAAATTTTTGATTGTTGTTTATTATACAAAAAACGTCCAGGAAATCCTTTTCCAAAGACTTCGATTAAATCAATTTTTGCTTTTTTTAAATAGTAGTTAATTAGAAATTCGTTTAAATTATTTCCTTTAATACCATGTTTTATTATCATTTTTTTGGTATTTTTGTCCTTTAAAATTTTATCAAAATCATATTTCCATTTTTTTAATGATTTATAAGTTTTTTTATTTTTATACTTGAAATTAGACTTATAAGCTTTTTTAAAATGCGGATAAAATATATCGATAAGTTCATGAACAAGTATTTGAAAATTCTTTTCTCGCTCTAGTTTATTAAGTTCATATCTAATATAATCAAATTTTCTAAATCTGTATGGCCAGAGAATAATTAATACCTTTTTTTTCATTTAAATAAATTATTTTTTAATTGTTTGTAAGTATTTTTGTCTTGATATATTCCAAACATTTTGCTTTTTTAAAATTTTATTTATTTTCTCAGAACTTTTACCATCTCCAAAAATTTTTGATTTTTTGAATTTTTTATCTTTAAAATTTTGAAAAATTTTCATCATGTTATTTAAGGAAAATTTGCTATCAAATATGCTTTGAGCATTGTTTCTGTTTTTCTGTCTTAGTCCCAGATTAATTGTAGGTACACCAAAGAATGGTGCTTCCCTTACCCCCGAACTTGAGTTTCCAATAATAAAATTAGAGTTCAATAGAAAAGTAAGGTAATACTCAAATCTAAGTGATTTAAAAATTTTAATTTTTTTATTTTTTTTAAAATTTTTTAAATATTTCTTTATAATTATTTCATTGCCAGGATCGTTATTAGGGTAAATTAAAATGAAATTAGAATTTACTCTTTTTATAAACTTTATTAAACAATTTACCTCAGATATTATTTTGTGTCTTTGTTCTGTTGTAACAGGATGGTAAATAATAAGTGAATATTTTTTAAAATCTAAATTATATCTTTTCTTCGCTGACTTAATTGATGGCAAATTTACTGATTTCATTATATCAGTTTCGGGTGAACCAGTTACAAATATACTTTGTGGGAGCTCACCTAATTGTAACAATCTTTTTTTAGCATCAGTATTTGATACAAAGTGTAAATGAGCCAATTTAGAAATCGAGTGCCTGATGTGTTCATCTATAGTACCCGATACTTCTCCCCCCTCAATGTGAGCAATTAAAAAATTATTAAATGATCCAGCTATTGCAGTTGCTAATGACTCCACTCTGTCCCCATGAACTATTATCATATCAGGTGAAATCTTTTTTAATAAAGGAGAAATTTTGTTTATTGTATTTGATAATATTAAATCTTGAGATTGATAATTTTTCTGATTTTTAAATTTTCTAATATCAGTGTGAGGAAAAGACTTTTTTATTTCTAAATAAGTAGAGCCATATTTCTGCATTAAATGCATTCCTGTTACGATAATTGTAATTTTGTAATTTTTGTTTTTTTTTAATCTTTTAATTGTTGATTTTATTTTTCCAAAATCTGCTCTTGTTCCCGTAACAAAAATAATCTTTTTAACCATAGACGTGGGCCTTTTTAAGCTGAATATTTTCCTCAATATTCTTTTTACATTTTTTTCCTAAAATTTTATAAAATTCTTTTGCTTTAAAATGGCCTGTACCCGGTCTTTTCACCCAAATATTTTTTTTAGAAAAAATTTCACCCTTTTTTATCTTCCTTATCGCAACTACTGAGGCAAAAGCAAAATTTCGAGTAACTTGTTCTTGACTTAAATGGCCTTTGTTGCCCCCACGTTGAAGAAATATTTTATTACACCCGACAATCAGTTCTTTTAAATTTTTTTCATCAATAGAAGCACTAATATCAGGCCCTTTCCTATTATTATGATCTGTAAAGTGTTTTTCGATTATTGAGGCACCTAATGCTACTGCGCCATAAGAAGAATAATTAGTTCCAGTATGGTCGGATAATCCTATAACTTGCTTTGGAAAAGTTTTTTGAAGTTCTACCAAACTATTTAATCTCACTAAATGGTCGGGTGTTGGGTATAAATTTGTTGTATGCAATAGGACAAACTTTGCTCTCTTTTTATTTAAAAAATTGACAATTTTTTTAACACTTTCTAATGAATGCATACCAGTACTAATAATGATAGGTTTTTTAAAATTAATTATGTGACTAATTAATGGAAAATTATTAAATTCCCCTGACCCTATTTTTAAAACTTTAACCCCAAATTTTTTTAATCGATCTGCTGCTAATCTACTAAATGGAGTGCTGAGATAAATTAATTTTTTTTTCTTTGTATAATTAAATAGTTTATACTCTTCTTCCTCAGAAAGACTATTTTTTGATATTACATCATAAATGCTTTTATTAGAATTTCCAGGCTTGATAAACTTTGCTTCTGAAGACATTTCATCTTCAGGGATATGAGTTTGATGTTTTATTATTTCAGCTCCAGCCCTTTTAGCAGCATCTATTATTTTGAAAGCTACTTCGATAGAGCCCCCATGATTAATTCCCATTTCAGGAATAATAAGAGGTTTGTGATCATATCCTATTAGCCTATTGCTAATTTTAAAAGTTGGTTTTTTCAACATGCTTTTAAATTTAAGATAAATATTGATACAATTTTTTCATATCACATTTTTCATTACATTTATGACCTTTTGGAAATTTGCCAGTGACATGCATCTCTCTTAATTTTTTATATTTATCTCCGTTCCATATTTCTTCTAGCGGAGTTTCGTTAACATTACCTAAAACTAATTCACTATTAGAAACTTGAGTACAAGGAACAACGTTTCCATCTGCCATAACCGTTAATGATAACCAAGGGTATTCACAATATTGTCTACTGTAATGTGATCTATTTTTCATATCCTTATCATTTTCATAAAGCCATCTATTATCTTGACTTTTAATATAAGCAAAAACATCTTTGTCTTTCCAAAACTTTAGAAATTCTTTATGCATCTCTCCATCTGTTTTATCTGTCGAAAGATCTATCATGCAGGGAACTAAAATTGTTTTTAAATTTTTTTCTTTTTTATACTCTATAAGTTGCATTATTTTATCTATAGAGTCTTTAAAGTTTGCTCTTTTGCCTCGAATTGATTGTATTTTTTTTTCCTCCATTGCATCCAAAGAAAATTTCAAAACACCTAATCCAGCGTCCATTGCTTTTTTTGCTTTCTCTACAGTCATAGTTGCTGGCGTGCATGAAAAATAAGTAGGAATTTTTTTTCTTTTACAAATTTCTAGTCTCTGTATTAATTTTTTGTCTAAAAATGGTTCACCAAAACCGTGTAAAACTAAATGTCTAGAAATTATTGAAAAATAAAAACCGTTTTCCGAAACTTCTTCGACTGGTTGTTTATATTCATTTTCAACCCAATTCCAAAATTCATTTAGATTTTGATCTGTATGTAATTTGACTTTATCAGTAGTTCTTTCAAAAAGTTCATCATCTATCCAAATATTTTTTCTTGTCATAAACATCGTCCTTGGACACATCACACATTTCATATTACAATAATTAGTAGTTTCAATGTTATATATGAAAGGATTTTTGTCTCTTATATATTCAAGTTCTGCAGTTATGTCGTCGACGTTTGATTTGGAAAGAGAGTTGCTAACGATTTTCTTTTTTAAATCGTAAGACTTTTTAAAGAAGTTTATATCAATCATAACAATTATATTATCAAAATATTAGTCGACGTTCAATAATTGAACGTATTTAAAATGGTTTAAATTTAACATTTTTTAACCCATTGTCAAATTTGTTTTTTTAACCTCCATTTTTTGTTAGAAAATTTCCATAAATGTGGTGATCTATGGTCGTCAATAATTTTGTAAAATTTTTTCTCATCAATAGATATATAGTCCAAGAAATCCCTGAAATATTGAGATGGGAATTCACTATCATATTTTCTAACTAAATTAATACCTTCCTCCCTAGTTATTTTTTTATTTCGAATTTCTTGTGATGCGTCAGTCGTTGCCCTACCAAATCCAAATTTAATAAACATTGTATACCAATGAAACCAATCAACTTTGTCATCTATGCTTGAATACTTAGAATAAGACCCTTGAGTACGTTCAGAGTTTGGACTGAAACCTGTATTTTCAGAAGCGTAATAGAAGCATTCTTGGGGATCCCACTTGATAAAATATCCTAAATAATGGACTTGAATATTCTTTTTTTTTATACTTGATATTGGCGTAGGTATGTACGGCTCAAATTCTTTTATTTTAAATTTATTTTGATTAATAATGTCTTTTACTTTCATACCACCTAACTTTATTTCTTTAATATCTTTAACTGAAAAAAATTTGTTACTCATTTGAGAAGACTTATTATCGTTTATATCATTTCCATACTCTGCTTGATTTTCACCATACATTATAAGTGGAATATTAAATTTTTCAGCTAACTTAGGTCCAATTACTTTTTGCCCAACTATAAATGGTTGAAAAGGATGCGCTAAGTTTTCAAAAGCTAATTTTGTAAGTTGTCTGTGCAGTATTCCATTTGGCGTATAAAGAATATTATCAATACCTCCAATATTTGACAATGAACTGAAATTTTTCCATCCAATTTTGGTAAACATGTTTGGCGCCCAAGTAATTGTTAATGGATTCATGCCATATTTATATTTAAGAATATGTGCAGCAAATGAACTATCCTTTCCTCCGCTAGAAGGGACTAAAACATCATAACCATTTTTTTTTCTGTATTTGGATAATAATTTTTTAAGTTTTTTCTCTCTTTCATTCCAATTAATTTTTTCTTTTTCTTTTGCATAATTACAAGCGCTACAAACGTTATCTGAAAAACTAATTCCAGTTCGTTTTTTATCAACACCTTCTTTCCCGCCTCTAAATTCAATTATAGAATTTGGTTTTTGGTTCGACATTACGCAAACTGAACAAAATTCAACCTTATCTGGTAATCCGTATAATGAAAAATTTTTTCTCATTTAATATCTTTGTATTAATTTTTTTAATAATTCAAGCCCCACTTCTCCACTTTTCTCAGGGTGAAATTGAAAACCGAAAATGTTTTTATCGTTTACAGCAGAGGTAATTTTGGATTTATTATAAAAAGTGTGTCCTATTAAGTTATTTTTTTTTTTAATTTCTACTTTATAAGAGTGTACATAATAAAACTTTTGATTATTAAACTCAGAAAACAAACTATTTTTAACAAAAAAAGTTTCTTTCCAGCCAACTCTAGGAAGTTTATCTTTGCCTTTAGTTTTTATTTTTGATGTGAGTCCAGGAATTAAAGATAACCCTTTACTTTTTCCACCCTCTAATCCACTCGAAGACATAATTTGCATACCTAAACAAATGCCTATTATAAGAATATCATTTGTTACAGCTTTTTTAATAAAATTTAATTGTTTATTTTTAATTAAACTCATAGCGTAAGAATAAGAACCTACTCCAGGAATAATAAGGCAATCAAAAGAATTGTTCTTAACCTCGCTTGCTAAAAAACATTTATATCCTAAATAATTTAAAGAATACTTAAGACTTAAAATATTTCCTAATCCGTAATCTAATATTGCAATTTTTTTCATAATTTTTTTTCGAGAAGTTGCTGATTTTTAATTTCAAATATTGCATCACAGTATTTTAACGTTTTTTGTTTATGAGTAATTAAAACTACAGTTTTCTTGCCTTTTAATAGGCCAAATTGTTCAACGATATTTTTTTCAGTATCAACATCTAATGAACTAGTAGCTTCATCCATAATTACAATATCTTTGTTGTGATAAAATACTCGAGCTATAGAAATTCTTTTATTTTGCCCACCAGAAAGCCTCACTCCATTTTCACCTATTTTAGTATCTAGTCCATTTGGTAAATTGTCTATCATTTGCTCTAAATTTGATTTTGCAATTGATTCTTTAATCTTATCTAAATCTTGATCACTTTTTTTGTAAGACAAAGAAATATTGGTTTTTAAATCATGATCTAAAATTAAATCGTCTTGAGGTAAATAAGCGATTTTTCCATTCCAATCTTTTATAGATTTGAAATTTATATCATTATTTAAGATAATTTTTCCATCTTGAGGTTTAATTAATCCAAGTAAAATATCAATTAAAGTAGATTTTCCAATTCCTGACTCTCCAATTATTCCAATGAATTGATTTTTCTTGATTTTAAAATTTAAATTTTTAAAGATGTCACTCTTCGAAGAAGGATATTTAAATGTAATATTTTTTAATTCAATTGATGAAAAATTTTGACCTTCTTTTAATTCTAATTTTTTACTAACATTTTCTGCTTCTTTATAATTTTTTAAGTCATTATAAGTAATATTCACGCCATTAGTTACATAATTGAGTCTCGATATTTGTGCCATAATTTCTGATCCAGCAGGTAAAATTCTCAAACCTGCAACAGCAAATACTCCTACTGTAGGTAAAATCAAATTAAGTTCATTACCTTTAAATATAGATATTGAAATAAAAAAAATAACAAAAAATACGATTAATAATTCAAAGATATACCTTGGGAGCACAGCAATTAAAGCTGCTTTTGTCTCATTATCACACACTTTTTTGGCTCCGTCTGCAATGAGATTTCTAAAAAAAATTTCTTTTGATAATACTCTTAGTTCTTTAAAACCATTAAATGCTTCTGTTATATTTTGATAAATAGTTTTTCTTCCATCATTTTTTAATTTACCAAATTCAATTAATTTTTTTTTGAGAGGTATATTAAATATTAAATAAACACATCCAATCATTAAAGATAATGACATAAAGGCATAAAAATTTACAAAAGCTAAATACACTGAAATTGAAATAACAACAATTCCTTCACTTACTAATCTCAATAAAGACTCTATTCCTTGCAAACAGTCTATAGAAAATTCTCTCAGATTTCTTATATATTCTGATTTGTTTCGACTCGTGTAATCTAAATAATTCATGTTTTGATAAGCAGCCATTAGATTAACTTGTAAAATTTTAAGTTGTTGTTGAGAAAATCTAATTGTTAACCATTTAATTAATACTGACATAATAGTTTTAAAAAAAAATAGAATAACTAATATTGAAGTAATAAATATAAAATACTCCTGAAAAGATAGAGAATTTATAAAGTTTATATTTTGTAAAAAATTAATTTTTTCAGGTTCTACTAAGAGTTTAATATACGGAAAAATAATTCCTAAACTCATTAATTCTAAAAAACTTCCGAACAGAAATAAAATTATTAAGAATGATATATTAACAAATCTTTTATTTATTATAAAAAGAAGCTTTTTTGACAAGGAATAATAATTGTTCATAATATTTCTCTCTTAATATTCTTTATTTTTACAATGTTATAATGCAAAATAGACGATATGCTTATACCATCATCATCTCGCAAATATTTCTTAATATTTTTGATATCATTTAATCCTGAACATCCTCCGCAAAAGATCAATGGTATTTTTAATTTTATTTTTTGTAAATATTCTATAAGTTCATAATCAAATCCTCTTTTTGTACCTGCTTGGTCTATTGAAGTTATCAAAAGCTCTCCACTTCCCAGTTTTTGAACCTCTTGTATCCAATCTTTTAAAGAGATATTTATTTTTTCCTTTCCAGAATTAGTAAATATTTTCCAATCATTATCATTTTTATCTTTTCTGGTATCAATCGAAACTGTTATTGTTGATGAACCATATTTTTTTTGAGACTCACTTATCAATTGTGGATTTTTAATTGCTGCAGAATTTATAACAACTTTATCTGCACCAGAATTCAAAGCTTCTTGTATGTCAGAAATGGACCTTATCCCTCCACCAACTGATATTGGTATAAAAATATTTTTCGTTATTTGTTTTATTGTATTAAATAAGTTGTTCCTACCGTAAAGACTAGCTACTGCATCCATTAAAATAATTTCGTCTATGCCCTCCTTATAATATTTTTTTCCTATTTTATTTGGGTCACCAATAACTCTTAATCCCTCGAGGTTGATAGGTTGTATAACATTATGATTTTTTATATCTAACCTACTTATAATTCTCATAATAGATCTATTTATTTTTTAAGTTCTTTTTTCAACTCATCATATTCCTGCATTTTTCTTCTCATGAAACTAATAGTGAGTTTTGTTTTTGCAGTTATGCCTCTTGGTGTAAGGACGTAAATATAATTTAGTTTATTTTGATTTTTTGTGAAATTTTTAATTTTTACTAAACCTTTATTTTTTAGAGCTTTCAAGCAATAATTTAATTTTCCCAAACTAAAACCTAATTCGTTAGCAAGCTCTCTTTGGGAAGATTTGGGCTTGTTTCCGATTTTTCTTAAAAGGTCAAATAAGTCTTGGTTAGGTTTCATAATTCATTGTTCAACTCTTGAACACTACCCTTATATTTTATTTTAGTCAACGTTAATTTAATTTATATTTTCATATTTAATAAACGACTCATAAATTCTTTTAGAAACATTTTGACTTTCTAAACAAAAATAATTGGAATTTTTAATATTTATATCTTTTTTTTCAAACACAAGCTCTACTACCCTTCTTTCTAACTCATCATATGATTTAATCCTCCAAAAATTATTAATACTATCATTTTGAAAAAAAGATTCGTTTTTTCCATTCGGATCTAAAAAGAAACAAGGTTTTCCTAAACTTATAAGTTCGTAAGCTGCAATTGAACACCAAGTGCAAACGAACTTACTTTGGAAGGCAAAATTATAAGATTTATTTTTATCATTAGTTTCATCTTTTATAATTCTCTTAACATTTGAACTTTCAATTATTTTAATTTCTTTATTATCGTGTAATTTTAAACTGGCATGATGTTTAATAGATATTCTAAGTTTTGGAAATTTTTTAGATAGTTTAACCATCCAAATAAATTGTTCGTAATAGTCTTTGTCAAAATTTTTATCTTTAAGAATGTCCTTAAAATTACTTAAAATATTGCATCCAAGATTAACAACATCAAAGGTTAATGTTTTGTTTTTTTTTGTTTTATGCCAGTGTTGTTCAAGAGATAAAGATCCAACTGGTACGACTTTTTTAATTCTATTTCCCAAAAATGAGTCATTTATAAAACTACCTTCTCCACTAGAAAATAAAATATCTGTGTCATGAAATACATCCCACCCTCCATATACTTTAAGGCTTTTTTGAATGCACCCTGATACTTTTCCACCATTTTTTTTAAATAAATAATTTCTAACAGAAGACCTCATAGTTGGTCTAGTTTGAAGTAAGAATTTTGAAATGTAGCAAGAAAATAAACTTTCGTATTTTAGAAATCTAAATAGTATAAAAGTTAAAAATGGGATAAGATTTCTTTTTTCTTTAATCGATATTTTTAAAGTATAAAAGAAAATTATAAATATTTTATATAATAAACCAAATACCAGTTTTTTATCATAATATTTTAAAGACGGTTGTTTTATATAATTATATTTATTTTTAAGTTCGAACTTTCCAATAAGTAAATAAGACTTAAAATTTTCTAGTAAACTGCCTAAAAGTGGAACTTCTGCTGAGGTTACATCATCAATAATTAGATCATGGTTTTCCTGTTTTTTTTTTTGTTTTGTAAATATAATTATATAAAAAAGTTTAGCAAAAAAAATTAAGGAATGTATAAAAATTTTTTTTAGTTTAAATAAATCTTTAAATTTACCTTGCTCAAAATCAAAGTTTGAAGTCAGAAACAATTTTAATTCTTGGTCAATTATTCTTTCTGGTAAATTTGTTAAAATTGATAATTTGCTTTTGAAAGTAATAAAATATTGTTCCTTCAAAATTTTTTCTATATTTTGTAATATAAACTTGAATTGATATAATAATTCTTTTTTTTTATCTAAATAAAAATTGTTAAACAATTTCATTTGTAAAATTATTTTTTTACTTTTTTAAGTTCTTTAACTAGCCTTTGAATACCTTGCCCTAAATCAACATTAAGATTATCAGAATATTTCATAGCATAGTAATCATCTTCATCTTCAGAACTATAAGGAGTCTTTAAATAATGAGTAAATTTTTTAATTTGATTTTTTTTTACATAAATAATCTTTTTTATACCTGTAATTTCTGAAATAATTTTTAAAACTTCATCAATTTTGTAATTTTCAGAGCCAGATATAATGATAGTCTTACATTCAAATTTTTTATTTAAAGAATCCACAGATACTCTCGCAGCATCTATTACATGAATATAATTTCTCATTGACTCACGATTTCCTGAATAAATAATTTTCTTTTTTTTCAATGCATCCTCTATAAGAGCATACATCCCATTATTTGAATTTGCCCTCGGTCCATACAATGTTCCGTATCTCAAAATACAATATTTCAACTTTTTTAGTTTATAGAATTCTTTTACGTAGGACTCAGCAGATAGTTTACTTGCTTTATAAAATCCTCCATGTTCACCTGATACGTAAACTGTGCTTGCATGAATATATTTTTTTATTTTATATTTTACACATAACTTTAAAATCTTTACTAAACCTAGAACATTTATGTTAACTGTAGCTTCAGCATTATTATTTGACTCCGCAATATCTGCAATTGCAGCAAAATTAAAAACGTACTGACTTTTTTTAATTATAGAGGCAAACTTTTGAGGGTTACAAATATCACCTTTAAAAAAAGTTTGGCTTTTTTTTATCCATTTTGATTTCGTCCTGTCTACTATTGTGACTTTGAAACCTTTGTCAGTCAAGGCATCGGCTACGTGAGAACCAATAAATCCTGAACCACCAAGAACTAAAACATTTTTTTTCATCGTTCAATAGTTGAACAATTATATAATTTGACCCCAAATGTAAAGAAAATTTAAACTTTATATTTAAAGTTTTGCAAGGATTTTAGTTTTATTCCATTAAAAATCATTATTTTCGACTTTGCTGTCTTTAATAAAATGTTTGCAGCTGTATTACTGTAAAATGAATCATTGTTCATAATTTTGTAAAGCAATTTTTTTTTATTTTTATTTTGAGCTACAACAATAATTTTTTCTGACATTAAAATCAAAGGGAAGTTCATTGTAATCCGTTTAAAAGGAGGTGATCCAATTTTTTTTTCGGTTTTAAGTATTTTTTTTTTTCCAAGTTTCTTTGTAGCTTTCGCAAATATTTTTGAATTTTTAAAAATAGAAGCAATATGTCCATCTGATCCTATACCCATAATTAAAATTGGACTACATTTTTTAAATTTTTTGCTCAAATCTAAAAAATTTTTTTTTTTATAAATTTCGATAAGATCTACAATTTTTATTTTAGAATTTTTTGAAAATATTTTTTTTAAACTGCCATAATTTGAATTTATATTTTTTTTTGAAACAATTCTCTCATCTAAAAGATAAACAAATACTTTTTCCCAAGGTAGTTTTTGTTTTGACAGCATCTTATAAACTCCTATTGTGGACGTTCCACCAGAAAGTATTAAATTTGCCTTTCCATGTTTTGAAATTTTTTTTTTTATAGTTTGATTTAAAAAAAAATTTATTTTCATTATTTTTTTTGAAATACAGCTCTGTAGTGATCTGAAAAATTAATTTTATCAATTGTGTTTTGTATCATTAATAATCTTTTTGTTAATTTATCATTAGTTGGACCGATCAAAGTTTGTAGATCAAGTCCGTTAGTTTCTAAATCTATTATATTAAGTTTTAATCTTTTAGAAAAAATATAGAAAAATTGTTTAGAAAAAAAATATAGATGCCGTCCTGGTTCAATAAACCTATCTACTCGTATCTTAAACAAGCTTAAAACTGTCATTAATAAAGAATCTGCGCTTGGAACCTCTATAAAAATGTATCCTCCTTTTTTTAAATATTTAAATATATTTTTTGAGAAATTAATTGGGTCATTCAAATGTTCAAGCACACCCCAAAGAACTATACAGTCAAATTTTTTTGTAACTTTTAAATTTTTCAGAGAATTTGAAAAAAAAACACCATTTTTTTTGTAGGGTTTACTATATTTTGTATCTACTCCAAAAAGATTTTTAAATCCATTTTTTTTACATGTCTTTAGAAAAGATCCGTCACCACATCCAAAATCTAATATATATTTTTTTTTATCTTTTAAAATCGTTGAAATCTGTGCTGCCTTCCTTTTGTTTATTTTTCCAATTCTAATCTTCTTTTTATTCTTATTTTCTAAAAATTTTTTTCTATAAATTGAGTAAGGTCCTTTTTCGGAATAAATGATTTTTAGGAAGTTATCATTTGGCATAGGGTCAACGAAATACGTATTACATTTACATTTTACGTATTTGAATAACCCAATTTTAAAATTATTTATATATTTTTTACTCCCACAAGCACACTTTCTTGCTTTTGAAAAATATTTTTTTTTAAATATGTTTTTTTTTAAAAATTTATCGAAAATATTTTCTACATTTTTTAAATCTTTTTTACTTTTAAGTTCAAAAAGATTTATTTTATTTTTTTTTACGTTTGAAATCATGATCTATATTTTCTTTTTCTGTAAATCATTTCACAAAAATCAAAGTTGTGTTTGTTATCAATATCAGTACTAATGACTGGATCTAATTTGTAAAAAAAAGGTTTTTTTCCAACACATGATCCCCATTTAATTAAATTTTTTCTTAAAAGAATATTGATTACAAATGGAAGAGATATTAATGGTCTCAAGTCTTGAGATCTCGGCCAAGGAGTTGGTTTAAAATTAATAGGTTTACCTTTATAAAAATAATTTTCATAATTATTTACTGCGCTTAATAAACAATCATGTTTGGTTTTAACTTTATTAAAAATTGTTACTGCTTTGTCATACACTTTTGCCTCAGCTAAAGGATTTGTGACATTAATCCAAGCAACATATTTAGAGTCAATGCTAGAGGCTATATAGCTGTAAACTTCACTCATTGGCACTTTGCTAGTTGAATAATATGGATCTCTGAGATGTGTCTGAAAACCTTTTTTTTCAGCAATTCTTAAGACTTTTTTATTTTCAGAGGAGACAATAAAACTTTTGAATTTAGTTGTTTTTTTTAATTGTGATAATTTAAGTTCAAAGAGATTTGTGTTGGCAAACTTTCTTAAATTTTTTTTTTTTACTCTATCTGAGTTTCCTTTAACTGGTATTATTCCAATTATATCCATAATTACAAATTAAATGTATGAACTAGTATCGTCAACTAATTAAAGATTAATAAGAGATTTGTAATATTATAAATGTTTAGATGAAAATTAATTATTTTTTTACAAAAAATTTTTTTCAGTGCATAAATCAAGCCAATTGAGCTATTAGTACTGGTCAGCTCCACGCGTTACCGCGCTTCCACACCCAGCCTATCAACGTAGTGGTCTACTACGGCTCTATAGGAAGAACTAGTTTTGAGGTAAGTTTCCCACTTAGATGCTTTCAGCGGTTATCTTGTCCATACTTAGCTACCCGGCACTGCAGCTGGCGCTACAACCGGTCCACCAGTGGTATGTTCATCCCGGTCCTCTCGTACTAGGGACAAATCCTCTCAATTCTTCTACACCCATGGCAGATAGGGACCGAACTGTCTCACGACGTTCTGAACCCAGCTCACGTACCACTTTAATTGGCGAACAGCCAAACCCTTGGGACCTGCTCCAGCCCCAGGATGTGATGAGCCGACATCGAGGTGCCAAACACCCTCGTCGATATGGACTCTTGGAGGGTATCAGCCTGTTATCCCCGGCGTACCTTTTATCCGTTGAGCGATGGCCCTTCCACTCAGAACCACCGGATCACTATGACCGTCTTTCGACTCTGCTCGACTTGTCAGTCTCGCAGTCAGGCAGGCTTATGCCATTGCACTCTACGAACGATTTCTGACCGTTCTGAGCCTACCTTCGCACGCCTCCGTTACTTTTTGGGAGGCGACCGCCCCAGTCAAACTACCCACCATACAATGTCTTGCTGCCGGATTACGGCTAGCAGTTAGATGTCAAGAATAATAAGAGAGGTATTTCACTGGTGACTCCATTTCAGCTGACGCCAAAACTTCAAAGTCTCCCTCCTATGCTAAACATATCATTCCTAACACCAATATAAAGTTGTAGTAAAGGTGCACGGGGTCTTTCCGTCTAACCACGGGAACTCCGCATCTTCACGGAGAATTCAATTTCACTGAGTTGATGTTGGAGACAGCGGAGATATCGTTACGCCATTCATGCAGGTCGGAACTTACCCGACAAGGAATTTCGCTACCTTAGGACCGTTATAGTTACGGCCGCCGTTCACTGGGGCTTCAGAAATGAGCTTGCACTCATCGCATTAACCTTCCAGCACCGGGCAGGCGTCAGACCCTATACATCCACTTACGTGTTAGCAGAGCCCTGTGTTTTTGATAAACAGTCGCATCTCCCTAGCTTGTGCCACCCAAGATTAGTTGCCTAAAAATGGGTCCTCTTTCTTCCGAAGTTACAGAGGCATTTTGCCGAGTTCCTTCAACATCATTCTCTCAAGCGCCTAATTATACTCTAATAATCCACCTGTGTCGGTTTAGGGTACGGTCCTATGATGGAGCTATTTCCTGGGACTTCTTCACAGCTAACTCAATCCAATAAGAGTTAACAATTTACAAAATCCGTCACTTCCATCGGGTCAAGGAATATTAACCTTGTTTCCATCGACTACGGCTCTCGCCCTCGTCTTAGGGACCGACTAACCCTGCGCGGATTAACCTTGCGCAGGAACCCTGGGATTTTCGGCGACAGAGTTTTTCACTCTGTTAATCGTTACTTATGTCAGCATTCGCACTTCTGATACCTCCAAGATCCCTCACGGGTATCTCTTTACAGGCTTACAGAACGTTCCGCTACCAGATACAATTTCCGAAGAAATTGTAAATCCACAGATTCGGTACATGATTTTAGCCCCGTTACATCTTTGGCGCAGAAACTCTATTAGACCGGTGAGCTGTTACGCTATCTTTAAAGGATGGCTGCTTCTAAGCCAACCTCCCGGCTGTTAAGGAATCTCCACATCCTTTCACACTTAATCATGATTTGGGGACCTTATCTGGTGATCTGGGCTTTTTCCCTTTCGACCATGGACCTTAGCACCCACAGTCTGTCTGCTGAGGTAAAATGTTTGGCATTCGGAGTTTTATGAGGGTTGGTAAAGATTTCTCTCCCCTAGCCCCTTTAGTGCTCTACCTCCAAACATCAATTTACTCAACGCACTACCTAAATAGTTTTCGCGGAAAACCAGCTATCTACGAATTTGGTTGGCCTTTCACCCCTTACCACAAGTCATCCAAAGACTTTTCAACGTCAACTGGTTCGGTCCTCCGGCAAGTGTTACCCTGCTTTCAACCTGCTCATGGTAAGCTCATTCGTTTTCGGGTCTAATTCATACAACTTGCGCCCATTTAAGACTCGCTTTCGCTACGCCTACACCTTACGGCTTAAGCTTGCTGGACAAATTAAGTCACTGACCCATTATACAAAAGGTACGCCGTCACTCTAAAAAGAGCTTCGACTGTTTGTAGGCATACGGTTTCAGGTTCTATTTCACTCCCCTAATAGGGGTTCTTTTCACCTTTCCCTCACGGTACTAGTTCACTATCGGTCACTGAAGAGTATTTAGGCTTAGAGGGTGGTCCCCCTAAATTCAAACAAGATTGCACGTGTCCCGCTCTACTCAAGAACAATATTAAGCTTTACTCCTACGGGACTATCACCCTCTATGGTTAGTTTTTCCAAACTATTTAGATTATCTTAATATCGCTACTGGCCTATTCCGCTTTCGCTCGCCACTACTAACGGAATCTCAATTGATTTCTTTTCCTCCGGTTACTTAGATGTTTCAGTTCTCCGGGTTAGCTCTTCAAACCTATGAATTCAGTTTGAAGTACCACAAAAAGTGGTGGGTTGTCCCATTCGGAAATTTTCGGATCAAAGCCTGCATACAGCTCCCCGAAACTTATCGCAGTATACCACGTCCTTCATCGCCTTTCAGTGCCTAGGCATCCGCCATACGCCCTTAAACGCTTGATTTATGCACAGAAAATAATTTTCTGTATAAATTAAATTTTTTTTAAAATATTCATCTATTCGAATATTTATAGATTGTTCTTTAATTTGAACAATCGGATATAGATATTTTTGATTGTTTATAAAACAATCAAAATTGATATTTGTATTTACGATTTAAAAAAGCTTAAAGTATCAAAAATGGTGGAGGATAGCGGGATCGAACCGCTGACCTCCTGAATGCAAATCAGGCGCTCTCCCAGCTGAGCTAATCCCCCATGAATTTGGTGGGCCGAGGACGACTCGAACGTCCGACCTCACCCTTATCAGGGGTGCGCTCTAACCACCTGAGCTACCGGCCCCTAGCATTTATGAGACACTTTTTAAGAAGAGAAATGCGGACGGCCACATTAACTTAATTTTTTAAGACCAAATGAAATTTTTGGTCTTCCTTAGAAAGGAGGTAATCCAGCCGCAGGTTCCCCTACGGCTACCTTGTTACGACTTCACCCCAGTTGCTGATCGTACCGTAGTCAAAGGTATAAGCTTTGCCTTAAGGTGTAACCAACTTCCATGGTGTGACGGGCGGTGTGTACAAGACCCGGGAACGTATTCACCGCGGCGCGCTGATCCGCGATTACTAGCAATTCCAGCTTCATGCACTCGAGTTACAGAGTACAATCCGAACTGAGACACATTTTAGGGATTAGCTTAGAGTCGCCTCTTCGCTTCCCATTGTAAGTGCCATTGTAGCACGTGTGTAGCCCAACACATAAGGGCCATGAGGACTTGACGTCATCCCCACCTTCCTCCAGCTTATCACTGGCAGTTCTTTTAAAGTGCCCAACTAAATGGTGGCAACTAAAAGTAGGGGTTGCGCTCGTTGCGGGACTTAACCCAACATCTCACGACACGAGCTGACGACAGCCATGCAGCACCTGTGTTTCGTCCAGCCAAACTGAAAAGCCTAATCTCTTAGGCTCGCGACGAACATGTCAAGTGTTGGTAAGGTTCTGCGCGTATCTTCGAATTAAACCACATGCTCCACTGCTTGTGCGGGTCCCCGTCAATTCATTTGAGTTTTAACCTTGCGGTCGTACTCCCCAGGCGGTGTGCTTAATGCTTTCGCTGCGACACTGAAAAATATATTTCCAACGTCTAGCACACATCGTTTACGGCATGGACTACGAGGGTATCTAATCCTCTTCGCTACCCATGCTTTCGCTCCTCAGTGTCAGTAGTGACCCAGTAAGTTGCCTTCGCATTTGGTGTTCTTTCTAATATCTACGAATTTCACCTCTACACTAGAAATTCCACTTACCTCTATCACACTCTAGCTAAAAAGTTTTGATGGCAGTTCCAAGGTTGAGCCTTGGGATTTCACCATCAACTTTTTTAACCACCTACGAGCTCTTTAAGCCCAGTAATTCCGAACTACGCTAGGTCCCTTCGTATTACCGCGGCTGCTGGCACGAAGTTAGCCGGACCTTCTTATTCGGGTACAGTCATTTTCTTCCCCGACGAAAGAGTTTTACAACCCAAAGGCCTTCTTCACTCACGCGGCATCGCTGCATCAGGGTTTCCCCCATTGTGCAAGATTCCCCACTGCTGCCTCCCGTAGGAGTCTGGGCCGTGTCTCAGTCCCAATGTGGCTGGTCTTCCTCTAAGAACAGCTATTGATCATTGCCTTGGTAAGCTTTTACCTTACCAACTAGCTAATCAAGTGCGGGCTCATCTTTCGGCGTTAAAACTTTCCCTGTAAAGGCTTATTCGGTATTAGCACAAGTTTCCCCGTGTTATTCCAAACCAAAAGGCAGATTCCCACATTATACTCACCCGTTTGCCACTCAGTATTGCTACTGCGTTCGACTTGCATGTGTTAGGCGTGCCGCCAGCGTACGTTCTGAGCCATGATCAAACTCTCAAGTTTAATAACGGCGCACACTAGCTTTAATAACTTTATGGTAAATAAAGTTATTTTTCGTTAAAGCGTGTACGACAATTTCTTTATTAACCTAGCCGTCCACACTTCTCTTCTTAAGTTTACAATTTAAAAAAGCTAAGATTTTACGTTAAAATCTACACACCTCCGGCGCTGTTTAAAAATGTTTACGTAGAGGTGAGCGGTGTTTTTATTACAAATATGTGATAAGTCAAGGCGTATATTGGCAATAAAAGTCAATAAATTTAAGCTTTTTTCTGCTGTCAACGTTGCAAACTCGTTATAATTTTTATAGAAAACAACTATGGCGCTAAATCGATTTTTTAATCAAATTTTAAAGGTATCTAAACACTCTAAGAACACTTTAGAAACAAACAAATTGATTTATTGGAAATATTTTACTTATTTTTGCTCTATTCTAATTATTTTTTCAATTTTAGGTCTTACTTTACATTTCAATAATGAGAAGAAAAAGTTAGAAAGTCAAAATTTAGGAGAAGTAGTAAATTCTAAAGAATTTTCAAATTTAAGTAATTATTTCATCTCGAAAATTAATAGTCCTTATAGAGAGGTCAAATATATAATTCAAAATAATGACTCTATAGAAAAAATACTTAAAGATCTTTCTATAAACAAAGAGGATATTAAAAATATATCAAATAGTCTAAAACAAAAAAAACTTACTAATATTTACGCAGGTAGACAGCTTTCTCTTGTAATGAAAAAATTAAATGATGGATCAAATTCTGTCATAAATATTGTTTACCCTGTAAATAATACTTTAAGTATAGAAATAAGAAAAAGCCAAAATAATTTCATAGTAAAAGAAAATGTATTGAAACTTTACAAAAAAGAAGTGGTTGTGAAAAATGAGATAAAAAATAATTTGTATAGTTCAGCTGTAAATGCGGGTCTAGAACCAAATGTTATTGTTGAATTTGCTAGAATTTTTGGTTTCGAAGTAGACTTCCAAAGAGATATCAGAAAAGGTGATTGGTTTGAAATACTTTATGAAAGATTTGAAGACGATAATGAAAAAGTAAGGGATACGGGAAAAATTGTTTATGCGTCTATGTTTGTTAATGGAGAAGAAATAAATCTTTACAATTTTAATGACGGAACTGATATGGGTTTTTATGATTTAAAAGGAAAAAGTATTGTAAAATCTTTGATGAAAACACCTATCAATGGGGCAAGATTGTCCTCTTCGTTTGGAATGAGGAAGCATCCTATTTTAGGTTACAACAAAATGCACAGAGGAACAGATTTTGCGGCACCAAGTGGAACTCCTATTATGGCATCAGGTGCAGGAAAAATTACAAGAGCTAGATGGTGTGGTGGAGGCGGTAATTGTGTAAAGATTAAACATAATTCTACTTACCAAACTGTTTACGCTCATATGAAAAGTTTTGCCAAAGGAATTAAGGAAGGTAGAAGAGTTAGACAAGGACAGATCATAGGATATGTAGGCTCAACAGGACTATCTACTGGCCCACATCTTCATTATGAAGTTATAGTAAATGGAAAAAAAGTTAACTCACAAAAATTAAAATTACCATCTGGAAAAATTTTAAAAGGAAAAGAAAGAGAAGAATTTGAATTGGAGAGAATAAAAATTGATCTTAAACTTTCTGATCTTCGATAATTTGAAGATTACTTAGTTTGAACTTTATTATCGGCCAATGAGGTAATATTTTCTGAGGTGTTATTTTTGTCAGTCCTAGAATTTTCTTTATTTCTTTCATTTAACTCAGATAATCTTCTGGAGTAATGATCGGCATGTTGTAAATAATTTTCTACTAAAACTGGATCACCACTACTTTGAGCGTCTTTTGCTAATTGTTGAAACTTTTGCATAGCTTTTTCAACATTGTGAGGATTGTTCATTGATCCATTTCTATTAAAATTCAGATTTCCATTGTTAAAGTTACTTCCATTGCTTGTGTTATGAGAAGAATTTCTTCTTCTAAAATTATTTTTTTGCTGTCTTATTCTAAAATTTTTTCTTCTATTATTATTCATAAAAAATCATGACTTTAATTTTCAAGTGTTGATAATATGCATCTCACATTTTCTCGATAGTCTTTTACTATATATCTAGTTCTAAATTTGTTTTCTCGTAATATTTTTGAAACTTTTTTAAATTGCTCATTTCCTATTTCTAAGGCGAGCATACCTTTTACTTTCAAGATAGTTTTAGATTTGTAGATAACTTTTTTAATTACGTCAAGCCCATCATTTCCTCCATCTAAAGCTAATTTGGGTTCAAATTTTTTAATATCATCCTCCAAGTTTCTCATATCTTTGGAGACTATATAGGGTGGATTTGAAACAATTAGATCAAACTTATAATTAAATATTTGAGTAAATGATTTTCTATAAAATCTTATTTTATTTAATAATTGATGTTTTTTTGAATTTTTAATAGCTATTTTAATACCATTATTAGAAATATCTACACCTATGCCTAATGCTTCTTTTAACTCACTTAAAATACTAATTATAATACAACCTGACCCCGTTCCTATATCTAATATAAAAGGCTTTTTATTTTGAAAAATATTTACAATCTTTTCTACCATTAATTCAGTTTCTGGTCTCGGTATTAGCGTATTCTTATTAACCACAAAATTTTTACTCCAGAACTCTTTTTTTCTCAAAATATAGGCTATCGGTTCTCTATTTGATCTTCTTTTTATAAGCTTATTAAATTGTTTAATATTTTTAAGCGAAACTTTTTTATCCAAATTAATTAAAAGTTCTTCTCTTGTTTGATTTAGAATTTTTGATAACAAAATTTCTGAATCTAGTTTATGGGTAAAAATATTACTATTTTTTAGATGATTAGAGCCCGTATTTAAAAGTTTATTAATTTCCATTAGTTTAAATCTTTTAGTTTAATATCTTGTTCTTTCAATCTTAATTCTTCGTTCATTTCTTCGTGTATTTCACCACTTAAAAATTCATCAAGTTTATGAAGAGTTAAATTTATTCTATGATCTGTTACTCTACCTTGAGGAAAGTTATAAGTTCTAATTCTTTCTGATCTATCACCTGTACCTATTTGACTTCTTCTGCTGCTAGACCTTTCCTGGTCTTTTTTTCTTTTCTCAGCTTCATAAACCCTAGATCTTAAAATTTTTAATGCTTTTGCTTTATTCTTATGCTGTGATTTTTCATCTTGTTGACTCACTACAACTCCAGTTGGAATATGTGTTATCCTAACTGCACTATCAGTCGTATTTACTGATTGTCCTCCTGGTCCGCCTGCTCTAAAAACATCAATTCTTAAATCAGAGTCTTTAATTTGGATATCTACGTCTTCAGCCTCTGGCAAAACAGCAATAGTAGCTGCTGAAGTATGTACCCGGCCTTGAGTCTCAGTTTTAGGAATTCTCTGTACTCTATGAACTCCTGACTCATATTTTAAATATGAGTATATATCACTACCACTAACAGAAAATATAACTTCTTTATAGCCTCCAGCTTCACTCTTTGAAATACTAATTATTTCTAATTTCCATTTTTTTTTTGAACAAACTTTTTCATACATCTTAAATAAATCTGCGCAAAAAAGTGAGGCCTCTAAACCTCCTGTGCCAGCTCTAATTTCAACGATTGCATTTTTATCATCATCTTCATCTTTTGGAAGTAAAAAAACTTTCAATTTATTTTCATAATTTTGAACTTTAATTTTCAAACCTTCTAAATCTTTTTTTGCCATTTCAATCATTTCACTGTCACTATTTTTATCATCTAGAATTTGGTTTAAATCTTTTATTTCCTTTTGAAATCTAATAAAATCCCTTGCATATAATATGATATTGCCTAAACTTGAGTATTCTTTAGATTTTTTTGCAAACAATTTTGAATCTATTTTTCCAGAAGAAAGCTCTTTTTCTAAATTATCATGTTTTGCAACAATATCGCGCACTTTTTCTATCGGTATCATTATTTAGTTATTTTTTTCTTTTACTTTGTCCTCAACAAGTTTCACAACTTTGTCGATTATCTCGGTGCTAGCTACTTTGCTATGTGGTAGGCCAGAGAGATATAAAAGATTACTGTCTTGTCCGCCTCCGGTTAATCCAATTTCTGTCTGTGCGGCTTCACCGGGTCCATTAACTACACATCCTATTATGGATAGAGTTATAGGTTTTTTTACATGAGATAATTTTCTTTCCAATTCTTTAACAGTTTCGATTACTGGAAAGGCTTGTCTTGCACAAGAAGGACATGAAATAATATTTACGCCTCTTGCTCTTATGCCTAATGATTTAAGGATTTCATAACCAGCTTTAACTTCATCAGCTGGATCAGAAGATAGTGAAACTCTTATAGTGTCTCCAATTCCGTTCATTAAAAGCTGACCTATTCCGATTGATGACTTAATACTTCCTGTGAATAATCCTCCAGCTTCTGTAATTCCTAAGTGTAATGGGTAATCACAAATTTTTGATAGTTGTTCGTAAGATTTGACAGTTAAAAAAACATCAGAAGATTTCACGCTTATCTTAAAATTAAAAAAATCATTATCTTCTAATAATTTAATATTATACATCGCGCTTTCTACTAGAGCTTCAGGACAAGGTTCTTTAAATTTTTCAAGTAATTTTTTTTCTAGAGAGCCCGCATTAACACCAATCCTGATAGAACAATTATTATCCTTTGCTGCTTTAACCACTTCCAAAATTCTATCTTTAGATCCAATATTCCCAGGATTTATTCTCAAACAACTTGCACCCATTTTGGCTGCCTCAATAGCCCTTTTATAATGAAAATGTATATCCGCAACTATTGGGGCTTTAATTTCTTTAACAATATGCTTCAAAGCTTTAGTAGACTCTTCATCAGGACATGAGACTCGAACTATATCTGCGCCTGCATTTTCTAAAACTTTAATTTGTTGAACAGTTCTTTTTATGTCTGTAGTTAAAGTGTTTGTCATTGATTGAACACTTATTTGTGAATTGCCTCCAACAGAGACGTTCCCTACTTTAATCTTTCTTGTTTTTTTTCTATTTATAATTCTGTGTGGCCTAATTTCCATTTTAATCTAGATCAAAAGCATTATGTAATTTTTTTACAGCTTTTAAAGTATCATTTTCACTAATAATTACTGATATTTTTATCTCAGAAGTTGATATAGCTAGTATATTAATGTTTTCACGCGCTAAGCTTTTAAACATTTTAAATGTAACACCGGGTGTTGAAACCATACCCGCGCCAACTATTGAAATTTTTGAAACCTTTTCATCATGGCTTAAATTATTATAATGAATATCTTTATTTTCTTTAATAGTCTGAAGAGTCTTTAATAAATCATTTCTTTTTATAGTAAAAGTTATATCAGTAGTTTTATGATCCGAGGAGATATTTTGTATTACCATATCGACATTAATTTGTTTTTTACTTAACGGCTCAAATATACTTGCAGCAACGCCAGGTTTATCTTGAACACCCACTAAAGTTATTTTTGCATCATCTTTTGAATAAGCTACTCCTGTAACACTTTTTGTGTAATCTATATTTTGTTGATCAAAAATTTTTGTACCTTTTCTGTTAGTAAAAGTTGATTTTACTTCAAGAGGAATATTGTACATCATTGCAGTTTGAACAGCCGATGATTGCATTACTTTAGCACCAAGAGATGATAGCTCAAGCATTTCATCATAAGAAATTTTTTCTATTTTTTTTGCAACAGGAATTTTATTAGGATCGGATGAGTATACTCCGTCTACATCAGTGTATATTTCACAAGTTTCTGCATCAAATATTTTTGCAACTGCAACTGCTGTAGCGTCTGATCCTCCTCGTCCAATAGTTGTAATGTCACCATTTTTTGAAATACCTTGAAAACCAGGAATAATTGCTACACCCTTTTCTGACAAATATTTTTCAATTTTAGAAACATTCATGTTGATTATCCTTGCATTAGAGTTCTCACCCTCTGTTAAAATTGGTATTTGCCAGTTTTGCCATGATTTTGATTTTACTCCTATTTCAATAAGAGCGCCAGCTAGTAAAGCGCTAGTAACTTGTTCTCCTGATGTTAAAAGAACGTCTAATTCTCTAGGGTTAAAGTTATTAGAAATGCTTTTTGATTTTTTTAATAGACTATCTGTTTCTCCTGACATCGCTGAGACAATAGCAATAATCTGATGATCTGCGTCAAATTCTCTTTTAATAATTTGTGCTACGTGTAATATTCTATCAATAGTTCCCACGGAAGTTCCACCAAATTTTAATACTTTTTTTGCCATTGTATGATTTTAATATAATATAATTCGAACAAAATAAATTTTATTTAATACATTAAAACTAGATGACTACAATAAATAAAGAAGAAATTCAAAAGTTTTCAAAATTAGCTGATGAATGGTGGGATGTAAAAGGCAAATTTAAACCTTTACATATGTTTAACCCCGTAAGAATTGAATATATATTAGAGAACATAAAAAATCACTTTAAACTAGATGAGAAAAGAAAATTTTTACTTAAAGATTTAGCAATTTTAGATATCGGATGCGGAGGTGGATTAATTAGTGAACCCATGGCCCGTTTGGGGGGAGATGTTACAGGAATAGATGCTGCGGAAAAAAATATAAAAGTTGCAAGTCTGCATAGTAAAAAAAATAATTTAAAAATTAATTACATTAATAAATCTCCTGAGCAACTAAAAGAGAAAGAAAAATTTGACATTATTTTAAATCTTGAGGTAGTCGAGCATGTAGATAACTTAGATATATATTTACAATCCTGTTATAATTTGTTGAAAAAAAACGGATTAATGTTTACTGCTACAATTAATAGAACTTTTACATCATATGTAAAAGCAATAATTGGAGCTGAGTATATATTAAGATGGTTGCCTATTGGAACACATGATTGGAATAAATTTATTAAACCAGAAGAAATTCAAAATATGCTCTCAGAAAAAAAATTTTCAACAGTTGATGTTAAAGGGTTAGAATTTAATCCAATTTTTAATAAATGGAAAAAGTCTAATAATTTTTCTGTAAATTATATTGTTTGCAGCACTAAGAACTAATTATCCTTACTTACCCATGGAATACTAATCAAATCAATACCCTCCTCAGTAAGTTCATCTCTTTCCTCTGGGGTTGTCGTTCCATAAATTGATTTTTTAGTATTTCTATCATAATAAACTTCCCTGACTTTTTGGCTAAATTTATCTCCGACATATTCAAAATTTTTTTCAACAAATTTTCTTATTCTTAAAAGCTCATTTTTTTTAGTTGACAAATTTTCCTTTAATAAAATTGTATTTTCATCTTTATCTTTTTTACTGCCTGAAATCATTGGGGCCATAATGGACTTTTTAATATTATTTGATGAGCAATAAATACACTCTAGTAAATTTTTTTTATTTAACTTATCAAACTCGTTAGAGTTAGAAAACCAGCTTTCGAACTCATGTCCCTTACAGCATCTTAAAATGTATTTTATCATAGCTTTATAATTTCAGTTTCTGTAGTCTGCATTGATATCTATATAATCATGAGTGAAGTCACATGTATAACACTCAAAAGCATCACTTCCTAGCTTTAAATTAATTTCGATAAGAACTGAGTCCCATTTCATATATTCTTTCAATTTTTTTTCATCATAACTTTCAGAGATTTTTCCATTTTCGGCAACAATAAAATCACCTATTTTTATTTTTAATTTTTTGATATCAATCTGTTCTCCTGATTTACCTATTCCCATTACAATTCTTCCCCAATTAGGGTCTTCTCCAGCTACAGCAGTTTTAATTAAAGGAGAGTTAGCAACGGAGAAGGCAATATTTTTTGCACTTCCTAAAGACTTCGCGTTTATAACTTTAATTGTTAAAAATTTTTTAGCTCCTTCACCATCAACAATAATTTGTTGAGCTAAATTTAAGCACAATTTTTTTAAACTTAATTCAAATTTTTGTACAACTTTATCGTTTAATGATAAATTTTGACCTATCTTTATCGCTCTTGTTGAAAATATTGAAACCATATCATTTGTGGATTGATCGCTATCAACTGTTATCGCATTAAAACTATTTGAGACTGCTCTTTTAAGAAGTGATCTTAATAAGTTTGAATTTATATCAGCATTAGTAAAAATAAAAGAGAGCATTGTAGCTAAATTTGGTGCGATCATTCCTGATCCTTTTGCGATACCACAAATTTTTACTAACTCGTCTCCAACTATAATTTCCTCATAAGCTACTTTAGGTTTTGTATCAGTTGTCATCATTCCCGAGGCAACTTTTAACCAAAATAATTTATTGTGCTGACTTTTAAGTTTATCGACTAAATCCGGTAAAGTATTTTTTATTTTTTCAACAGGAAATTCCTCCCCTATCACCCCTGTAGAGGCAAAAATCAAATCTTTTATTTTAACGGTTTCAGATGTACCAGTTTCTGTTTTTGACTCTTTTAAAGTCAATATTCTTGATAAATTTTTTGCTATAATATCTAAACTTTCTTTCCCTTGTTTTCCAGTAAATGTATTTGCATTTTTAGTGTTAACCATTAATCCTTTGATGAGTTTTTTATGTGAATTATTGTTCCAAGAAATGGTCTCAGAAACTATGCTATTAGTTGTTGTTACTGAAGCATAGTTTGCTCCTTTGCTAAAATAAAATAATGTTAGATCATCCCTTCCATTTCCATATAGGTCAGCAGAGACAGCTGACATCTCAAGACCTTCAATATGTTTAAGGTTTTGAAACTCCCCCATTTTCGACATTTTAGTTTTATCGTTCAGGAAATTTTTTAAATTTATCGTCATAATTACTGTTTAATTTAGATAATAAATACATATATAGATGTATAATGAATGTATTTACAAGAGCTTTTAATAAAATATTTAAAAGCACTAATCAACTAGAATTAGATAAAACAAAGAGTTTGATCTCTGCCATTAATAGCAAAGAAGATCTTGTTAAATCTCTATCAGATGGTGAATTCAAAGAGAGAACATTAAACCTAAAACGATCAGTTCAAGAGGGAAGCACTCTGGAGTCTATCCTTCCAGAAAGTTTTGCGCTTGTAAGAGAAGCCGCTAAAAGAACGTTGGGGGAAAGACACTATGACGTACAATTAGCTGGTGGAATTATTTTACACGGAGGTAAAATTGCCGAAATGAAAACTGGGGAAGGTAAAACTTTAGTCTCGACACTTCCTGCTTATTTAAATTCCTTATCTGGTAAAGGAGTTCATATAGTAACTGTTAACGATTACCTTGCAAAAAGAGACTCGGAATGGATGGGTAAAGTTTTTAATTTTTTAGGCACCTCAACAGGATGTATTACAAATGAACTCGATGATAATGAGAGAAAAAAAAATTATAATTGCGATATAACATATGCAACAAATAATGAATTAGGATTTGATTATCTAAGAGACAATATGAAATATGAGCTAAATGAAATGGTTCAAAGAGACTATAATTTTTGTATTGTCGATGAGGTGGACAGTATTTTAATTGATGAGTCTAGAACTCCTTTAATTATATCTGGAAGATTAGAAGATAAGACAAATCTTTATTCAATTTCTAATGAACTTATCAAACATATAAAAAAAGGAGATTTTGAGTTAGATGAAAAAAATAAAAATGTAATATTAACTGATATAGGAATAGACAAAATTGAAAAATTATCTATTCAAAAAAGAATTTTAAAAAATAATAATTTTTATGACCCCGAAAATTTAAGCCTTGTACACCATATTAATCAAGCTCTAAAAGCAAATATGATTTTTAAAAAGGACTCAGATTATATTGTCAGAGATGGAAAAGTTCAAATTATTGATGAGTTTACTGGAAGAGTTTTAAGTGGAAGAAGATTTTCTGATGGATTGCATCAAGCTTTGGAAGCTAAGGAAAATGTAAATATTGAGGAAGAGAATCAAACCTTGGCGTCAATTACTTATCAAAATTATTTTCGATTATATAAAAAACTATCTGGTATGACTGGAACCGCAATGACTGAAGCAGAAGAATTTTATGATATCTATAAACTAAACGTGGTTTCAATCCCCACTAATAAAAAAATGGTAAGGAAAGATCATAACGATCAAATTTTTAGAACAGAGCTAGAAAAGTATAACTCCATCACTAAAAAAATTATAGAATGTAATAAGATAGGTCAGCCGGTTTTAGTAGGCACAACTAGTATTGAAAAGTCAGAAAAAATATCTTCATTTTTAAATCAGAAAAATATTAAACATAATGTTCTTAATGCTAAACATCATGAGCAAGAGGCTAAAATTGTAGCAGAAGCAGGAAAAATTGGAGCTGTAACTATTGCAACAAATATGGCTGGAAGAGGAACTGACATAAAGCTTGGAGGTAACAAAGATTTTTTCGAGGAAGGTCAAGAGAGTAATACTAAACAAATTGAAAAAGATATGACTAAAGTAAAACAGCTTGGGGGTCTATTTATTATTGGTACCGAAAGACATGAAAGCAGAAGAATAGATAATCAATTGAGAGGTAGAGCTGGTAGACAGGGTGATCCCGGAAGTTCAATATTTTTTATTAGTTTACAAGATGAATTGATGAGAATATTTGGAGGCGATTCTATAGACGGAATGTTAAAAAAATTAGGTCTTAAACAAAATGAGTCTATTGATCACCCTTGGATAAATAAGGCTATGGAAAGGGCTCAAAAAAAAGTGGAGTCTAGAAATTTTGATATAAGAAAGTCACTCATAAAATTTGATGATGTAATGAATGATCAAAGACAAGTGATTTTTTCACAAAGATTGAAGATATTAAAAAACGAAAATATAGACTCAATTTTGAATGATTTTTTAGGAGAGATCTTAATTTCTTTAGAAAATTTTAAAAGTATTTATCAAAAATCAAAGGATAAAAAAAATTATTTAACATCAATGAAAAATAGTTTAGGAAATATAATTAGTGATGACGAGCTGCTAGCAATTTCTTCACTTGACAAAAAACAATTTATAGAAAAAATTAAAAGTACTTATTCTAATAAAAAAAAAGACAGAATAAGTAGTATTGGTTTAGAACAAAATACTGTATTAGAAAAAAGAATTTTTTTACAAATAATAGATTTCACATGGAGATCGCATTTACAATACCTTGAACAATTAAGACAAGTAATTGGCTTAAGATCGTATGGACAAAAAGACCCTTTATCTGAATTTAAAAAAGAGGCGTTTACGCTTTTCGAGGGTTTGTTGCTTAAAATCAAAAATGATTTAATTAAATTTTTACTTAATCTTAATATAGTTATTCCTGAGGAAAAAGCTCAAGAAAGTGAGCAATCAAAAGCACAGACTGAAAATAAGAAAATTGGAAGAAATGAAAAATGTCCGTGTGGCTCTGGAAAAAAGTATAAACACTGTTGTGGTTTGATATAGTATTAAAAAATAGGATTATACGCCCACTGTAAAAGAGCCTGTCTTTGTCTTCTTCTGCATTTTAAATCTCCCTCCTCACAATTTTTTTTTACAGCTGGCCCATGTCTGTCACCAAATGCCTTCCACCTTTTAATTTGGACTTTATCAATTTCAGGAATTCTTCTTCCTGTTTTAAATCTACAATACCATTGAAACCAGCCTAAAGGGTCTTCTTTAAATATCCATCCTTTATCTATCCATTCCTTTCTTGAGAGACCTGATTCAATTTTAAAAAAATTTAAATTTACATCAAAAGTTTTACTAATTTTTGCTTTGGTAAACCATTGTTTTGGAAATTCTTTTATACTACCTTCTGAAAAATATGCACCACCAAACACTCCAAGCTCGAGCATTCTTTTCGGAGTTAATTGTGGTTTAAATGTTTTATAAAATTCCTTTTGAATCATTACTGAATTATTTCAGTATAACCTATTTTGTCTCTCGCGTATTTGCATGAAATGACTCTGTAAAAGGTATTGGAACTACAACCGCATCAACAGGTTTATTAGAATATTTTTTTGGTAAATGAACTTTATATTTTTTACCAAAATTACCAGTCGGAAAACCGTTGCTATTTAAGTTCCCTTCATATGGAACATAGCCCATAGCAATATTAGTGCCTTTTTCTGGATGATACCATGGGGATGTTATATAACCCACAGGTTTGCCTCCATTAGCGTGAGAAATCAGATAAAAGTCATTTGCATAATCTTCAATAGGTTTTCCTCCTAATTCTATACCAACTAATTGAAGTTTGTATGGTTTCTCACCGTTTTTTAATTGCTGCTTCATTTTTTCTAAAGCTTCTTTACCAATATAATCGGATTGTTTGTTCCATTCACCTTTACCTGATAAAGATACTTGGTAGCCTAAATTACACTGAAATGGATTATGTTCATGATCCATATCTTGTCCCCACGAAAGGATTCCTGCCTGAATCCTTCTATGATGCGCTGGAGCAATTACCATTAGTTTATGTTTCTTTCCTGCTTTGAGAACTGCATTCCACATATCTTCAGCATATAAAGTTGCGTTTCTTAAATAAATTTCATAACCAGCCTCGCCAGAGAATCCAGATTGAGAAATAACGCAACTTCTTCCACCCACTTTTGCTTCTGCTAATCCATAAAAAGGCATATTATCCAGGTCAACTTGATCTCCAATTAAGTCATTCATTAAAGCTTTTGATTTAGGCCCTTGTATTTGAACTGGACAAGCATCAATTTCATCAATTTCAACATTAAATCTTTTATCAGCGTTAACTCCCTGTAAGTATAATCCAATATCAGAGTCTGACAAACTAAACCAAAATTCATCATTAGCAACACGCATTAAAACTGGATCATTTAATACTCCACCTTTATAGTTACAAAGAATTACATAACGACCTCTCATTGTTGAAATTTTCGTTGCGTCTCTTGTTATTACATAATCAGTAAATTTTTCGGCGTCCGGACCTTTGACTCTAATTTGTCTCTCAACAGCTACATTCCACATAGTTACATGGTTTTTTATGGCATTATATTCTACCATTGCTCCACCTTTCTCGGGTCTCACATATCCTCTAGGATGGTAAATACGATTATAAATTGTTGCTCTCCAACAACCAGCTTGCATAGATAAATGCCAGTAGGGTGATTTTCTCACTCGCGTAGAAATTAACATTTCGACTTTTGTAGGACCGCTTTGTCTTAAGTTGTAAGGTACCTGTCTGTCAGATTGATCAACGGATGTTTCATGTCTAATTTTACTATAATCAACTTTTTCTGGTTTAAATGAAATTAATTTAAATTTTTTTTTGGGTTTTTTTTTAAATTTTTTTTTTTTCTTAGGCATAATTGTTTTTTTCTAACCATTTATTAGTCTCCTTCAAACCACCAAATGTATAAATATGAAAGTTTTGAGTAGAAGATTTTAAATTTTTTATAAGATCATTTGGATCTTTAGGTCTAAGCAAATCTACAGCTTTTGTTGCATTTGATTTAAGAAAATTTAAAGAATTTTTCGCACCAACGATACTAGCAAACTTAAGTAAACTACTTATTTTTAAGGGACCAGTGATTCCAACATGAACTGGTAAAGTTTGTTTAGAAATAAACTTAATTATCGGATCAGGATCTAATAACCACTGAGTTACGATATAGTCTGCAAAAGGCATTTTATCTTTCATAGCTTTTTCTAAATCTGAATCCGATATATCAGGGGACCCGTCCGGGTGTCCAGCAATTCCTATCTTCATTCCATTGAATAATCCTGTATCTAAAATTTGCAACGAACAGTGGTAATTTCCAATAGGTTCAGCACTCCCTCCTATTACCAAAGCTTGTTTTACGCCAAAATCTTTACACATGTTAACGTAATCTTTAAGAGCATCGAAGTTCTTAATCGAACGAGCCGGAAAATGGGGGATAGGATTAAACCCGGATTGAACTAATTCTTTTGCTTTGTTCGCTACCTCTCTGTAATCATTTCCAGGTAGCATAGTAATATAAACATCTTTAAGCTTGGGTAATACTGAAAGATCAGTCTTCATTGTTATTTCTAAAGAAAAATTCATATATTTTGGGATATATCAATGAAACCCATCAAGTGTCCAGAAAAATCAATTAAGTAAAGATTTGACTTTGTGCTTTTATAATAGTCAAATCTCTCCAAGAAAAAATGAAAATACTTTGCATTTTATATGACGATCCAAAGGGAGGGATGCCTAAAAATTATCCCCTTTCTACTTTGCCAAAACTAGATAAATATCCCGACGGAATGACGCTACCAAGTCCTAAAAACATCGATTTTAAACCTGGTGAACTATTAGGGTGTGTTTCAGGAGAGTTGGGGTTAAGAAAATTTTTAGAGACCAATGGTCATACTTTAGTAGTTACATCTGACAAAGACGCAAAAGGTTGTAAAGCCGATAAGGAACTTATAGATGCTGATATTGTAATATCACAACCTTTTTGGCCCTATTATTTAACTAGAGAAAAAATTGAGTCTGCAAAAAATTTAAAAATGGCAATTACAGCTGGTATCGGTTCAGATCATGTTGATTTACAAGCAGCGATGGATAATAAGATAGATGTAGTAGAAGTAACTTATTGTAATTCTAGATCTGTAGCTGAACACATTGTTATGATGATTTTATCTTTAGTCAGAGACTATCATAATCAACACGCAATAGTGAAAGCAGGAGGCTGGAATATAGCTGATGCTGTTCAAAGATCTTATGATGTTGAAGGTATGCATATTGGGACAGTTGCTGCTGGGCGAATTGGTTTAGATGCATTAAGAAAAATGAAACCATTTGACGTACATCTTCATTACTTTGATAGGCATAAATTACCTGAGTCAGTCGAAAAAGAATTAAATTTAACATTTCATGAGTCAGTAGAGTCTTTAGTAAAAGTCTGTGATGTTGTAACAATCAATTGTCCTTTGCACCCCGAAACTGAAAATTTATTTGATGAAAAATTAATTAATAAAATGAAAAAAGGGGCATATATAGTTAATACAGCGAGGGGAAAAATTTGTAATAGAGAAGCTATTGCAAAAGCTCTTAAATCTGGTCAACTAAGTGGATATGCAGGTGATGTTTGGTTTCCTCAACCGGCCCCAAATGATCATGCATGGAGATCGATGCCAAATCATGGAATGACACCGCATACTTCTGGGACATCTTTGTCAGCACAATACAGATATGCAGCTGGTGTGAGAGAGATTTTAGAATGTTTCTTCGATAAAAAACCAATTAGAGATCCATATTTAATAGTCAAAGATGGTCAACTTGCCGGAATGGGTGCTCATTCTTACAGTAAAGGAAGTGCGACTGGTGGCTCAGAAGAAGCAGCAAAATACAAAAAAAAGTAATTTAAAACAATCCTTCTATCTCACCTCTTTTATTTAGCTTGATATTATCTGCTGCTGGAGATTTTGGAAGACCTGGCATAGTCATTATAGATCCGCACACAACAACTAAAAACTCTGCACCACTTGAAAGCCTTACCTCTCTCACAACCAAAGTATGACCGGAGGGAGCTCCTTTTAATTTAGGATCCGTAGAAAAACTATATTGAGTTTTTGCAATACAAATGGGAAATTTTTTAAATCCTGATCGTTCTATTTTTTTTATTTGCTCTTTAATTACGTCGTCTACTTCGACTGCTTTTGCTTTATATATTTCTTTTGCAATTTTTTCTATTTTTTCCAAAATTGAAGTTTCGTCAGAGTATAGATATTTAAATTTATTTTTGTCACTCTTGTTACACAATTCAACTACATTTTTTGCTAAATCTTTTGTACCCTTTCCTCCTTCTGACCAATGGGTACAAAGACTTACTTTAACACTAAGTTTTGAACAGTAATCTTGAATAATTTTTACTTCTTTGTCAGTATCACTGATAAAGTGATTAATTGCTACTACTACTTCTAAACCAAATTTTTTTATGTTTTGAATATGTCTTTCAAGGTTAGGCAATCCTTTTTTAAGCGCGTCAGTGTTTTCATCCTTTAAGCTCTCTTTATCAACTCCACCATGCATTTTTAATGCTCTAATTGTTGCTACAATAACTACACAACTAGGATGAATGCTAGCTTTTCGACACTTTATGTTTAAAAATTTTTCAGCACCAAGATCAGCTCCAAATCCTGCCTCCGTAACTACATAATCAGATAATTTTAAAGCTGTTTTTGTCGCTAAAATTGAATTACACCCGTGAGCTATATTTGCAAAAGGACCTCCATGAATGATGGCTAGATTATTTTCTAGTGTTTGAACTGCGTTTGGTCTAATAGCTTCTTTTAGTAGTACCGTCATGGGACCGTGGGCTTTTAAGTCCTTTGCATAAATGGGTTTTTTATCTTTTGTATACGCTACAGTTATATTTCCTATTTTTTCTTCTAAATCCCTAATATTATTAGACAAACAGAAAATTGCCATTACCTCTGAAGCAACTGTAATGTCAAAACTGTCATTTCGTGGAACATTAGATTTCAACTTTTCAAGATTTATTTCAATTTTTCTTAAAGCTCGATCATTTAAATCTACAACTCGCTTCCAAACAATATTGCTTGGATCAATATTTAATTTGTTACCCCAATAAATATGGTTGTCAATAAGTGCTGATAATAAATTATGCGCTGAAGTTATAGCGTGAAAATCTCCAGTGAAGTGTAAATTAATTTGCTCCATTGGTATTACCTGAGCAAAACCTCCTCCTGCAGCTCCCCCTTTCATACCAAATGAAGGTCCTAAACTTGGCTCTCTTAAACAAACAATTGATTGGTTACCTGATAAATTTAACGCATCACTAAGGCCTACAGATGTAGTTGTTTTTCCCTCGCCAGCTGGTGTTGGTGTGATTGCTGTCACCAATATTAAATGACTTTTTTTTCCTTTTAATGACTCTATATATTCAAGATTTAGTTTTGCAATATGTCTTCCCATAGGACTAAAAGCTGAGGGATGATCAGGAATTTTAAGATTTTTTAAAACAGAGGCAATAGGTTTTATTTTAGATTCTCTTGCTATTTCAATATCTGATTTGTTTTTGGTCATTAAATACAGTTTTTCTGAAGACTTTAACTTATATAAAGTTTCTTTGAATGTATATTAAAAAGAAGTATTTAATTAATAATAATTAAACTATATTGAGGTAAATTAAGATTATATAAAAATGTATTTTGACGAAAAGAATAGTTTTTTTCACGGTATCATGTTTCATCATTTTCATGATGAAAATCTTCATAGCAAAAGCCAAGGTTCAATTTCGAAAGATGATTTATATAAAATAATAAATTTTGTCGGAAGAGAAAATATAATAAATGCGGATATATTTTTCAAAAAATTTAAAGAGAAAAAACTTAGATCAAATGAAATTTGTCTTACTTTTGATGATGGAATTAAAAGCCAGTTTGATGTTGCGTTGCCTGTTCTTGAAGACTTGGGTATTAAAGGTTTTTTCTTTGTATATAGTTCAATGTTTGAAAATAAACCTGATTATATTGAGGTATTTAGATATTTTAGACAAAATTTTTATAAAGAAATAAATGATTTTTATCGAGATTTTTTTCGGACCCTAAATGTAAATCTGGAAAAATTTTTTAAAAAAAACAAACTTAAAATTGATAACATCAAACTAAAAGCTCCATACTACTCACTAGAAGACATTAAATTTAGAATAACTAGAGATGAATATCTCAATAGAGAAAATTACAAAAATCTAATGTTTTTATTAATGAGAAAAAAGAATTTTAGTGCGGAAAAATATTTTTCTAGATTATTTTTTTCTGAAAAAAATCTTAAAGACCTTCATGATATGGGTCATATTATAGGCTTACATTCTCATTCACATCCAACTTTAATTGAGAAACTTAATTATGAAAATCAATTTAATGAGTACAATACTTGTATTTTAAAACTGTCTAAATTGCTAAATATTTCAAGAAAAGAAATAAAATGCATGTCCCACCCATGTGGAAGTTATAATAAAGATACACTTAAAATATTGTCAAAACTAGGTATAGAACTTGGATTCAAACAAATAATGGCAATTGAAAAAGATAAAGGAATGAAAGCAGTTAATAATTCACCTTTAGAAATAGCAAGAGAAGATCATTCAAAAATTATGCGAAGAGTAAATTTATGAAGATTACACTTTTTACATCTAATAAAAATAGACATAATTATTTAGTTAATTGTTTGGAGAAAATCTGTGAAAAATTATTTGTAGTGCAAGAGTTTTCACCAAAAATAAATAATATAATTCCAACTAGATACCCGAGCTCTGAAATAATGAAAGAGTATTTTTCAAAAGTTTATGACGCGCAGACTAAATTTTTCGGTAATAGCAATATAAAACCAGTGTTAAATACTACCAAAGTGTTACCTCTTGCTATGGGAAGTTTAAAAAATTGTACCATATCATCGATATCAGAATTTTTAGAAAGTGATTTATATATTGTATTTGGCAGCAGTTACATCAAAGGAGAATTAATTGATTTTTTAATAAAAAAAAAAACTATTAATATTCACATGGGTGTGTCTCCATATTATAGAGGGACTGATTGTAATTTTTGGGCCTTATATGATAATAATCCTCATTTAGTTGGCGCAACGATACATTTAATTTCAAAAGGACTTGATGATGGACCAATTTTATTTCATGCGCTTTCAAATTTTAAAAAAGATCCTTTTGAGTATACTATGTCTACAGTAATGTCTGCTTTTAAAGCTATTATGAAAAGGATTGAAGATGAGTCTATTTTTTCTATCAAGTCATCAACTCAAGATATAAATAAAGAGATAAGATTTACAAAAGCAAAAGACTTTAACGAAGAAATTGTTAAAGACTTTTTTTCAAAAAAATTGGACCTTCATTCAAAAAAAACTCAAATTTCTCTTTTTAAAGATCCCTTTATATTGCCAGAACAATTTTAAGTATGTCAAAATTATTATTTAAAGGTGGTGGCCTTGGTAAGAATCGCACTTACGACACATACCTTTTCAGGGTACTGCTCTACTACTGAGCTACAAGGCCTAAAACCTAAAAGTAATTCTACCTTTAGTTAAATCGTATGGAGTCATTTCAACCATAACATTATCACCAGCTAATACTCTTATTCTATTCTTTCTGAGTTTTCCAGCAGTATGGGCTAAAATTTCATGATTGTTTTCAAGTTTTACTCTAAACATAGCGTTAGGTAATAATTCTGTTACCTTTCCCTTAAATTCTAAAGTCTCTTGTTTTGCCAACTATAAATCCTTTTAATTGTTTTTAGTCTTAATATTGAAAATCTTTTAAAGTTAAATTTATAACTAAAGAACTGTATCTTTCAATACTTCTTTTTTTATTGATTTTGGAGATAAATCAAACTCAATTTAATTTTTTACATCATAAAGCTTTATGTTTAGGTTTGTTCTTAGTATTCCAAGGATCGCCTTGATCATCTAAAGTAACCTCAATCGCCTCTACAAGTATTCTGATTATTGAATCTCCAGAAAAAATTAGTTTAATTTCGAAGTTATTGTCAGATAATTTTTTATCTTCAATTGCCAGAAAATCAAGAAATTTATCAAAGTTTGTTAGATTAATATTTTTTGCACTTACTTTAAGTACATTTTCGAATTTCAGGATTGTTCTTATTCTCTTATTTTTCCTAAAAACCCCCTTTTCTACATCTTCCCACATGAAACGATTTAGTTGCATAAGAAAAATCTTATTTTTTTTTAAATTGGCAATATTTCCTGTTGAAGTGATTGAGTCTTGAAGATGAGCAGAAATAACTCTAAGATCGTCCTCTGTTTTAGCTATTAGTTTTAAATTTTTTGCCTTCACATTAAATTCTTCTTATATTTGCATTACAGTTTTTTAATTTATTCTCCAAAAACTCATAGCCTCTATCGAGGTGATATATTCTATTAATAATTGTCCTATTTTCTGCGATTAGTCCAGCAAGAACTAAACTCACTGAAGCTCTTAAATCAGTAGCCATAACTTCTGCACCTGTTAATTTGGATGGCCCTGTTATTACTGCAACTTGATCTTCAATTTGGATATTTGCACCCATACGTTTAAGTTCTGGGACATGCATAAACCTGTTTTCAAAAATATTTTCTTTGATTTTAGATTTGCCCTTTGCACGTGTCATTAAAACTAGAAGTTGAGCTTGTAAATCAGTAGGAAATCCAGGGTATGGTTTTGTAATAACATTTATTTTTTTAATATTTTTACTTTTTAAAACGGTTATCTCTGTTTTTTTAATTTTAATTTGTACACCCATTTTTCTCAAAATTTTTATTTCATTTTTAATAACACTCGGATTAATTTTTTTAAAAACTATTTTCTTTCCAATTAACGCACCAGCAATTATATATGTGCCAAGTTCAATTCTATCGAAAACAATTGAATGAAAAACTTTTTTGTTAGTTTTTTTTGACTCTAAAATAGTTATTTTACGGCCTGTGATTTTAATATTGCCTCCAATTTTGTTTAGGAATAAGATAAGATCTTTAATTTCAGGCTCAATAGCGCTATTATAAAGTATTGTCTTTCCGGAAGCTTTAAATGCAGCTAAAATCGCATTTTCAGTTGCGCCAACAGAAATACTTGGAAATCTTATTGTACATCCTTTAAGGCCTTTCTTGGCTTCAGCAATTATATAACCGTTTTTAATTTTAATTTTTGCTCCAAGTTTTTTTAGTGCGAAAAGATGAAGGTCGACTGGTCGAGTACCTATAGCACACCCGCCAGGTAAAGAGATTTTGGCTTTTCCATATTTTGTTAATAAAGGGCCGAGAACTAGTACTCCGGCTCTCATGGTTTTGACTAATTTATATGGAGCTAATGTGTTTACATCTTTTTTTTTATTTAAAATTTCAATTAAATTTTTATTTTTTTTCAAGCTAGTTTTTAGGCCGATAAACTTTAATAAGTCTAACATTGTAAAAATATCTTTAACTAGTGGAATATTTTTTAATTTAACATGTTCAGCTAATATAGTAGCTGCTAGTATTGGTAAAGTTGCATTTTTAGAACCTGAAATTGATATTTTTCCAGTTAATTCTTTACAGCCTTTAATAATTAATTTCTGCATTGAAGATTTTAAATCTTTGGAAGAGTAACGCCTTTTTGCTTCATATATTTACCTTTTCTATTGGCATAGGTAATTTTTGGTTTTTCATTTCCTTTTAAAAACACGAATTGAGCTACTCCCTCATTAGCATATATTTTTGCGGGTAAAGGTGTTGTATTTGAAAATTCTAAAGTTACGTGGCCCTCCCAGCCTGGTTCTAAAGGAGTTACATTTACAATAATTCCACACCTAGCATAGGTTGATTTTCCCAAACAAATAACAAGAATATCCTCTGGAATCTTAAAATACTCTATAGTTCTTGCTAAAGCAAAAGAGTTTGGAGGTATAATACACTCTTTTCCTGTTTTAGTAATAAAACTATCTTTTTTAAATTTTTTGGGATCAACCACTCGTGAATTAACATTAGTAAAAACTTTAAATTCATTTGAGACTCTCGCGTCATAACCAAATGACGACAAACCAAAAGAAATTTTTCCTTTTCTAATTTGTTTGCTTACAAACGGTTTGATCATTCCTTTTGTCTTGGAAAGTTTTTTTATCCATTTATCTGAAAGAACTGTCATTTTTTTTTTTTATTAACTTTAAATTTCTTTCTCTTTTTTAAATTTTTTTTTAAAGCTAATTCACGGATTTTAAGAGAGTAATCTTTTTCAGTAAAAGATTTCATTCAGATTTAGCTTTTATCTGGATTTGTTAGATCTTCAAGTGTAATGGGTTTTTCAATGTCGTGCATTACATCTTTTTTTTTTGTTTCGGGGCTTAAACTTGACTTTTTTGCTCTTCGTTGTTCAATTCTAGCTTTACGCTTAGCCTCTTTTTTCATCGCTTTATCGCCTCTAGTAGATTTATAGTCATAATGAATGCCCATTTTAGCGCTCCTTTAGTATTACCTTTTTTACTTCTTGAATTGAATTTATGCAAGCTTAATCCTTATAAATTTTCTATTATTACTAGAACTTTTATTAAAAATCTTAAGAAGTTTCGTTCTTTAGTTAATCAAAAATTTGTACTCTAATTTATTTAAAAAGTCTTTTTTTAAATTCATCTTGAAGAATGGTAGGCTTATTTATTTCAATAAATTTTGCTTTATTTCTTTTTATAAAAAAAATATTGTTAAGTGAACTCGAGGGATCATCAATTATATTTCTTGAACCATGGTCCGACAAAAAATAAATATCAGCAAAATTAATTTTTTCTTTTGACAAATTTTTTAAGAAATTATCTATAAAAATTATTGTACACTTTCTGTCTATATTGTGAAAATAAGTATGTTGCTCTATATCTAATGAATTATTGTAATTTCCTAATGATCTCAGTCCTTCATAACTACAATTTTCATTAAAACCATATGGTTTATGTGGAACTAAAAAATGTCCAAAAATCAAATCATATTTTTTTGATTTAATATCATCTGCTACAAATGACAAAGTTGAAACGAATGATGCTTTTTCACCTTGGGGACTTAATGTAACATCAATTAGATTAAATTGTCTTAACACTCTCCAAACAAATAAAGAGGCTATTGATCCATTATATTTCCATGCGTTAACAAAATGAGTTAAAGGGCTTTCTTTAAATCCTTCAATATATTTTTTCTTCTCAAACGGGTTAAAGCTTTTGCACTTTTTAACACTTAAATTATTACAAAAATTTATATGCACTGATTGAAAAACAGAAACCGATTTAAAGTTTTCAAATAATTCATTTTTTAAAAAAGTATTATTATAGTGAAAATTATTATTCTCTTCTTTTATAAACTCTTTTGGGTCTAAAATTTTTTGATTAACTAAAGAGCCAATCGATTTTATTGTGGAGGGAAACTTTGTTTTTACGTTTGAAAATAAAATTAAATTATGATTCTTTGCTAAAGAATACATTAAATTATCAAATTCTTTTCCTTCTGAGGTTTTACTTTCGTAGCTATTCATACCAGACATTTCATCAAATATTAATATTACTTTTATATTTTCACTCATTGTAGATACATTCTTTTTGAAATTTAAAAGATTTGAAATTGATTTATTATCAAACAAAGATGTTAACAAAAGTGACACAATCACTACTAAAGAAATTTTTGCAGCATTCTCTTTTAGAGTAAAATTAAATAATAGTAACGCTATAAACATTAAAAAAAGTAATAATAAGCTTGCATAGTAAGGTCCACCAAAATTGTTCGTTAGAAAAGATAATGAATTAGTTAACTCTCTATGTAAACTTAAGTGATTATCTAATCCATACAAAGCAATTAAAGTTGTAAAAACATAAAGAGATTTTATTTTATTTAATTTTTTTAGATAAAAAACACAAAAAATAGATAGAGCCCATAAAGTAATAAAAAATGATAAAGAAAGAAAAATTTCAACTCTGAAAACTTGAAATTTAAAGAACCATGTTGGAAATAAACAAACAAAATAAAAAAAACTATAAAGGAATAAATTCATACATTCTTCTTTTAGTATCACTTATAGTTGTAATATTTTTTATTTTGACAATTTTAGACATTTCATTTTTAAAATTCTCTTCAGTATAATCTGGAAATATGTCTCCTTTCAAAGATAGCATGAACTGACTTGTGGGATCTTCTTTAGGAACAAACTCTATTAAACCTGTTGGCGCTAAAGAAGTAAGCCAACTAATTACTTGTTTTAGTGGAACATTTTTAGCGATAACTAAATGATGGATTAAAGCTAATGCTAAAATACAGTCAAACTTCGCTCTTTTATTAAAACTTTTTCTCTCTTCATCATTCCAACCCAAATTACTACTGGGATTTGTAAAATCTAAATAAAGTGGCAAAATGTTATAATCATTCTCTTTAGAATTTAAATAATTTCTATCTAATACTTTTAAGTCAAAATCAAAACCAATAACATTTTTTACATTATTTTGAATTGCAACCTTTGAGAATTTTCCATCATTACAACCTAAATCTGCTAATAAATTAATTTTTTTATTTTTTTTTATAAAATTTTCAACTATTTCTATCTTTTTTTTTTCTTCATTATCTGAATAGGTATTTTTTTCAGAATATTTGTCCCAAGTTGTTATCTGTTTTTTTAATTTAAGTCTTTTAATAAAACTTTTTAACCTTTGCAGCATAAATTTAAATGCATTTTTAGTAAGCCCTTTTGTTTTTTTTATTTTGTTATGTGTAATATCAAGATTTTTTGTGGCTTTTTGTTCAATCTTATTTAATAAAAACACCTGAAAAAAAATCGTTGGATTGAAAAAATGATGAGTCTTTAGAATTGAGGATAAATCAGAAGTTTTTATTCCTTCAAGATTTCCTTTAAACCAGTTGTTAAAATTAATTCCCGTTTTTGATGTTAAAATTAGTGGATTTAAAAAATTTTCACAAAATTGAGTATGAGCTCCCCAAAACTCATTCTCTTTATATTCATCGATAGAAAGCGCATCAATGAAAATTGGTTTTAAATTTTTAAATTGAACATTATACGCACTTGCATCAATTAATTTTGCACCTTTTTCGAGAAGAAATAGCTGTAAATCCAAATGAAAAATAGCCGCGTCTTTAAGTTGATTGAATGTCCATTCATAAGGGTAAGAAATATATTCTAACTTTTCATGTTCAATAACTAATGAATTGTCGGTTGATTTTAATTTTAATATTTCTTCAGAGTTGATTTCTTTAGTATCAACTAGAAATTTTTTTTCAATAAGCTCTTTAATTAAATTGTTTTTTCTTAAAAAATCGTATTTTGTTCGACCGTTGGAAAAAACCTCTCTAAAAATTCTATCTTTAAAATAAAATATTTTAGCAGAGGGATCTCTGAATGATCCAGCATCATAAATCTTCATTCTATTAACTAATCAATTTTTTTTTCTTTTTTTTTAAAAAGTTTGGAAAGTACATTCTTAAATTTTCTCCAATAAATTGTTACAGTAGCACCTATTGCTGCTACGAAACCAATAATAGCTTGTAGAATAATGCCTCCAGTACCAGGATCAAGATATGCCTGAGAACTTGTTTGCATTAAAAAAGTGTAAAAAAGGACTAAAAATAAATTTTTGAACATTCAAGACTATATTAATTTATTTAGACTAATACAACCTTTCGAGTTTGCTAATTGAATTTTTTTTTAATAAATATAAATAATAATGATAATAATACCGCAACTAGTACATCTTGAAAAGGAGTGGCATAAGGATAACAATAATTCCATAAAATCACTAAAATTAACCAGATAATCCAATTTACTATTTCAAACATGTATTTTAGTCTTTAAAAAATCTTTTTTTTATTAATGCAGAAAGAAACATTATGATAATAAAAAAAATAATTGGTAAATAAATTTCTTTTTCAAAAAACAAACTTGTAAAGCTAAAGCTATCAGCTTGTTTTATATATTTATTTATTCCTGACCCAATAGTATTCCAAATAAAAAACATAGGGGCAAAACCTATTAAACTTGCTAAAAAATAATTTGTTTTTTTTATATTAAAGATAACCGGTAAAACATTTTGTAACCCAAAAGGAATTCCTAAGCCTCCTGCTAATCTAAAAGCTAAAAAGTAATTAAATTCGTTTTGTTTAAATAAATTGACATATTTATTAAATTTATTTTTTAATAATTCATAAACCAATTCCTTAAAAAAAAAATTGGCTATTAAATAAAGATTCAACGCGCCGACAGAAATAGATAATACCGATATAAAAGTTCCCATCCATTTACCAAATAAAATACCTGATACAATTAAAAGCGGTGATCCAAAACCAAGCAAAGATACCCAAATAATGCTAAAAATAAAAAAAAAGAAAAGATTTACGAAAAGATTATTGCCTATAGTTCTTTCTAAATTTAATTGTAATTCCTTATAATATAAAAATTCATCTAATCTGGTCAAATCAATATAAGAGAATATTATGTAAAGAAAAGTAATTAATATTACTAAATAAATTACTCCTAAAAAAACTTTCAGACCTTTACTCATAATTTACCTGTACAATAGACGACAATTAAAATATATACCTAAAAATATTTATGAAAAGAACTTATCAACCAAGTAATATAGTAAGAAAAAGAAGACATGGATTTAGGGCTAGAATGGCTACAAAATCTGGAAGACAGCTCATTGCAAGGAGAAGAGCTAAAGGTCGTAAAACAATATCAACATAAAAATTAATGGTTAAGCTTGAAAGTTTAAAGAAAAGCAACCAATTTAAAAAGGCTCTAAAAGAAAAAAAAATTCACTCGAAATATTTTTCTATTTTTGCAGCAAAAAACTTCTATAAACCAAGATATAAAGATAACTTACTAATAAGTTTTGTCATGAAAAAAAAAATTGGCAATGCAGTAAAAAGAAACAAAATACGAAGGAAATTAAAAGCAATTGTTCATAAATTGTTAAAAAAAAAGGGTGCAATTAATAAGGATTACACTTATATAGTTTTCGGAAAGTCTGATGCTTATGCACAAAAACAAAATGTGCTTTTGCCATTGATAGAAAAAAGTTTTGATAGATTAAAAAAGTAAGATGATAAAATTCATAATTAAATTAAAAATAAAACTTATTGAAATTTACAAATATTTATTTTCACCATTGTTAGGGAATAATTGTAGATATTCTCAAAGTTGTTCAGAATTTTATATAGACTCTCTGAAAAAACATGGTTTAATGAGCGGATCATTTCTAGGGATCAAAAGAATTTTAAGTTGTCATCCAATAAAAATTTTAGGTGGGGGATCAAGCTTTGACTTTGTCCCTGAAAAAAAAGAAATAGAGACAAGACAGTTAACGGATAAAAAATAATGGATAATAGGAACGTTTTTATAGCTATAGCTTTATCAATGTCGGTACTTCTATTTTGGGCAGCCTTTTTTGAAACACCAAGAAATAACACAAAGCAAAATCCTCAACAAAAAACCGAGCAAAAAGTCCAACAAAATTCGATAACACCAACAATAACTCAGCCATCAGTAGAAAAAAAACTTACTAGAGAAGAGTCGATCAAAAAAGAAAAAAGGGTGATAATTGAAAATGATAATTTAATTGGATCTCTCTCCCTAAAAGGAGCTTTAATTGACGATATATCTTTTAAAAAACATAAGCTCAAAGTTGACAACAATGAAAATATTATTTTCTTAAACCCTCCTGAAACAGAAAACGGTTTTTTTATTGAGACTGGTTGGACAAGTATTGGTAACAAAATAAAAGTTCCAACCAAAGAGACCGTTTGGTCAGTGAAAGGAAATAATATTTTAAATGCAAGCTCGCCTGTAGTACTGCAATGGAATAATCAAGAGGGAATAATTTTTGAAAAAAAAATTGAATTGGATAATAAATATTTATTTAAGATTTCACAGCAAGTAAAAAATAATTCAAATTCATCCATAGATTTATTTCCATACGCTCAGATGACAAGAAATAAAATTCCGGATGATATACAAAATTTTTATATACAACATGAGGGGTTTATTGGTGTATTTGATGATGAATTGAAAGAGGATGATTACGATGATGTGGAAGATAAAAAAATTGTGAGAGAGACTAATGCTGGATGGTTTGGTATAACAGATAAATATTGGATGACTGCTTTCGTGCCAGAAAGTGGGAAAAATTTTAAGTCAACTCTCTTGTATGAAAATGGATTTAAAGCCAATTATATTATTAATAAACCAACAACTATAGGTAAATCTTCTATCGGTATTAATGAGTTAAAGCTATTTGTAGCTGCAAAAGAAGTGGAGACAATAGATGGTTACGCTGCTGAACAACAAATAAATAAATTTGATTTAGTAATTGATTGGGGTTGGTTTTATTTTTTTACCAAACCTTTATTTTTTGTGATTGATTATTTATTTAAAATTTCAGGAAACTTTGGGACTGCAATAGTTTTACTGACAATTGCTATAAGATTAATATTTTTCCCACTTGCCAATTTTTCATTTAGATCAATGGCGAAAATGAAAGCTGTTCAACCAGAAATGATGCGGCTAAAAGAACTTCATAAAGATGATAAAGTCAAACTCCAGCAAGAAATGATGGCATTGTATAGAAAAGAAAAAATTAACCCAGCATCCGGTTGTTTGCCAATTTTAATACAAATTCCCTTCTTTTTCGCCATATATAAGATGTTATTTATTTCTTTAGAAATGAGGCATCAACCTTTCTTTGGTTGGATTAAAGATTTGTCAGACAAAGATCCAACCTCGATTTTTAATTTTTTTGGCCTAATACCATGGGATCCACCAAGTTTTTTAATAATTGGTATTTGGCCCATACTAATGGGATTATCTATGTGGGTTCAACAAAAACTAAATCCAGCCCCTGCAGATCCAATTCAGGCTAAAATTTTTGCTTTCTTTCCACTTTTCCTTACAATTATTCTTGCTTCGTTTCCTTCTGGTTTAGTTGTTTATTGGACCATTAACAACATTCTTACTATAGCTCAGCAATGGGTTATAATGAAAAATACCAAAGTTAAAACAAACTAAATGTCAGAGGAATTTTCTTTCGAGAATATTAAAAAAATTTGGCCCCAAGATGCGCCTGCTGTACAAAATATTCCTAAATATATTACAAAATATAAAAATGAAAAGATCGTAATTAAATATGGAGGTAATGTTCTGATAGACAGAAACATATTTAATAACTTTATTGATGATATAAGTATTCTAAATAAATTAGGTCTATCTATTGTAGTTGTGCATGGTGGAGGTCCAAGAATTAAAAGAGAGCTAGATAAGCATAATATTCAATCAAAATTTATTAATGGTTTGAGAGTAACAGATAAAGAGGTGCTGAAGATAGTTGAAAAAGTTTTGATTGAATTTAATAATGATATTGTAAATTCTCTAAAAAAAAAAGGTACTTTAGCAGTTCCGCTTAATACAAAAACAAATAATATTATTAATGTATTGCCTGAAAATAAAGAGCTTGGATTTGTCGGAATACCAGAAAAGATAAATGCAAATATTATTGAAAAAGTTATTAATCAAAAACAAATACCGGTTGTTGCTCCGTTAGGGTTAGATAAAGATAGACAAACGTTCAATATAAATGGAGATACCGCAGCAAATGCTATTGCAAAAAAACTTAAATCAAGAAGACTTTTATTAATGACTAATGTCGAAGGTGTTTATGATGATAAAAAAAATTTAATTTCAGAAATCAAACCTTTTGATCTAGAAAACTTAATAAAATGGAAAGTAGTCCAGGGTGGCATGATTCCAAAAATAAAGAATTGTGTTGATGCTGTCGAAAATGGAGTAAGAGGTGTTGTAATACTTGATGGGAGAAAACCTCATTCTATTCTTCATGAAATATTTTCTGATAAGGGCGCTGGGACTCTAATAAGAAAATGAAAGATCTTAAAAAAATTAAATATTGGTTATTTGACTTAGACAATACTCTTTACGATGGGGCTACAAAAGTTTTCGAACAAGTTGATAAAAAAATGACAAAATTTATTTCCGAAAAACTTAAAGTAACTCCTGAAGAAGCAAAAAAAATTCAAAAAAACTATTTTCAAGAGTACAATACTACCCTTAATGGAATGATTAAGCATCACAAAATCGATGCTGATGAGTTTTTAGAATTTGTTCATGATGTAGATCTTAATTTTTTAAATAAAGACAATCTTTTAGAGGATCAAATTAAAAAATTAGAAGGGAAAAAAATAATTTTTACGAATGGTTCAAGGGCTCACGCAATTAATGTGACAAAAAGAATAGGAATTGACAAGCTTTTTGACGGTATTTTTGATATTAAGGACTCAGAATTTATTCCTAAACCTTCAAAAGAGCCATATAAAAAATTGGTAGAAGATTACAAAATTGAGCCACAATATTGTATATTCTTTGAAGACATAGCAAGAAATTTAAAACCAGCTTATGAGATGGGTATGAAAACTGTATGGATTAAAAATAATGAGCCGTGGGCGGCAAAATTTTCTGATGCAGATTTTATTAATTATAGAACAGACAAACTTTCAACTTTTTTAAAGGAGATAAATGAAATTAAATGAACTTGAAAAAATAATAAATGGTGCTTTTGAAAATAAGCAAAATATTTCTGATAACTCAGATAAAAAGATTTTAGATGCAATAAGTGAAACAATCGAACTTACAGACAAAGGCAATGTTAGAGTTGCAAATAAAATAAATGGGAAATGGTCTGTTAATCAATGGATAAAAAAAGCAATTTTATTGAGTTTTAGAGTAAATAAAATGACAATGTCGAAAGGTCCATATACAACCTGGTATGATAAAGTACCTGGAAAATCAGTTTTGTGGAATGAGGATGATTGGAAAAAAGCTGGATACAGACACGTTCCTAATGGAGTTGTAAGAAAAGGCTCTTTTATAGCTAAAGGTGTTGTTTTGATGCCGTGTTTTGTAAATCTTGGAGCTTACGTTGATGAAGGCACAATGATTGATACCTGGGCCTCTGTAGGCTCGTGTGCCCAAATAGGAAAAAACTGTCATGTTTCAGGTGGAGCAGGCATTGGTGGAGTGCTAGAACCACTACAAGCTGGACCTGTAATAATTGAGGATAATTGTTTCATTGGTGCTCGGTCAGAAATTGCAGAAGGTGTATTAGTCGAAGAGGGAGCCGTGATATCAATGGGGGTTTATATAGGAGCATCTACTAAGATAGTAGATCGAAATTCGGGTGAAATAACTTACGGAAAAGTCCCTGCATATTCAGTAGTGGTACCAGGTTCATTGCCAAACAAAAAAAATCCAAACGGGCCGTCTCTTTATTGTGCTGTAATAGTAAAAAAAGTTGATGAAAAAACTAGAAGTAAAACATCGATTAATGATTTATTAAGGGATTAATGCTGAGCTTTAATGAATTAAAATTAGCCAAAGAACTTATAAAATTTCCAAGTGTCACTCCGAAAGATGCGGGGGCTATAAAATTTTTAAGTAAAAAATTAAGATTATTAGGTTTCAAATGCAAGATTTTAGAATTCAAAGATAAAAACAGCAAACCAATTAAAAATTTATATGCTAGGTTGGGAAAGAAACAACCAAATCTTTGTTATGCCGGCCACACAGATGTAGTGCCTCCAGGTAATATTAATGATTGGACTAAAGATCCCTTTAAACCGATTATAAAAAATAATCATCTTATAGGCAGGGGTGCAAATGATATGAAAAGCTCAATTGCCTGCTTTATCTCAGCAGTTAGTCAATTTTTAAAGACTAATACAAATTTTAATGGCTCAATAAGTTTTTTAATAACTGGTGATGAAGAAGGTTACGCTATAAATGGAACAAAAAAAGTCGTTAATTATCTTCAAAAAAGAAAAGAAAAAATAAACTTTTGTATAGTTGGAGAACCAACAAATCCAAATAAATTAGGTGAAATGATAAAAATCGGAAGGAGAGGAAGCCTAACAGGTAAAATTGATATATTTGGTGTACAAGGACATGTAGCTTATCCCCACCTATTGAATAACCCCATAAATACTCTAATTAGCCTTTGTAAAAAACTAAAAGATAAAAGATTAGATAAAGGAAATAAAAATTTTCAACCTTCTAACCTTGAATTTACACGTATTTTTGTAGATAACAAAGCACATAACGTAATACCAGCAAAAGCTAGTGCTCAATTTAACATTAGGTACAACAATATACATACTGCTAAATCTCTGAAAAAAACAATTAATAGCATTACTAGAAATTTATGCAAAAAGAAAAATTGTAGGTTTGCTATAAAATATATTGCTAATGGAGATGCATTTATAACTAAACCGGAAAAAACTATTTTTATGGCTAAAAAAATTATAAAAAAAATAACAAAAATTAATCCAAAATTCTCCACAACAGGAGGCACCTCAGATGCAAGATTTATAAAAAAGATTTCCCCATGTCTTGAGTTTGGTCTTGTAAATAAAACTATGCATAAAGTAGATGAGTGCGTTTCAATATCAGATCTAAAAAAACTTACGAATATTTATAAAAATATTTTGATAGAATATTTTAAGTGAAACTTTATAAAATTAAAAAATCAAATATTGATAAAAATGGTTTATATGCCAATTATGATATTAAGGTTGGTACAAAAATAATTGAGTATAAGGGAAAGATTATTACAAGAAAAAAGGCTGAGGAAGATCCAAAATTCGATAATGACAAAGCAATATATCTTTTTAATTTAAACAAAAAATATGACTTGGATGGGGATTTTAAATACAATACTGCTAGGTTAATAAATCATTCTTGTAATCCTAATTGTGAGGTAGATGGAACAGGATTAAAGTTATGGATATACGCAATTAGAGATATAAAAAAAGGAGAAGAATTATCTTATGATTATGGGTTTAGTTTTGATGAAAACTTTAAAAATTACCCTTGCAGATGTGGAGCTAAGAATTGCGTTGGATATATTGTAAGATCTGAGTCAAGATGGAGAATTAGAAAATCAAAAGATTATAAATCACATAATAAATGAAAAAAATTTTATTTATTTCCAATAGAAATCCTTTTGCAGAAAGATTTTCTGGAGATGTTATAAGAGCTAAAAAATTTGTTAAATATTTAAGTAGAAACAATTATGTAAAAGTAATAAGTCCGAATAATGATAACACTACTATAAAAGAGAGCAAATTTAATTATGAGGGATTTGAAAGTTCAAATTTTTTCTCCAAATTTGTAAGAATCTTATTGTCTCTTTTTAACTTTAAACCAATGCAATTAGGTTTTTTTTACAATTCAAAAATAGATAAATTTGTAAAAGATAATTTCGAAAATTATGATTATATTTTTTTTCAATCATTTAGATCTGCACAATATTTACCAGAAAAATTTATAGGAATTACAATATTGGATTTGGCGGACTTAATGTCAAAAAACTATAAACAAACAAGTAATAATTTAATTTTTTTAAATCCATTAAAATTTATTTATTTTTTAGAAAGTAAACTTTTAAAAAGTTATGAAAAATTTTGTTTAAATAATTTTGAAAAAATTTTGTTACACTCAGAAAAAGAAATTAAAACAGTTGATCAAAATCTGAAAAAAAAAATATATCAATATTCTTTTGGTGTTGATCGAATTAAAAATAAGTATAAATATAGTTTTAAAAATAACAAAATAATTTTTATTGGAAACATTAAATATCTGCCTAATAAAAAGGCATGTTACGACTTTGCAAATAAGATTCTTCCTAAATTAATTCAAAAACATTCCGATTTAGAGTTTCATATTATCGGAGAGATATCAAAAATTGACACATACATATTAAAAAAGTTTAAAGGTGTAAAAGTTATTGGTAAAGTTAACAACTTAGAACCTTATTTAAACAAAGTTATTTGTGGAATAGCTAATTTGAAAATTTCCTCAGGTATACAAACAAAAATACTTACTTATATGTCTTATGGAATTCCAACTATTTGTAGTCAGCAAGTTTACGAAAATTTTGATGCTTTGAAAAAAAGTAAAATAAATTATTACAAGAATGATAATGATTTTATTAAGTTGATAATAAAATTAAAGAAAAATAAAAACTTTGGTCAATCTTCATCAAAATTAGCTTTAAAAAATATAAGAAATTTTAAATGGGAAAAAATTCTGCCATTTTTAAACAAAGTTTTTTAAGATTATTAGTACAAAACTTTAGTTAAAAATAGACCATGTGGAGGAGCCGGAGGAGCACACATTTTTCTTTGATTAGACCTAAAAACTTTTTTAAAATGTGAAATTGTCCACTTCCCTTCTCCTAGATATTTTAAACTACCTACCATCGACCTTACTTGCTGCTGTAGAAAAGATTTGGATTTAAAAGTTATTATTATTTTTTTTTTATTCTTACTGATTGTAATTTTTTTTAGAGTTTTTATTGGTGAATTTGCCTGACATGATGAAGCTCTAAAAGTTGAAAAATTATGAGTCCCCTCTAATAATTTTGCTCCTTTTTTCATCAAACTAATGTCTAGTTTTTTTTTAACATGCCATACTTTTCCTTTTTCGATTACGATTGATGGTTCCCTATTAATTATAAAATACTGATATGTTCTCTCAGTTGCGTTATGTCTAGCATGAAATTTGTTCGATTTTTTTCTTATATTAACTACAGAGACACCATTTTTACTTATAAAAAAATTTAATGAACTTAGAAAAATTTTTTTATCTTTAATTTTCTGTTTAGTTTTAAAATGTGCTGACTGACCACTTGCATGCACTCCTGCATCGGTTCGACCAGAGCCTACTATTTTAACTTTATCTTTTAGTATTTTTTTTAGGCCTTTTTCTAAAACCTCTTGTGCTGATAGTCCATTTTTTTGAATTTGCCACCCAACTAAATTTGTTCCTATATACTCAACTATAATTTGGTAGGTAAACATTAGGAAATAATTTCGCCCTGATTAATTTTTTTACCAAGTAAAAATCGATCAACTGGTTGTCTGTTTTTTCCTTCTTTTTGAATTTCTAAAATTTTGATTGAATTTTCCTTGCATGAAATAGTCAAATGATTATCAATTACTCTCCCAGGTTCTCCAGCTGAATTTACTAACTCTGCTTTCCAAACTTTGTATCTTTCTTTTTTATATAAAAACCAAGCACCTGGATTAGGATTTAATCCATTTATTTGAGCGATAATCTTTTTTGCACTAACATCCCAATGAATTTGACCCTCATTTTTTTCAATTTTTTTTGCGTACGTTGCTTGTGCGTGGTTTTGTTCTTTAAAAACTGCTTTCCCTTTCTCTATTTGGATTATTGAATTGAGAACAGATTTTGCTCCTAATTTAGAAAGAACTTTAGACAAAGTAAGTGAGTCTATGTTTTCATTTATTTTAATTTTATCTTGATGCATTACAGGACCAGCATCAAGCTCTTCTACTATTTTCATTATGCTTATTCCAGTTTCTTTATCTAGATTCATGATAGATCTTTGTATCGGTGCTGCACCTCTCCATTTTGGTAATAAGGAAGCATGTAAATTAATGAAACCATTTTTTGCTAAATTAAAATACTTTTTTGGTATTATTTTTCCATATGCTACTACCACAACAATATCTGGATTTAATTTTTTAAAAAAATCAAATTCATCATCACTATTTAAATCATTTGGAGTTCTTAATCTTAAAGAATTTTTTTTCGAAAATACTTCTACTGCAGAAGGACTCATTTTTTTACCACGATTAGCTTTATTTGCTGGTTGTGTAAATACTGCTGAAACTTCGTGATCAGACTCCATAAGTATTTCCAGTGTAGGTATAGAAAACTCAGGAGTTCCCATAAAAACTATTTTTTGTGACATTTATTTAGACTATTACTCTTTCGATTTCTTTTTTGTGCTTAACAAGTTTTTTAATTATCATATCTTTTTTAAGTTTCGACAAATAATCAATAAATAGAATTCCATTTAAATGATCTACTTCATGCTGAATACAGGTTGCTAATAATCCTTCTGCTTTCATCTCCTTTTGAATTCCTTGGTAATCTACATATTTTAAAACACATTCTGCTGGTCTCTCTATTTCAGCAAATTGACCGGGTAAAGAAAGACATCCCTCCTCGTATATGGAAGTTTTATTTGAAGTATGTATTATTTCTGGATTTATTAAAAATAGTGGTTCTTTTTTTTCTTGATCTTTTGAAACATCTATTACTACTAATCTTTTAAGAATCCCGACTTGAATAGCTGCTAAACCTATTCCAGGTGCGTTGTACATTGTTTCAAGCATATCTTTCATTAATTTTCTGGTTTGATCATCTACTTTTTCTAGTGGATCGCACTTTTTTCTTAAAACAGGATCGGGTTCTATAATTATTTTTCTTAACATACCTGTAAAGTATATTGTAATTAAGTTCTTTGTGGAAGAGCAGAAATTAGAATTTCATTTCTGATTTTTTTAAGATTGTTTTGATTTAATAAATGTACAATAAAATAAATAGTTTCTGGATCTAACTCGTGTGCTTCATCCTCACCAATAATTTCAACTAATTTAAGTATCAAAAAAGCTGACTCATTACTTGTTCCTAGCTCTAATAAATTAATAGGAACATCATAATTTTCCGAAATCTTTTTATAATTAAATTCTTTTGGTATTTCAATTCCATCTTGAGCTAGAGACTCAACCAATGCTAAATCTTTTGCAGAGAAAAAATATTTTTTGTTTTTTCTTATTTTTTTATAAATTTTAATAAAATCTTTTTGAGCTTTTTTTTGATCTATTTCCTCATTAAAATACTTAATTATTTTAGATTTATGTAAAATTTTATCATTATACTTTATTTTTCCAAGTCTTAAGTTTTCAACACTTATTATATTTTTTTCTACTAACTCAGCATAAGATTTATTTACTTTATCTAAATCAATCTCTTCAAGTCTGTCACTTAAAAATTGTGTGTAAATATTTGAGAGATTATCTTTTTGAAATAAATCTTTTAAAATAAACAATAAATCAATTTTATTTTCTTCATTATCAGAAAGTAGAAATTTTTGATAAATTAAAGCTCTTGCGTCAATGTTATCATAAGTTTGATAAGTATCTGCAGCCTTAATCAAACTATTTAAATCAAAACTAATTTTTGAGTAAATATCAAATATTTTTTGCTTATCAAATTGATTTGTATTAGCAGCATTTTCTAAACTCTTTAATTTTTCTTTATCTCTATCATCATCCAGTATAATTAAATTTGCTGCATTTAAATATTCCCATATTATTTTTTTTGTTTTTTTTGTTGGCTCATACTTAAAATCTTTTATTGTTACACTTGACAAATAAAAATTCAGTAAATTAGCTTCATTAATTTTGTTTGTAGTTTTGCTAGTTACTCCGAGAAGAAAATCAATTTTGTCATCAAAAAATTTATCTGAATTTGACTGTTCTCTAAGTATATCAAGTTGAAGTTGAGCTTCATTTTTCTTATTATTAAAAATTAAGCAATAAATTTTATATTTTTCTAAATAAGGGTCCTTTATATTTTTATCAAGAAAATTAATTTTTTCACAACCATCTTTTATATTTGCTTTTGCAATGTTTACATCAACTAAATATTGAATAAGTTTTTTTTTATTGTGAAAAGAACTATTTTGTTTTAAAAAAGTTTCTATTAAATCTATTCTCTTATTTTCAATTAACCAATTTATTTTCAAACTTAAAAATTCTTTATCGTCCATTCCACTAGGTGGGTAAGCAAAAGAGAAAATAGTATTTTCAAATATTTTGTTAGCAGTATTTGAAAGTTGAATTTTGTTTATTCTTTTAAAACTGGCTCTAACTTTTTCTGCATCAGTTTCTGACCACATATTTAAACTAAAACCATTTTCTGCAGGATCATAGATTCCAAATATTTTCGTTTTATTAGAACTTGATAAAACTTCGTTCTCAATCTGGATATCGTTTTTTTTTAATGATTGAAAAATATTTTCATTTTTTTCATCATTTGAATTTTGGTTTTCACTTGATCTTTGCTCTGTTTTTTTTTTTATCTCTTTGTTCCAAATATCTATTTGATCTTCAGCGTATAAAAAGTGGAATGAAGAAAAAAAAATTAATAAGCTTATGAATTTATTTAAGCTGTTTAATTTCATTGGTTATATCAATTTTGTAATTTTCTTCTGGGCTAGGAAAATTAACTTTTTCGATTAAAAAAATAGCAACAATAAACAAGATTAATGCTAAACTAATTTTTACTATAATCCTTCCTAAGGAACTACTTATACTTTTCTTTCGATTGTATTTAAGTTGCATAGTAAAAAAATATATTTAAACTCAAAAAATAAGACATATTTGTGATAAATCAAATTTAAAATTGGTAAAATAATTGAAAAAAAACCTTGTATTAACTGGAATGATGGGCGTAGGTAAAACTACAATAGGAAAAAAGCTCGCTGACAAGCTTAAAGCCAAATTTGTAGATATTGATAGGATAATTGAATTACAAGAAAAAAGCACAATTAGATCAATATTTGAAAATAAAGGTGAAGAATATTTCAGAAAAATAGAAAAAAAAATTTCTCTTACAGAGCTTAAAAAAAATAATTTAGTGATAGCTTTAGGTGGAGGTGCATTTATAAACCTATCAATTAGAAAGGAAGTTAAAAGTTCTTGTGTGAGTTTCTGGTTAGATCTAGACCCAAAATTTCTCATAAGAAGATTAAAAAATGTCAAAAAAAGGCCACTACTAGATCCAAAAAATTTGGGACAATCTATTAATAAAATTTACTCAGAAAGAAAGAAAATCTATAGTGAGTCTGATTTTAGAATAAAATGCAGTTCTATGGAAAAATATGAAATTATAGATAAAATTAAAAAATTATATGAAAACACAAACAATTAAATTTAAAGACCGCAATAATAATTACTCGATTGTAATTGGAAATAATATTCTCAAAGTTTTACCACAAAAAATTAAACAAGTTTGTCCGAAATCAAAGAAAATTGCAGTTTTTTTTGATGCTGGTGTACCTGTAAAATTTAGAAAAAGTATAGCAAAACATTTAAAGAAATATCAATTATCATTTTTCAATTTTAAAGGGACTGAAAAAGAAAAATCTTTAAAATCAGTAAATTTGCTACTTAATAAATTGTTTTCCAAAAATTTTAATAGATCAGACTTGGTTTTAAGTGTGGGTGGTGGAATTACTGGTGACTTAGTTGGCTTCGTTTCAAGCATTTATAAAAGAGGAGTTAATTTTATTAATGTGCCAACTACTTTACTTTCTCAAGTAGATGCGGCGGTTGGTGGTAAAACTGGAGTAAATTCAAGTTTTGGAAAAAATATGGTTGGTTCTTTTTTTCAGCCAAAACTTGTTGTTGTTGATACTGATTTTCTTAAAAGTTTGAAAAAAAAAGAAATGATTTGTGGTTATGCTGAAATATTAAAACATGCAATTATCAAAGATAAGAGTTTTTTTAATTGGTTAAAAAAAAATACAAAATATATTTTTTTAAAACAATCAAAACAATTAATTTTTGCAATTAAGAAAAGTTGTAAAATAAAGTTATTTTTTGTCAATAAAGATGTGCATGAAAGAGATTTGAGAATGAATCTTAATTTTGGACATACTTTTGCACATGCTATAGAGGTAAAAAATAATTACTCCAAAAAAATTACACATGGAGAAGCAGTTTTGGCAGGAATGGTTCTTGCTACAAAACTGTCAATATCTAAAAAAATTTGTAATAAAAAAGATTTAAAAGAAATAATGCAAATTTATAAAACAAATAATCTTAGTTATACTTTTAAAAAATATGAGAATTACAAAGAAATTTTAAAATTAATACCATTTTTGAAAAATGATAAAAAAAATAACGATGAAAAAATTAATTTTATTTTATTAAAAAAAATAGGAAAAACTGGTAAACCAAATAAATATAAAATTTCTATAAATGAGCTCAGAAAACAAGTGAAAGAGCTTACTCAATACTAATCTCTAATGCATGAATTCTGCTTTTTAATTCATCTTTCAAAACTTTCATAATTTTTTTTTGAGCATCTAATCTTGGAAGAGATTTTAAATATGAAGATTTTATTTTTAAATGTAAATGGTATTTATCTTCAGAAAAAAATTTGTGCCCTTTGTGTTTATGTGAATTATTTATAATTTCAATGTGCTCAAACTTAATTTTTTCCTCTAATTTTTTTTCTATATAATTAAAATAATTTTCCATTTTTTAAAATTTAATATATAGGAATATATTAATTATGAAAATAATCTGTGATTGGGAAAACTGTAATAAAACTGGTTCTTATAAAGCACCAGTAGAAAAAGATAACAGCAGAAAGTATAAACTGCTCTGTTTAGAACATATTAAAATTTTCAATAAAAATTGGAACTACTTTGAAAATATGAACGATCAAGAGATTGAGTTTTTCATAAAATCAGATTTAACATGGCATAAATCTACAAAAAATTTTGGTTCTTCTGAAAATTTTTTTAATATACTTTGGAATAATGCTTTAGATGATAAATTAAATATTTTTAAAAGCTCAAACTTTAAAGACTTTAAAAAATCAAAGCTTTCTCAAACAGATAAGGACGCACTAGAAGTGATGGAGTTAAATGAGCAAGTAAAATGGGAAGAAATACATAAAAAATTTAAAATACTTGTTAAAAAATACCATCCTGATAAAAATCAAGGAAATAAAAAATTTGAAGATAAACTTAAGAAAATAACACTAGCATATAGTCAATTAAAAAAAACGATGGGAAAAAAATGAGTGCAGAACAATTTCAATTTAAGCCAGATATGAAAATATCTGTGAAACAAACATTTGGCATAGAAAGTAACATGCAAATAGATGCCTTTTCAAAAAAAAATGAATACGTTCCCAAAATAGATACTGATTATAAATTTGATAAAGACACTACACTTGCTATTTTGGCTGGGTTCTCTTTTAATAAAAGAGTTTTGATACAAGGATATCATGGCACAGGTAAGTCAACTCATATCGAACAAGTTGCTGCAAGATTAAATTGGCCTTGTGTCCGAGTAAATCTTGACAGTCATATAAGTAGAATAGATTTAATTGGTAAAGATGCCATAGTTCTAAAAGACAACAAACAAATCACAGAATTTAAAGAAGGTATTTTGCCTTGGTCAATACAAAACCCAGTAGCGCTAGTGTTTGATGAATATGATGCTGGGAGACCTGATGTAATGTTTGTAATCCAGAGAGTCCTTGAAAGTGATGGAAATTTTACCTTGCTAGATAAAAATAGAGTTTTGGAACAACATGATTTCTTTAGAATTTTCGCAACTACTAACACAGTAGGATTAGGAGATACCTCGGGATTGTATCATGGAACTCAACAAATAAATCAGGGACAAATGGATAGATGGAATATAGTTTCTACACTTAACTACCTTCCTTTTGAAAAAGAGTTTGAAATTATTCTAGCTAAAAACAAAAACTTAAATAGCAAAGAAGGTAAAGAAATATTATCTAATATGATTAAAGTAGCTGACCTAACAAGAAAAGGCTTTATAAACGGTGACATTTCAACAGTGATGAGTCCTAGAACTGTACTGCACTGGGCAGAAAATACATCAATTTTTAAAGATCATGGTTATGCTTTTAGAGTTACTTTTTTAAATAAATGCGATGAATTAGAGAAGAAAATTATATCTGAATATTATCAAAGATGTTTTGGGGAAGACTTGCCTGAGTCTTCCATTAACGTCACATTTTAGTAGTGGAAAAAAAAACTGAAATACTTGAAAATTTTAAAACTGCCATTGGCTCTACAGTAAGATCTCTTTCAAACTCTGAAAATATAGAAGTTGTTTTCGGAGACAAAAACCTCAAATCTAATCAAAATATAATCAAATTACCAGAAATTGAAAATATTGATAAAAAAATTAATTATAAGCAAATAAGAGCTTTGGCTGACTCAAAATCACTTAAATTAAGATTGAGTGACAATAAGATTTTTAAAACTTTTGAGCCACAGGGAAACATCTCAAGAAAACTATATGAAATAGCTGAAAAAATTAGATATGAAAAAATTGGCTCAGAACAATTTACTGGAATTAAAAATAATATAACAAATTATTATATAGAAAGGCTTAATTCATTAGACCTTAAAAATAGTGAAGATAAGATTATAGAGTCATTTGAAAATTACTTAAGAGTTAAATTTTTTGATACCAAAATAGATAAAGAGCAAGAAAAAAAATTAAAAACTTATAAAAAAGACTTAAACGATAAATTTAAAGATAAAATAAAAAAACTAAGCAGTTTGACCTATGATCAAGCTAAGTATAATTCTTTGATTTCTAGTTTAATCTCAGACATGAGCCTGGATGAAGAATTAAAAGATGAAGATATAGATGAAAGAAATAAAGACGAAAAACAAACAAAACCTAATAAACAAGAGCAAGACACTGAAAAACAAGCCAAGGAACAAGAAATGTCAATTGAAGCAGGAGTTCCTGATGTTGAGAATGAAGCTAAAAGTTCAGATCAAGAAAGTGAAGAGATTGAAATAGAGGATAAATCTAAAACTTCTGACTTAAGAAAGACTTTTAAAGATATGGCGGGAGATCATAAATACAAGGCTTATACGGAAGAATTCGATGAAATAATTAAAGCAGAAGAATTAGAAAACGATGAAGAACTGTCAAGACTAAGAAAAAATTTAGACCAACAATTATTGCAACTTAAAAACTTCATATCAAAATTAGCAAACAAATTACAAAGAAAATTATTAGCTAAACAAAATAGATCATGGAATTTTGACTTGGAGGAAGGTCTTTTAGACACCTCAAAATTACCAAGGATAATAATGGATCCTTTTAATTCTCTCTCTTTTAAAAAAGAGAAAGACATTGAATTTAAAGATACTTTGGTAACAATATTAATTGATAACTCGGGTTCAATGAGAGGAAAACCGATTTCAGTTGCAGCAATATGTGCTGATATACTTGCTAGAACATTGGAAAGATGTTCAGTAAAAGTTGAAATTTTAGGATTTACAACAAAACACTGGAAGGGAGGCTCTTCAAGGGAAAAATGGATGAAGAATGATAAACCAATCCTTCCAGGAAGATTAAATGATTTGAGACATATAATTTATAAATCTGCTGACACGCAGTGGAGACAAGGTAAAAATAATATGGGGTTAATGTTAAAGGAAGGTTTATTAAAAGAAAATATTGACGGAGAGGCTTTAAAATGGGCATACAATAAAATGTCTAGAAGAAAAGAGGAAAGAAAAATTTTAATGGTGATCTCAGATGGAGCACCGGTCGATGACTCAACTTTATCAACTAATTCAAGTGATTATTTAGAAACAAATTTAAAAAATGTTGTTAAATGGATTGAAAATAAAACTGACATAGAATTACTCGCAATCGGTATTGGACATGATGTTACTAGGTATTATAATCAGGCAGTAAAAATTACAGACGTTCAAGATTTAGGTGATGTAATGATTAATCAATTAACTGATCTTTTTGTTGAGAAAAGTAAAAAATCTTTACACTAAAAATCAAGATTTTGTCTCAGAAAAGTCTCTAATACTAGACAACAAAAGTCTAAAAGGTACCAACATAGATATAGCTATAAATAATTTAACTGTTAAATCTCCTAATGCCAAAGAAAGCCATGGTATTTCAGTTGCATAAAAAGCTATTGAAAAAAATAAAAAAGTATCAACAATTGATCCTAGAATAGATGATAATAGTGGAGCGATATACCAGGACATTTTCCTAAGTTTGTCAAAAACTTTGATATCTAAATTTTGAGCGATAAAAAAAGCTACGCCAGATCCAACTGCAATTCTTAATGAAATTACATCAGTAAAATTAGTTGAAATTAATAAAGTCAAAATGATGCCAGTGAAGAATCCAATATAAACAATTTTTCTTGCAACAAACGTTCCGTAAGCCCTATTAGCCAAATCAGTTATTAAAAAAGTTACAGGATAGCTAAAAGCACCATAAGTTAAAATTTCACTTAATCCATAATAATTGATAGGAAATTGTACTAAGTAGTTTGAGCACAATACCACAAAGCCCATGGAGATTGCTAATTTGTAAAAAAGACTCATTTCAAGCTTTAGAAGAAATAAATGCTTTAATTTTTTTTACTTTATTTGATAATTTGCTATTTTTTACCGATAATAAGTATTTATCTAATCCACCTTTGTAATCAACAGTTCTAAGAGCTGCATTAGAAACATTTAATTTGATATTTTTTTTTAAAATATCGCTTTTAAATATTACTTTTTTGAGATTTGGGATAAATCTCCTTTTAGTCTTGTTTTTAGCATGACTTACGTTATGACCTTTCAAAGGCGATATTCCTGTTAATTCACATCTTTTAGACATAATTTCTTAAGTTATATAATTCTTGTAAATAGATGGGTCAAGCATTAATTCCAACTGCTTCACTTATATTTTTTAGATTTTCTTTTTTTAAAATTGATATTAGGTCTTTTTTTATTTCTTTAACAATACCTGGGCCTTTGTAAACCATTCCAGTGTATAACTGTACTGCATCTGCTCCTGCTGTTATCTTTTCGTAAGCACTCTCTCCAGAATCTACTCCTCCTACACCAATAATTTTTATTTTTCCTTTGGTTTCTTTGTAAAATTTTTTGATTAGGTGTGTTGAAATATCTTTTAATGGTTGCCCTGATAATCCTCCAATTTCATGTTTTTTTGTATCAGAAAGATTATCTCTGTTGCTGTCTGTTGTATTTGAAATGATAATTCCTTGAATATTATGCTCACTTATTAATTTTACAATTGTACCTATTTCATTATCATTTATATCCGGTGAAATTTTAATTGTTAAAGGGCAATCGATATTATTTTCTTTTGTAATTTTATCAATTCCAGATAACAGTTTTTTCATTTCTTTTTGATCGTGAAAGTCTCTCAATCTTTCGGTATTTGGTGAAGATATATTTATTGTTATGTAACCAGCATACTTGGCCAATTTTGAAATACATATAAGATAATCTTCTTCCTTATTTTTTGTTTCTTTATTTGGACCAATATTTATACCTAAAAAACCATTTGGGAGGTTATTTGAAATCCGTTTTGAAACAGTTTCTGAGCCGTGATTATTAAATCCAAGTCTATTTATAAGCGCTTTATCTCCTTCTAATCTAAATATTCTTGGTTTAGGATTTCCCAATTGCTGCTTAGGAGTAACAGTTCCTACTTCAATGAAACCGAAGCCAAATTTAAATAGTGAATTGTAAACCTCAGCACTTTTATCAAAACCGGCTGCTAAACCAATTGGATTTGAAATTTTTTTGCCTAAAAGACTTGTTTCAAGCATTGCTTCATCAGAAACATAAAAAAAACTTTTTGGAAGAATATTAGCTTTTAAAGATTTTATAGCTAAGTCATGAGCTACTTCTGGGTCTAGCGAAAATATATAGGGTCTTAATATTGAGAACATTAATTATTTTTTATTTTATCTTTCATTAATTCAATTGTCTCGTTCAATCCGAAAAAACTGACAAAGTAACCCATTCTAGGGCCGTTTTCCTCTCCAAATACAACTTCGTAAATTAATCTAAACCAATCCCTCAGGTTTTTTTCGTAACCATTTTCTTTCCCAGTAGTATAAACAATAGTTTGAATTTCTTCAGGATTTAAACTTTGTTTAATTTCAGATAATTTTGAAACAAGATTTTCTAAAGCTTTTTTCTCATCCAATGATGGTTTTTTGAATTTTTTATTTGGTTCGACCTTATCTTTAAAATAATTTATAGCAAATTCAGTAAGTCCATCTAAAATTGGGTAATCTTTAGGTTTTATTTTCTGATGAAATCTATTAATGAATTTCCAAAGAATTTTTTTTTCATCTGCGTTACTTGACCCAACTAAATTTAACAACATTGAAAATGGCATAATAATTTTTTCCGAAGGAGGTTTTCCATTATGCACGTGCCAAACTGGGTTTAAAATTTGATCCTTTTCTTTTTGATTTGGATATTTTTCTATACTGGTTAAATATTCGTCAACTGTTTTAGGAACAACCTCGGCATAAAGTTTTTTAGCTCTTTTTGGATTAGGATACATATATAAAGTCAAACTTTCTGGAGATGCATACCTCAGCCATTGTTCAATAGAAATTCCATTACCTTTTGACTTCGAAATTTTTTCTCCTTTTTCGTCTAAAAAGAGTTCATATGCAAAACCGTTAGGAGGTTTTTTTCCGAGCGTTAAACAAATCTTGTTTGATAAGATAGCACTTTCAGTTAAATCTTTACCATACATCTCAAAATCAACGTCAAAAGTAAACCATCTCATTGCCCAATCTACTTTCCACTGGAGTTTACAATTTCCATTTAAAATACTTGTTTTTATTTTTTCTCCATTATTGTCAAAAACTACCTGTCCACTTTTTTTATTCATCTCTAGCAATGGTATTTCTAATACTTTCCCAGTTTTTGGACAAATGGGTAAAAAAGGACAATACGATTTCTTTCGTTCCTCTCCTAAAGTTGGTAAAATAATATTCATAACATCTTCGTACTTCTCTAAAACTCTCATTAATGAATTATTGAAAATTCCTTTTTTATAATTATCAGTCGAGCTTTTAAAAATAAATTTGAATTTAAACTTATTTAAAAATTCTTTGAGCATTTCATTGTTATGCTCACCAAAACTTTTAAATTTATTAAATGGATCTGGTATATTTGTTAATGGTTTTCCAAGATTATCTTTTAAAACTTGATCATTAGGAATATTATCAGGAACCTTTCTTAAACCATCCATATCGTCAGAAAAAGTTATTAGTTCATGATCAATTTTTCTTATGTGATTTAAAGCATTTATCATCATTGTAGTTCTAGCAACTTCTCCAAAAGTACCAATATGAGGCAATCCACTTGGTCCATAACCAGTTTGAAAAGTAATTTTATTTTTTTTTTCTATAATGTCTTTCCTGTCTTTTAAAAGTTTTCTAATTTCTACAAAAGGCCAGGAAGAGGTTGATTGAATAAGATTGTTATCTAACATAACTAAGGTTTATTAAATTTTATCTCTAAAATACAGATATAATTGTAAGATATTAAGTTGAATTTTTTAACTATTTAAATAGTCTCAAAATTTATGGCTACAAACAAAACTGTATTTTTTTTAATTGGAATATTGCTAGTTGTCCTCGGATTTTCTATGCTAGTACCATATTCTATCCAAATATTATATAATGAAGATAGTCATAGTTTCGTTGCTTCATCTTTTATAACCATTTTCATTGGCGTATTATTTGTCTTAGCAAACCTAGATAAAGATTTTAGATTAAATTTAAGACAAACATTTTTATTCTCTACTTTAGCATGGTCAATGGTTGCAATCTTTGGTAGTTTGCCCTTTATTCTTTCTCCCGAAAAGTTTTCATTTAGTGAGGCATTCTTTGAAAGTATGTCAGGAATAACTACAACTGGAGCAACAGTAATCTCTGACTTAGACAATAGCCCTAAGAGTATTTTATTATGGAGAGCTATAATGCAGTGGTTAGGTGGAATAGGTATAGTTGTGATGGCAATTACAATTTTACCTTTGTTAAAAGTTGGTGGTATGCAGTTATTTAAAATGGAGGGCCCAGATAGCACTGAAAAAATTTTACCAAGAACGATTGAAGTTGCTGCAATAATTATATCAACTTACCTAGCATTAACAATTTTTTGTGGTTCTCTTTATTGGTTATTCGGAATGTCTATTTTTGATAGCATATCGCATGCAATGACAACGATTGCAACTGGGGGGTTCTCTACTCATAATGACTCGATTGGTTTTTTTAAAAATTCAAATATTGAAATCATCGCTTGTATTTTTATAGTTTTAGGTAGTATACCATTCATTTCTTACCTAAAATTTGCTCAAGGAAATAAAAAGGTTTTTTTACAAGACGTACAGATAAGAGGGTTGATTTATTTAATCTTAATGTCGGTTCTTGTAATGTTTTTATATCTCTGGTTCATCGATTCTGAAAACAGTATATTAGATAAAATAAGAATATCATCTTTCAATGTGATCTCTATTTTGTCAGGAACAGGTTATGTCACTGATGATTTTGGATTATGGGGAAAGTTTTCACTTATTTTTTTCTTATTTTTGATGTTTATAGGAGGTTGTGCAGGTTCAACAGCATGTGGAATTAAGATATTCAGGTTACAGATGCTTTTAATTTTTTTAAAAAACCAAGTAAAAAAATTAATTTATCCAAATAGTATTATTATTTCAAAATATAATAATCAAAAAATTTCAGATAATTTTATAAATTCAGTAATTGTATTTATTTTTTCTTTTTTATTCATTTTTTTTCTTATAGCTATGCTTTTATCAATTAGTGGTCTAGATTTTCTCACATCTATTTCTGGGGCTGCCAGTGCTATTTCTAATGTGGGGCCTGGTCTTGGTGATATGATTGGGCCGAACGGAAATTATAAAGCTATACCTGATCTATCAAAATGGGTATTATCTTTTGGAATGCTGTTAGGAAGATTAGAACTGTTTGCTGTTTTAGTTTTATTTTTTCCATCGTTCTGGAGAAACTAAAAATTATTTATGGATATTTATAAAAAACAATCATTATCAGAAACATTCTCTGTTTATTATGACAGAAGAATGATTAGAATTTTATTATTAGGAGCTATTAGCGGTTTTCCATGGGTACTAATTGGAAGTAGTTTAAGTCTTTGGTTAAAGGAAGATGGTTTAAGCAGAAGTACTATCGGATGGGCGGGATTAATTTTTGCAGTTTACGCATTTAATTATTTGTGGGCACCAATAATTGACAGAATAAGAATTCCTTGGCTCACAAATAAACTTGGTCATAGACGTGGTTGGATAGTTTTAATGCAAACCATAATTTTACTAAGTTTAGTGGGTTGGAGTACAATAAATCCTACGGCTAATCTAGCATTAGTGATTAGTATTGGACTAATAATAGCAATCGCTTCGGCTACACAAGACATAACAGTAGATGCGTTAAGAATTGAACAAATTGGAGAACATGAGGGTAAATCAATGCAAGCGGGTGCGGCTATGGCAGTTGTAGGATGGTGGACTGGATATAAGCTTGGAGGAGTAATAGCTTTAAATGTAGCTGAATTTTTTGAACTAGCAGGATTTGAAAATTATTGGCAGTTTACATTTTTAATTTTGGGAATAGTGATTATAGCGTGCAATATTGGATTAATGTTTGTGCATGAACCGCAGCCAACAGATAGAAAGCACTCGCAAGAACAAACAGACAAAATGATTGAAGATAAATTAGGTTCTTCTAACTTTGCCACAAAAATTGTTGCTTGGATCACGGGTACAGTCATAGGTCCAATAATTAGCTTTTTTAAAAAAAATGGCTTTAATATTGCTTTAGCAATATTGGGATTTGTTTTTCTTTTTAAAATCGGGGAAGCATTTTTAGGAAGAATGTCTGTAATATTTTATAAAGAGATTGGTTTTACTAAATCTGATATCGCTCTATATTCAAAAGGTCTGGGATGGATAACGACCGTAATCTTTACTTTATTAGGAGGTCTATTTGCAATCAGATCAGGTGTAATAAAAGCTATGTTTGTTTCTGGTATCTTAATGGCCTCAACAAATTTGTTATTTTCTTTGTTAGCATGGTCAGGAAAATCTGAATTACTATTTGCAATAGCAGTCATATTCGATGACATGGCAGCTGCGTTCGCGACTGTAGCTTTCGTTGCTTTTATTTCAATGTTAGTAGATCGGACATATACTGCTACTCAGTATGCCTTACTTGCATCAATTGGGACAGCAGGACGAACAACTCTAGCTGCTAGCTCTGGAGCATTGGTAGATTGGTTAAATGGTGATTGGGCAATATTTTTTATTATTACAGCTTTAATGGTTATTCCATCATTAATTTTTCTTTATATGATAAGAAATAAATTAAAGCTCAATGACTAATTATCTCACTAATTCGTACCCTATCATTAATATTTATAAAAAACCTTCGATAAAGTCTGAAATTGTTACGCAGATGATTTATGGAGATAGTTTTTCAGTTTTAAATAAAACAAACAAATGGCTAAAAATTAAAGTTAGAGAAGACAATTATAAAGGTTTTATATTAAAAAAAAATTATAAAAATTACTTAAAACCTACTCATAAAATAGATAAATTGAAAGCCAGTATTTATAAATATCCTAGTAAAAAAAGATTTTCATATTTTTTACCATTTGGATCTAAAATCAAAGTTTTAAGAAAATATTCTAATTTTCTTAAATTTGATAAAGGTTGGATTAGTAAAAATGAGGTTAAATTATTATCTTATAAAGAAAAAAGACCATTTAAGAAAATTATGATTTTTAAAAATACAAAGTATAAATGGGGTGGAAAATCTTTTAAAGGTATTGACTGCTCAGCACTAATACAAGTTTTTTTAAACTTTAATAATAAATACTGTCCTAGAGACGCAAAAGATCAAGTCAAATATTTTAAAAAGAACGTCAAACTAGATAACATAAAAAAAGATGACATTATTTTCTGGAAAGGCCATGTTGCTTTGGCAATTTCTAGTAAGAGGCTCATACATGCATATGGACCAATGAAAAAAACTGTAATCATGGGAATTAATTATACAATAAAAAGAATTGAGAAAACTGCTAATTTAAAAGTAATCGGGATTAAAAGGCTTTAAAAGGCAAAGGCAGCTTCAGTCTCCCTCCACTGCCCTTAAGAATAATTTATCTGATTCTATTAATTAATTTAAGACTCTTTTAGGTTGTATGTGGATATTAAAACTATACTTATTGAGTCTTTAAAAAATGGCGGAGAGAGAGGGATTCGAACCCTCGAAACGGTTTCCCGTTTACACGCTTTCCAAGCGTGCGCCTTCAACCACTCGGCCACCTCTCCCTTTTTAATTCAAGTTTGAAATTATATTTACCATTTTCTTTATAAATTCTTTTTTTGTTGGTAAATTATTCAGTTTTATTTCAGCTTGAATTTTTTTGTAATTATTTTTTATAAAATTGATAACCTCCAATAAATTTTTATAATTTCTCTTTGTTACAAAAATTCCTTTTTTATTTGAGATTACATGCTTTATATCTTCAAAAACTACAACTGGTCTTTGTCTAGCAAGAGACTCCAGTAATGCCATAGGATGCCCTTCGGTGAATGAAGGGAGAATAAAAATATCATGATCATCATAAAACTTTATCAATCTTTCTTTATTACTTACATTTTCATGTACAAAAACATTACTTTGATCAATATGTTTATAATTTTTTTCTGCCCCTACGATTGTCAAAGAAAAATCATTTTTATTTTCTATCATTTTTAATAAAGAAAAAATGCCTTTTTCTTTTCTTAGTCTGCCTACATAAAGAAGTTTAATTGTATCAATTTTTTTTTCTTTTACTCTTTCAAACCAGTCTTTATCTAGTTGTGATGGAAAAATGATGTCTCCTTTTTTTCCTCTTAAAATATAATTTCTGCAACTTATCAACTTTGATTTAAGAGATATTACTGAAAACATAAAATGATAAATAATTGGTCCAAAAAAACCTAATATTGTTTTATACTCACCGTAACCATCACTTCGTAAATAGACGTATGGAGTTTTGCCAAATATGTTCAAAAATAAACAAGCTAAAAATGTGTAAGGTGAAATTGAGATCACAAGAAATTTTGAATTTTTATCAAAAACAGAACCTATAATCGCAAAAATAAATGAAAAAATTGAACTAAATATTTTTACTTTTGTTAATTCAATATTAAAAGTTCTTTTAATATTTGATTTTCTTGCAATAATATTTACTTCAAATTTTTTATTAAGCTCCTCTGGTGTTGATTTAAGATCTATATTATCACAGAAGTATTTATCATGTTCTTTAAAAATACTTTCATTAGAAATTATAAATAGTTTTTGCATTAAGTTTCTTTATTTATTTTAAGAACTCCTATAAATGCCTCTTGAGGAATTTCTACTTTTCCAAACTGTTTTGACCTTGCTTTTCCTTTTTTTTGTTTTTCAAGAAGCTTTCGTTTTCTATCTGTGGCTCCCCCTCCATGAATTTTAGTCAGAACGTCCTTTTTAAATCCTTTAATAGACTCTCTAGCTACAATTTTACCACCAATAGCGGCTTGCACTGGAATCATAAAGTTATGTCTTGGAATTAAATCTTTAAGTTTTTCACAAACTTGTCTACCAGTTTTTTGTGCAAAGTCTTTGTGAATAATCATAGCTAAAGCATCAACTGGTTCAGCATTTACTAAAATACCAAGTTTAACTAAATTCCCTTCTCTATAGCCAGAAATTTCATAATCGAAACTTGCATATCCACTTGAGACTGATTTTAGACGATCATTAAAATCAAATACAACTTCATTAAGAGGAAGATCATAAGATAAAACTGCTCTTTTTCCTGAATAGCTTAGATTAGTTTGAATACCCCTTTTATCCTGACAAATTTTTATTATTGAACCCAAATATTCATCTGGTGTAATAATTGTTGATTTGATCCAAGGTTCCTCAATTTTAATTATTTGAGACGGGTCGGGCATATTTGTAGGATTTTGAAGATCAAGAATCTCTCCTTTAATTTTATGTACTTTATATATAACACCGGGTGTTGTTGTAATAAGATTTACATCAAATTCTCTTTCTAGCCTTTCTGTAATAATTTCAAGATGTAACAATCCTAAAAATCCACATCTGAAACCCAAGCCTAGTGCGCTTGAAGACTCAGGCTCATAAGAAAAACTTGCATCATTAAGTTTGAGTTTTGCTAATCCATCTTTTAATTTTTGATATTCAGAGCTATCAACTGGAAATAAGCCACAAAATACAACAGGTTTGCTCGGTTTATAACCGGGCAAAGGTTCTTTCACAGGATTTGTTGCATCACAAATAGTGTCACCTACTTTTGTTTCGGATAACGTTTTTATTCCTGTAATTATAAATCCTATCTCTCCAGAGTTTAATTCCTCAACATCAGTCGGTTTAGGTGTAAATACCCCAACTTTCTCGATCATATATTCTTGATTATTGGACATTAATTTTATTTTCATATTTTTTTTAATTTTGCCATCTATTACTCGAACTAGAATTACTACACCTAGATAACTATCGTACCAACTATCCACTAATAAAGATTTTAATTTTTCATCGGTAGTTCCTTTTGGAGCTGGAAGATTGTTGACTATTGTTTCTAAAATCTCATCAATTCCTTCACCGGTTTTACCTGAACAAGGAATTGCATTAGAAGTATCGATACCAACTACATCTTCAATTTCTTTTTTAGTTTTCTCTAAATCTGAGGCAGGTAAATCAATTTTATTTAAAATAGGAATCACCTCATGGTTTATCTCTAATGCTTGATACACATTTGCAAGAGTTTGAGCCTCAACTCCTTGAGTGCTGTCCACTATTAACAGTGAACCTTCACATGCAGATAAAGATCTGCTTACTTCATAACCAAAATCTACATGACCAGGCGTGTCTATAATATTTAAAGTATAAATATTTCCATCTTTTGCTTTATAATTTAGTTTTACTGTTTGTGCTTTTATTGTAATTCCTCTTTCTCTTTCAATGTCCATTGAGTCAAGAACTTGTTGCTTCATTTCACGGTCGGTTAAACCACCACATTTATGAATTATTCTATCTGCAATTGTTGACTTGCCATGATCTATGTGCGCAATTATTGAAAAATTACGTATTCTTTTGATTTCTGACATTAGGACCTGATTGTAGCGCCTGTTTTTTCTTTTACTGTTTCAATAATTTTTTTACTTATTTGATCTAAATCTTGTTCAGTTAATGTTTTATTTTCTGATTGAAGAGTAACATTTATGGCGACAGATTTTTTATCTTTAGGAATTTTTTCACCTTCATAAATATCAAATGTATTTACATCTTTAATAATATTATCAGTTTCTCTTATAATTTTTTCAAGTAAACCAATTTTAAATATCTTATCTATTATAAATGCAAAGTCTCTTTCAGATTTTTGGAAGTGTGAAGTGTGAAAGTTTTTTTTTGTAAATCTAGTTTTTTTATTCGGTTCAGAAATGTTTTTTAAAAATATTTCTAACCCATAAATGTTTGGTTCTTTGAAATCTAATTTTTTTATAATTGCTGGATGTATTTCGCCAAAAAATGCTAGGATAGGACCTTTTTCTGATTTAAGATTAATAGATCCAGATCTTCCAGGATGATAGCATTGTTTTGTATTATCGCTGATAAAAAGATTTTGTTCAGAGATACCAAGTTCTATTAGTGTTTTTATTACATCACTTTTAATATCAAAAACATCAACTTTTCTTTCTTTCTCTATCCAGCTCTTTCTAAAAATTTTACCAGACCTTAATGCACCTGCTATTATTTGTTGTTGGCCAGGATTATTGCCGAAAAAGGTTGGTCCAATTTCAAATAAGGATATATCCTCATAGCCTCTGTCCTGATTTTTTTTAAGGTAAATAGCAAGATTAGAAAATATTGATCTTCTTAAAACATCAAGGTCGGAGGAAATAGGATTTAAAATTTGAATTTCTTTTTCTTCCCTAGAAAATTGTTTATCAATTTTTGAGTCTGTAAATGACCAAGTAACAGTTTCTAAGTATCCCTTTGATGCCAGAGATCGTTGAGTTAGATGAAATAATTTTTGTTTAAAATTTAGTGTGTCTTGTGTACGTTTTTTCTCTGGTTCTACTAATTTTATGTTCTTAAAACCTTTAATTCTTATAAGCTCCTCAATTAAATCTACGTCCTGACTGATATCAGGTCTCCAAGATGGTATCTCTACTTGAAGGTCTTTTTTACCTTTTTTACATTTAAATCCTAATGATAATAATATTTTTTGTGCATCATTTAAGGAAATAGGAATTCCGATTAGATTTTTAAATTTATCAATTTCAAATTTTATAATTTTATTTTTGTATGAATTCTTTCCTGTAATAACAAACTTGCTTAATTTACCTCCGCAAATTTTCAAAATTAATTCAGAAGCAACTTGTAAACCGTCAATGACTGAATTAGGATCGATTCCCCTTTCAAACCTATATTTTGCATCAGTATTAATTGCTAAATCACGAGCTGTTTTTCTTATTGAAGAGGGTAAAAAATAAGCTGACTCTAGAAGAATATTTTTAGTATTAAATTCAGTAGATGTTTTTTTGCCTCCAATTATCCCTCCAAGTCCCAGAACACTTGATTTATCTGTGATTACACACATTCCTTTTTTAAGCTTATAGATCTTGTTATCTAAAGCTTCAAACTCTTCCCCTTCTTTAGAGTTTCTAATAATAATTTCTTTATCAATTTTATCCGCATCATATGCATGTAAAGGTCGGTTAAGATCAAACATTACATAATTTGTAATATCTACAACTGCTGATATTGGTTTTAACCCTAAGGATATTAATTTATTTTTTAGCCAAGTTGGACTCTCTTTGTTAGTTATATTTTTTATATAACAACTTCCAAAAGTCAAACATCCTTGATTAAGATCCTTAGTAATGGATGTTTTTATTAAATGCTTTATGGATTGTTTTAATTTTTTCTTTTTTAGAGGAATTAACTTACCAATACCTGAAGATGATAAATCTCTAGCAATTCCTCTTACCCCAAGGCAGTCAGCTCTGTTTGGTGTAATAGCTATATCTATTGCTTTTTCAGATTTGGTTTTAAAATAACTTTTTCCAATCTCATTTTCTTTATTTTTGATTTCAATAATTCCATCACTTTCACTAGAAAGATTCAATTCACTTTCAGAGCAAAGCATCCCTTTGGACTCGACTCCTCTGATTTTAGCTATTTTTAATTGAAATTTTGTTTTGGGTATTATCGAGCCAGGTGGTGCGTAAATAGTTACAAGACCTTCTCTAGCATTCGGTGCTCCACATACAACTTTTAAAATTTCATTGCTGCCAATATTTACATCACACACTTTTAATTTATCGGCGTTAGGATGTTTTTCAGCTTTAATTATTTTAGCTATCTTGAACTCACTTAACTCACCTGAATTTTCTTTAATACCTTCAACTTCAAGACCTATATTTGTCAACTTATCAATTATCTCGTTTTGATTTAATTTAGTTGAAAGATGTTCTTTCAACCAGGGAAGTGTTACAATCATTTGCTGAGGCCTCTATAGTTTGTTGGAACATCTAAAGGATCAAATCCGAAATGAGTTAACCAACGATAATCAGTTTCGAAAAATGCTCTTAGATCGTTTATCCCGTATTTGAGCATTGCTAATCGATCTATTCCCATTCCAAAAGCAAAGCCCTGATATTTTTTTGAGTCCACTTTTGCATTTTTAAGAACATTAGGATGCACCATTCCACAACCTAAAATTTCTAACCATTTATTTCCTTCTCCAATGACTATTTTACCATTTTCAATTTTATAGCCAATATCTACTTCGGCTGAAGGTTCGGTGAAAGGGAAATGACTTGGTCTAAATCTCATTTTAACATTTTTTACTTCAAAAAATTCTTTAATAAAGTAATCCAAACATCCTTTAAGATGGCCCATTGTTATATTCTTATCTATATGAAGCCCCTCTAATTGATGAAACATTGGGGCATGTGTTTGATCACTGTCACATCTATAAGTTCTTCCAGGAACAATAATTTTAAATGGCGGCTTCCCGTTAAGCATTGCTCTAATTTGCACGGGAGATGTGTGCGTTCTCAGCAATAACTTTTTATTCTTTTCAAGATAAAACGTATCATGCATATCTCTTGCTGGATGATCTTCAGGAGTATTTAATGCAGTAAAATTATTATACTCTGTTTCTACATCGGGGCCTTCAGCAACTGAAAATCCTATTTCAGAAAATATTGAAGATATTTCGTCTATGACCTGTGAAACAGGATGAATTTTTCCTTGCTGATAAGGTCTAATTGGTAAAGTAACATCAACTTTTTCATTTTTTAACTTGTCATTGATTTCTACATTCGCTATCTCTAAACTTTTTTGATCAATTTGATTTAAAAGATCCTCTTTAATTTTATTTAAATTAGTAGCAAATTCTTTTCTCTTTTCAGAGTCTAATGAGCCAAGAGTTTTAAATTGCTGTGTGAGCTGACCATTTTTACCAAAAAATTCGGTTTTTATATTCTGTAAATCTTCCTTTGTCTTGACCGAATCAATTTTAGCGTTAAAAATAGAATTTATTTTTTCTAAATCACTCATTAGGTATTTGATTTTTTATATTAAGTTAATGTTAAATCAAAGCCCCTTATTAATTAAGGGAGGATTGAACCTTTTTTACTATAGATTTAAACGCTTCTGGATTGTTATAGGCCAATTCTGCTAATACTTTTCTATCTAGTTTAATCTTAGATTTAGCTAGTCCACTTATAAACTTGGAATACGTCAAGCCTTCCATCCTTGCTCCGGCATTAATTCTTTGGATCCATAGTGATCTAAAATCTCGTTTTTTTGCTTTTCTATCCCTATAGGCATATTGCATTGCCTTTTCCATAGCTTGACGGGCAATTCGAATAGTATTTTTACGTCTGCCATATTGCCCTTTGACAGCTTTTAAAACTTTTTTATGTTTTGCTTTGCTGATTACACCACGTTTAGTTCTAGCCATTCTATCCTCTTAAGTTATAAGGCATATACGACTTAACTATTTTTGAATCTTGTTTAGACATAATCGTTGTGCCTCTCTGCTTTCTTATTTGTGAATTTGTTCGTTTAATCATACCGTGCCGCTTGCCAGCCTGAGGCATTTTTATTTTACCAGAGGCAGTAAATCTAAATCTTTTTTTTGCTGAGCTTTTTGTTTTCAATTTTGGCATAAATATTTGGGTTTTATATATGTAATAATTAATCTTTACAAGATGATTTTATATATGATTTAAATGGGCTGTATAATCATAACCATCTGTCGACCTTCAAATTTTGGTTTACTTTCAACTTTGGCTATGTCCTTTGTCTCTTCAATTATTCTATCCATTAAATCCTTTCCCAGTTGAGTATGTTGCATTTCTCTTCCTTTAAATTTCACAGTAAATTTTACTTTATCTCCTTTTGAAATGAACTTTTTAGCATTTTTAATTTTAAAATTATAATCGTGAGTTTCTGTTCCAGGCCTTAATTTAATTTCTTTAAGCGAAACTATTTTTTGTTTCTTTTTAGCTAGATTTGCTTTTTTTTGTAAATCGTACTTATACTTACCCATATCCATAATCTTGCACACTGGAGGGTTTGTATTAGGTGATATTTCAATTAAATCTAATTCCTCTTGCTTTGCAAGTTCGATAGCTTTATTAAGAGGCATAGCACCCAGATTTCCACCGTCACTTCCAATAACTTGAACATCAAGAGCTTTAATCCGTTCATTAGCCTTTGGACCCTGAGGCTTGCTTCTTCTTTGGAAGTAGTTGGGTTTAGAATTTGACACTTAGTTTAAAGGAAACTTGTTTGCTTCTAGCATTTGTTTGATCAACTTATCTCTTTTAATTGTCTCTTGTTTTTCAGACCCAAGTCGTCTTATTGTTACAGTTTGGTCTGCAACTTCTTTTTTTCCGCAAACAATTATAATTGGAATTTTAGCCAAAGAGTGTTCTCTTATTTTATAGCTTATTTTTTCATTTCTTAAATCCACGTCACATTTTATACCTTCTTTAAACAAATCTTCAAATAATTTTTTTGTATAATTATTATTTTCTTCAGCTATAGAACACACTACAGCTTGTGCTGGTGATAACCAAAAAGGCAATTTACCAGCATAGTTTTCGATAAGAATACCTATAAATCTCTCCAAAGAACCGAATAAAGCTCTATGCAGCATTACTGGAACTTTCTTTGATCCATCTTTGTCAACAAACGTAGCTCCCAATCTATTAGGAAGGTTTAAATCTACTTGGAGAGTTCCACATTGCCAGTCTCGACCTATTGCGTCGCGTAATACAAATTCAATTTTTGGTCCATAAAAAGCTCCCTCTCCTTTATTTATCTTATATTCAAGTTTTGATTTTTTAATAGCCGACAAAAGAGCTGCCTCAGATTTATCCCAAATGCTATCATCGCCAACTCTTTTTTGAGGTCTATCTGAATATTTCAATATAACATTTTTAAATCCAAGATCTTTATAAATATCTAAAATTAAATTTGTAACAGATAGTGATTCTTCGGTAATTTGTTCCTCAGTACAAAATATATGTGCATCATCTTGGGTGAAAGCTCTAACTCTTAGAAGACCATGAAGTGCTCCTGAAGGTTCGTATCTATGCACCATGCCAAACTCTGATAATTTTAAAGGTAAATCTCTATAACTCTTTAATCCTTGATTAAAAACCTGTACACAGCCAGGACAATTCATTGGTTTAATTGCAAATATTTTTTCATCTGGAGTTTGAGAGGTAAACATATGTTCGCCAAATTTTTCCCAATGTCCAGATTTTTCCCATAAAGATTTATCCAAAAGTTCGGGAGTATTGATCTCCTTATATCCTGCAAGCCTCTGTTTCATTCTCATATACTCAACTAATCTTTGAAAAAGAATCCAACCCTTTTCATGCCAAAATACTGAACCAGGACTTTCTTCTCTAAAATGAAACAAATCCATTTCTTTACCTAATTTTCTGTGATCTCTTTTCTCAGCTTCTTCTAATCTATGTAAATAATCGTCTAATTCTTTTTTTGTGCTCCAACATGTTCCGTAAATTCTTTGCAACATTTCATTATCCGAATTTCCTCTCCAGTACGCCCCGGATACTTTCGTTAATTTAAATGACTTTCCAATTTTCCCAGAAGATGCTAAATGCGGACCACGACACAAGTCATACCAAGTATCACCGTGATGATAAATTGAAAGTTCTTCATTTTTTGGAATGCTCTCGATAATTTCTGCTTTGTAAGCTTCACCAATTTTTTTAAAATGTTTAATCGCTTTATCTCTATCCCAAACTTCTCTTCTTGTTATTACATTCCGATCAATAATTTCTGACATTTTTTTTTCAATCTTTTTTAAATCTCCTTCTGTAAAAGGATCTTTTCTAGCAAAGTCATAAAAAAAACCATTTTCAATTACTGGGCCAATAGTAACTTGTGTACCTGGAAACAATTCTTGTACTGCCATTGCCATAATATGTGCAGCATCGTGTCTAAGCACATCAAGGCCCTCTTGGTCTTTTGGAGTGATTACTCTTACTTTTGAATCCTGAGTAATTTCAAAACTTAAATCTTTTAATTCGCCGTTTACCTCCATAATCAGAGCACTTTTTTCTAAAGTTTTGCTTATCTTCTTTATTAAATCAAAACCATTGATTGATTTAGTAAAAGGAATTGTTTTCCCGTCTAATAATTGGATTCGAGGCATGAATTATAGATTTAACAATTTTTTATACTCTCTTAAAGTAGAATCACACATAGCTTCAACATCAAATTTTTTTGTTACGTTTTTTCTACCTTCTATACCATAAGAATTCAATGAAACTTGATCTAATTCACTCACATTGTTTAAAATTTTTGCTAGTTCTCTAGGATCATCATACTTGTATAAAAATCCTGATTTACCTTTCAAAATTGTTTCATTTGACCCACCTATATTACTAGCTATTATAAGTTTTCCCATTGCTTGCGCCTCCACGGCAACTCTACCAAAAGCTTCTGGCTCAACGGAGGCAGAAACTACAGCATCAGCCAATGAATAGGCTAATGGCATTTCTTTACAGTGATCAATAAATTTAATTTTTTTTCCCAATCTGTATCTTTGGACAAGATCAATAAGTCGTTTTTTATAAACTTTTCTTCCTTGGTCTGATCCAAGAATAACTGCTTGAAAGTTTGAATTTTTATAATCTTCAATTAAAATATTTAATGCTTCAATGAATTTTTCTTGACCTTTCCAATTTGTTAATCTTCCTGGCAAAAGTATTGTGAATTTTCCAGGCGATATTTCCCACTCTTTTTTTAATTTTTCTTGCTTGAGAATTGAAATATTTTTTTGGTTAAAATATTCAACATTTATACCTCTGAAAATAACTCTTAATTTTTTGTGCTTATTTAAATATTCTCCATAATTTTCACTGATGTGGTTAAAAATAAAATTTGAGCCCGCAATAGTTAATTTCGATCTTAACATTATACTATTGTAGAACTTTTTGATCTTGCTCTGAAAATTATAAGTTCCATGAAAAGTAGTTACAAACTTTCTTCCTGTTATTAGACACGCAAAATAAACTGCCCAAGCTGGGGCTCTGCTCCTTGCATGTACTATATTAATATTATTAAATAATATGATAATTGATAAAAAAAACATATTTAAAATAATTAACAAAGGATTTTTTGAATGCACTGGAAGACGAAAAATTTTCACTTTTTTTCTTTTTACAAACTTTAAAAGTTGTCCGCCAGAAGTTGCTATGTAAGAACCACAATCTTTTTCAGCTAAATAGTGAGCAATATCATAACAACCGGTTTCAGCTCCTCCGTAACCCAGTTTAGGAATAACCTGTAAAACTTTTATTTTTGAACTCATGTTAATTGTTATATATTTATTTCAACATATAACTTTATATGAAAAAATTTAAGTACTTTAAAATTTCAAAAGGTAAAAAACTTAGATATATAGACAATTATTTTAAAAAAAAACTCTATATAATTTTTCTACCAGGTTTCATGTCTGATATCGAGGGTCAAAAACCACAATCATTTAAAACATATGCTAAAAAAAAAAAATTAGGTTTTCTTGCGTTAGAATATTTTGGACACGGAAAATCATCTGGAAATTTTACAAAGGGCAATATAAGCATTTGGACAAATAATGTTAAATTTCTTATTAAAAAAATAGTTAAAAAAAATTTTTTTATAATCATTGGTTCCAGTATGGGAGCATGGATAGGTCTTAATCAATTTAAATATTTTAAAAATCAAATTAAAGGATTTGTCGGAATAGGTTCTGCGCCTGAGTTTTTGACAAAATTAATGTGGAATAAGTTCCCAAAAAAAATTAAAAAAGAAATAATGCAGAAAGGTATTACAACGATAAAAAATGGAGAATATGAATACCCTATAACTTATCAATTAATTAAGGATGGACGGAAAAATAAGGTTTTGTCAAAAAAAATATCTCAAAAAATTCAAGTAACTATGTTCCATGGGAAAAAAGATGAGGTTGTTCCTATTTCTTTTTCAAGAAAAGTTCTATCAATTTTTAGCAAAGCAAGAAAAAAATTATTTATAATTAAAAAAGGGGATCATAGTTTATCAGACAAGAAAACTATAAAATTAATTGAAAATCAATTAACTAAGATGATTAAAAATGTTTCTTAAACCTTCCTTGTAAGTCGGGTATTTTAAATTTAGTTTTAACTTATTTTTCATTTTTTTATTACTTACTTTCTTAGAGTCTTTATAAAATTCTTTAATCATCCTGTTTTTAAATTTAGAAATAGGCACTGCCCTAAGTGATTTAATCTTGAGCAATTTTGCAGCATAATTGGCAACCTCTACATTAGTCGATGGTTTGTCATCTGAGGCATTTAATAACAAATTTTTATTAGAGGAGAAAAAAATTTTTTTTATTATATTTGCTAAATCCTCAATTCTTATTCTTGAAAAATATTTTTTTTCTTTTACATAAATATTTGTTTTTAAAATCTTTTTTAATACATTATTTTCTTTCGAATATATTCCAGATACCCTTAGAATATTTATGTTTAACTTTGTTTCATTTCTAAATTTCATCCAAGAGTTTTCAACTAATTTTCTACTTACGCCTAATTTTGTTTTACTTTTAAGTTTTGAATTTTCATTAACCCATTTTCCATTGTGGTTTCCATAAACACTGGTTGCTGACAAATAAATTAATTTACTAAATTTTGAATTTTTAAGAGTTTTTTTGAATTTTTTTAATACCAGATCTTTTTTTTTATAAGGTGGTATTGAAATTAAAACATAATCTGCTTCTATCAGCTCATCTATAAGTTTTTTATCGTATTTTTCATTATGAAATTTAAAAGATTTAAATTTTTTATTATCAAAATATTTAATTTCACTTTTTTTTGTATTAGTTGCGCAAAAAGAGTATTTTTTTTTTGTTTTTCTTATTTCTTTTATGAAGTATTTAGCAGTTTGGCCAAATCCAAAAAAAAAGAATTTTGTTTTTTTTCTCATCAAGCTGATTTAAATTTTAAATCTTTTTTTGTTATTGGATTTTTTAATTTATCTAACATTTCTACAGGGCAAACTTGTATAAAGTTTTTTAGTTCTTTTTCATAATCTGCTAAAATATTTTTTGCTATTTTTGAGTTAGTTTCTTTATAAAATTCTTCTAGATTATGCTTTAAAAATTTTTTCCAAAAATCTGTCTCAACGGGTTGCCATATAATAGACTCGGGGTTTGCGAAGTTTTCAAAGTTATTTTTTTCATCATAAATAAATGCCATTCCACCTGTCATTCCTGCTCCGAAGTTATCTCCCACTTGACCTAATATAATAGCTGATCCGCCGGTCATATATTCGCAACCATGTGCTCCACATCCCTCTACTACTGCTAAACTTCCTGAATTTCTTACTGCAAATCTTTCTCCTGCTTGTCCGCAAGCAAATAATTTTCCTGAAGTCGCTCCATATAATACTGTGTTACCAATAATTGTATTTTCCTTAGATAAAAATTTACTTTTTGGAGAAGGACGAATAATAATTGAACCGCCAGATAAACCCTTGCCAACGTAATCATTAGCATCACCTTCCACTACAAGCTTAATTCCAGTAGTTAAAAATGCCCCAAGGGACTGTCCTGCTGAACCAGAAAGATTTATGTTTATGATATCTGATTTAAGTTTTTGATTGCCAAATTTTTTATAAACATAATGTGATAGTCTCGTTCCAACTGACCTATAAGTGTTTTCAATGTCATACTTAAATTTATTTATTTTACTAGTTTCAATTTTATCCTTTATATCTGTCCAAATTTTTTCATCTAGTGTTTTTGGTACTTCATTAATAATCTTTTCTCTACAGTATCTTGGATTTTCCCCTGGGTCTGTTTGAACTAATAATGGATTTAGATCAAGATCGTCCAAATTTGAAGCACCTTTGTTAACTTGAGAAAGTAAATCTGTTCTTCCGATTATTTCATTAATTGATTTATATCCAAGTGAGGCTAAAATTTCTCTTACCTCTTTTGCAACAAAGCTAAATAAATTTACAACCTTTTCAGGTGTTCCGCTAAATTTCTCTCGCAAGGCTTTATCTTGACTGCATACTCCAACTGGACAAGTATTAGAGTGACATTGTCTAACCATTATGCAGCCCATAGCTACTAAAGACGATGTTCCCATACCATATTCTTCGGCTCCCATCATGGCTGCGATTACTACATCTCTCCCAGTTTTTAATCCACCGTCTGTTTTTAATGTTACTTTGTGCCTTAAATTATTTAGTGTTAAGATTTGATTTGCCTCAGTTAATCCCATCTCCCAAGGGACTCCAGCATATTTAATGCTTGTTTGAGGGCTAGCGCCAGTCCCACCTGAGTGACCTGAAATTAAAATAATATCTGCTTTAGCTTTAGCAACACCTGCTGCGATAGTACCTATACCAGTAGAAGCAACAAGTTTTACGCTCACTCTGGCTTTTGGATTAATTTGTTTTAAATCATAGATCAATTGAGCTAAATCTTCTATGGAGTAAATATCATGATGAGGCGGTGGGGAAATTAATGTTACTCCTGGAGTCGAATGCCTTAATTTTGCAATTTCATCTGTAACTTTAAATCCGGGTAATTGCCCGCCTTCACCAGGTTTAGCTCCTTGAGCCATTTTTATCTCAATTTCATTAGCATTGTTTAGGTAATCTACAGTCACTCCAAATCTTGCAGAAGCTATTTGTTTCACTCTAGAATTAGCGGAGTCGCCGTTAGGAAGAACTTTAAATCTTTTTGAGTCCTCTCCTCCTTCTCCGCTGCATGAGGCACCTTTTATCCTGTTCATTCCTATAGCCAGCACTTCGTGTGCTTCAGCAGATAGTGCTCCATGAGACATACTTCCGCTTCCAAATCTTTTTAAGATTTCTTCCTCTGACTCTACTTCTTCAATGTTAATTGGTTCTTTGCCAGTTTTGAATTTTAATAAATCTCTTAAATTAATTGGTGGTAAACTGTGTATACCGTCAGAGTATTTTTTATAAAGTTCATACGAACCTTTTCCAACTGCATTTTGTAACAAATGTATTAAATTTCCTTGATGTTGATGGTCTTCCCCGTTTTTTCTGTACCGATAAAGACCTCCTATGGGCAAAGTATAAACATTCTGCTGTGCAAATTTAGCATTTAATTCTTTTATTTTTTTCTCAATTCCTATTATTCCTATACCTGAAATTCTTGATGACATTCCGGGGAAATAATCTGAAACGAGACCTCTGCTTAAGCCTACAGCTTCAAAATTACATCCTCCTCTATAAGAACTTATTACAGAAATTCCCATTTTGGACATTATTTTTAAAAGTCCAGCGTCTATAGATTTCTTAAACTTTAAAACGCATTTTTCAAAATCAGATTTCCCGAATAATTTTTTTTCAAACCTTTGATAAATACTATCTATTGCCAAATATGGGTTAATAGTTGTTGCACCAACTCCAATTAGAACAGCAAATGAATGTGTATCTAACGCATCAGAACACTCAACATTTAAAGAACAATATCCCCTTAAACCATTTTTTATTAAATGAGAGTGCACAGCTCCAACTGAAAGAGCGCTAGGGATACCTGCCTTATGGTTTGAAATATTTTTATCCGATAGTATTAAAGTAGTGCTCCCTTGTCTGACAGCAGTTTCGCATTCAATTCTTATTTGTTCAATTCTATCTCTTAGGGACGAGTTAATATCAAACGTGCAATCGATAACCCTTATTTTTTTAGAGAAAAACTTATTAAATTTTTTAAATTGAGAATTAGATAGTATTGGGCTATCTAGCACATAAATGTCTTCCTCAGTCAGATTATCAAAATCTAAAATATTTCCTAGATTTCCAAATCTTGTTTTTAAACTCATAACTTTATTTTCTCTTAAAGAGTCAATTGGAGGATTAGTAACTTGACTGAAATTTTGTCTAAAATAATGTGATACTGGTCTATAATGACTTGATAAAACTGCAACAGGAGTGTCGTCCCCCATTGAGCCAGAAGCCTCTTTTCCCTCCTCAGCCATTGGATGTAAAATAAGTTCTAAATCTTCAATACTTAAACCAGAAAGATATTGCCTCTTCTTAAGTTCTTCACCGCTAAATTTTGCTTCTTCTTTCTCTAGTAATACCTTTTTTTCAAGGTCAATTATTTGTTTGTTATATTTTTTGTAATCTTTAGCTAATAAGTCTTTAATTTCTTTATCTTTAAAAAGTTTTCCTTTTTTTAAATCAATTGCAATTATTTGTCCTGGGCCCAACTTTCCTTTTTTAATTATATTTTCTTCAGGAATTTTAATCATTCCCGACTCTGATCCAGCAAAAAATAAATTGTCTGAAGTAATTGTATATCTTAATGGTCTTAAGCCGTTTCTATCAGTCGCTGCCAAAACCCATTTCGAGTCTGTTGCGCAGATTGCTGCTGGGCCGTCCCAAGGTTCGATTGTGCTATTAAGAAAATTAAATAAATCTTGGTGATTTTTTGAAACCGTTTTACTTCTTTTCGACCAAGCATCTGGTATCATCATTAATTTAATTAAAGGGGCTAACTTTCCAGAATGAGTTAAAAGTTCAAATACATTATCTAACGCACCCGAATCTGAAGAACTTCTAACTACTGGTTGTAAGTTTTTCACATTTTTAAATAATGAACTTGACATATCTTGTTCATGAATTTTCATCCAATTTAAATTTCCTTTTAATGTATTTATTTCTCCATTATGTGCTAGTGCTCTAAAAGGTTGAGCCAAATCCCAACTAGGAAAAGTATTTGTCGAATATCTCTGATGAAAAATTGCAAATCTTGAAGTCAATTTTTTATCATTAAGATCTGGATAAAATTCTGCTAACATTTCTGCTAAAAACATTCCCTTATATACAATTGACCTTGAGCTGAAAGAGCATATATAAAAGTTTTTAAGTTGATTTTCTCTAGCAAGTTTTTCAATTTTTTTTCTAGTCTCAAACAAATCTCTTTCAAGATCATTAGTTTTTAAATCCTCATTTTTTTTGAAAATAACTTGAGCAATTTCTGGGCGACTTTGGTCAGCAGTTTTACCAAGCACACTAGGATTTATAGGAACCTGCCTCCAACCATAAATGTGATAATTTTCATCTAATAGAGCTGTCTCTATTATTTCTCTACATTTTTCCTGATCAGAGTAATCAGTTCTAGGAAGAAAAACCATGCCTACACAGATTCTTTTACTTTCATCTAAATTTTGACCGGTAGAGATAATTTTTTCTTTAAAAAAATCTGGCGCTATTTCTATTTGAATTCCTGCACCATCACCAGATTTCCCGTCAGCATCTACTGCTCCCCTGTGCCAAATAGCTTTCAAAGCTTCAATACCGTATTCAACAACTTTTCTTGATTTATTTCCGTCGGTCGTAGCTATAACTCCAACTCCGCATGCATCATGCTCCATTTTAAGGTCATAAGAATGATTTTCTGAGAGAATTTTTTTATTTTTTTCGTAATTATTCATTTGATTATCTATGCTGCTTTAATATTTTTTTCTTTTTTTTCTTTTAAGTATTTTTCAATTTGTACTGCAGCATCCCTGCCATCTTTTATAGCCCAGACTACTAAGGACGCGCCTCTTACAATATCTCCCGCAGCAAATACCCCCTCTAAATTAGTTTGCATAGTTTTTAAATCTATTTTTATTGTTCCCCACTTTGAAACAGCTAATTCTTGAATATCAAATAATTTAGGTAAATTCTCTGGGTCAAATCCCAATGATTTTATTACCATATCTGCAGGCATTTTAAATTCTGAGCCTTGTTGTATTTCTGGTTTTTTTCTTCCTGATAAATCAGGCTCACCTAATTTCATTTTGTTGATTTCTATTTCTTTTATTTTTTCATCTCCGATAAATCTTTTTGGACTTGTAAGCCAAATAAATTCAACTCCTTCTTCCTCTGCGTTTCCTACCTCTCTAGTAGAGCCCGGCATATTATCTCTGTCTCTCCGATATAAACATTTTACCGACTTAGCTTTTTGTCTTATAGCGGTTCTAACACAATCCATAGCTGTGTCCCCTCCACCAATAACTACTACGTTTTTGCCTTCAGCATTTAAAGTCCCGTTATCAAATAGTTCCACTTTATCGCCTAAACCCTTTTTATTTGAGGCAGTTAAAAATTCCATAGCAGGAAAAATATTTTTTAAATTGTGCCCTGGGATATCAATTTCTCTCGCTTTATAAACACCAGTTGCAATCAAGACAGCATCGTGCTCCTTTTTTAATTGATTTAAAGTCTTATTCCTTCCAACTTCAAAATTTTGAATAAATTTTATTCCGCCTTCCTTTAAAAGTTGTGTTCTTCGTTCAACAACAAACTTTTCTAATTTAAAGTTAGGTATTCCATATATTAATAAACCACCAGGTCTATCGTATCTATCGTAAACGGTAACTTGAAAACCAGATTTTCTTAATTGCTCTGCACATGCTAACCCGGCAGGACCTGCGCCGATAATTCCGACTGATTGTTTTAACTCGTTATTAACTTTAATAGGTTTAACCCAACCTTTTGTCCAAGCAGTATCAGTTATATGTTTTTCAATAGAACCAATAGTAACTGTCCCGTGACCAGACTGTTCGATCACACAATTGCCTTCACATAATCTATCCTGAGGACAAATTCTTCCACAAACTTCCGGCATATTATTTGTGCTTTGTGAAAGTTCATAAGCTTCTTCTAACCTTCCTTCAGCTGTAAGTTTTAACCAATCAGGAATATTATTACTTAAGGGACAATGTATTTGACAAAAGGGAACTCCACACTGGGAACATCTACTAGATTGTTCCTTCGCTTTAGTGTTTATAAACTCATTATAAATTTCATTAAAGTCAGTGTTTCTATTGGATACCTTTCTTTTTAAAGGTGTTTCCTTTTTAAGTTCTACAAACTGAAGCATTTTATTTTTCATAAAGTTTCCAAAAATAATAGAAATAGACCAAATTTAGTAGTTAATTTAGGTAAGTATCATTTACCTTTTATATCAAAAAACCTTAATTTAAGTGATTAATTTGTGCATAACTGATATGCATTTACGGTGTTAACAAAAAAACATTCTTAATAAGAACTTTTTTACCAATGTTAGAAATATTTATTTTATCACTAGTTCAAGGTATCACGGAGTTTCTTCCTATTTCCTCTTCATCTCACTTGATTTTAATATCAAAATATTTAAATTTCGAAACTCAAAACTTGTCTATAGATGTAAGTTTACACATTGGTTCATTTATTGCTGTTATTTACTATTTTAGGAATGATATTTTAGATTTTATAAAAAACAAAAAATTATTTTATAAAATAATAATTTCGTCTATTCCTGTAATGATAGTAGGTTTTTTTCTTGTAAAATTAAATTTAATCGAACATTTAAGAAATATTAAAATGATCGGATGGATGACAATTATTTTTGGGGTTTTATTATACATAAGTGATAAATGTGAGTTAAACAAAAAAATTGAGACAAAGTTTACTTATAAATCAGCAATTTTTATTGGATTACTTCAAGTTTTATCTTTAATACCCGGTGTAAGTAGATCTGGCATTACTATCACAGCTGCTAGATTTCTTAAATTTAATAGATTTGACTCTGCAAAAATTTCATTTTTACTTTCTATTCCTACTTTAGGAGCAGTGTCTTTATTCGGCTTAAAAAATATATTTAGTAGCGAAAGCATAGAATTTTCTATTTTGAATTTACTATCTATTTTATTAGCTTTTTGTTTTTCTTATATAACTATTAAATATTTTTTAAAGTTCATTAAAGAATTTACCCTTTTTTATTTTGTTCTATATAGAATTATTTTAGGAATAATAATACTTTATTTAGCTTATCTATAAAAGAATTGTTAAAATTATCAAAATAATTATTATTATTAAGAAAAATAAAACAACAGCTTTTTGTAAGGACAATTTAAAAAGAAAGTTCATTTTTTAAAATTTAAAAGATTTTTTTCTATAAAGCAGTAAAGTAGAGTAAATAAATATTTTGAACGAAGCTCTTTAATTTGAAACTTTGCTTTTCCTTTTTTTCTTCCATACCAATCAATTGGAATTACTTCATACTTGTAATTTCTAGAAATTACTTTTAGTGGAATTTCTAAAAAAATATTAAAGCTTTCAGATACTAGTGGCATAAGTTCTAAAAGAATGTTTTTCTTGTAAATTTTAAAAGCATTTGTATAGTCATTATATTTATTCCAAAACAACAAACTAACTGTGAAATTAAATATTCGATTTAAGATTAGTTTCTGTAAAGGGTAGTCTTTGACTACTGAGCCTTTTAAAAACCTTGAACCCAAGACTGAGTCTAAATCTTTTTTTACCATCAAATTATTATATTTAATTAGATCTTCAACACTATCTGATAAATCAGCCATAGTGATTGCAACTCTATCACCTTTGGCATTTTTAATACCTTGATTTATAGCACCGCCTAAGCCTTTGAGATCATTATTAATAACTCTAAAATTAGGCTCTGCCTCAAATAATTTTTGTGCTTTATTTAATGTATCATCATCGCTGAAATCATTAATTATGATTAACTCATACTCTAAATCAGTTAAATTTGACTTAAAATAATCTAGTATATCCTCTAGATTATCGGCTTCATTTCTAGCTGGTATTATAATTGATAACATAACTTTGTTTATTTATAAGTATTAGTAAGATATTTGTTTAATTATGAAAATACTTATTACTGGTGGATGTGGTTTTGTGGGTTCAAATATTGCCATTTTCCTAAAAAAAAAACTAAAAAACTCAAAAATTTACAGTTTGGACAATTTGTTCAGGGAAGGATCAAAGCTAAATGCCTCAAGATTAAAAAAAGTTGGTATTAAAAACTTTAAATTTGATATTGCAAATTTTAAGAGAATATCCAATCTTAAGAGATTTGATTTAATAGTAGACTGCTGCGCCGAACCAGCAATAGAGGCTTCTTCAAAAGATCCTGATAGAGTTTTTAGGACAAATCTATTAGGAACTTATAATATCTTAAAAAAATGCTCTAAAGATAAAACAAATATTATATTTTTGTCATCAAGTAGAGTTTACTCTATTCAAAACTTGAGAAATCTTGTCGGTAATTTGGTTATAAATAAACCTTTAAAAACAAATAAGAAAATAAAAGAATCTTTCCCTACTGATTTACCAAGTTCTCTTTATGGTTTTACAAAACTTGCTTCTGAAAAACTAATAAGAGAGTTTTCGTATATGAACAAAATAAAATATTTAATAAATAGATTTGGGGTGATAGCTGGTCCTTGGCAATTTGGAAAGCAGGATCAAGGTTTTGTTTCTTTATGGTTAGGTAAACATTTTCAAAATAAAAAATTATCGTATATAGGTTTTGGTGGCAATGGCAATCAAAAAAGAGACGTGATTCATATTCAAGATGTATGTGAGATAATTTTTATACAAATTAAAAAAATGAGTAATATTTTTAACGAAACGTTTAATATAGGTGGAGGTAGAAAAAACACGATTTCACTTAAACAACTTACGCAAAAATGTGAAAAATTTACTGGTAAAAAACTTAAAATTAAATCTCAAAGGAAAACATCAATCTATGATATACCAGTTTATATAACTGATAACTCAAAAATTAAAAAATTCTATAACTGGCAGCCAAAAAAAAATATAAATGATATTTTAAATGATATTTTTAAATGGTTTAAAGAAAATAAAGAAATAAGGAAATATTTTAAATGAAAATAGCTTTAATAACTGGTTCTTGTGGATTAGTAGGTTCGGAGTCTTCAATTTTTTTTGCTCGAAAGGGATTTAAAATTTTAGGAATTGATAATAATACTAGAAAGTTTTTCTTTGGAAAAGACGGAGATATTTCTTGGATAAAAAATAGGCTAAAAAAAAATTTAAAAAACTACAGCCATTATCACCTAGATATCCGTAATTATAATGCTTTAAAAAAAATTTTTCAAAAACATAAAAAAAATATCAAAGTCATAATACATGCAGCAGCTCAACCTTCTCATGATTGGGCAAAAAATAAACCTTTTATTGATTTCGATATTAATGCTAAAGGCACACTTAATTTATTAGAATTGACTAGAATATATTGTCCTAAATCTCCTTTTATTTTTATGTCTACAAATAAAGTTTATGGTGATAATCCAAATTTTTTACCTTTAATTGAAAAAAAAACTAGATGGGAAATTTCTAAATCTCATAAGTTTAGTTCTGGAATAGATGAAACAATGTCAATTGATAACTGCACTCATAGTTTTTTTGGGGCTTCAAAATCTTATGCAGATTTGATAGTTCAAGAATATGGAAAGAATGTTGGTCTAATGACATCTTGTTTTAGAGCAGGTTGTATTACTGGCCCCAATCATTCGGGAGCTGAACTTCATGGTTTTTTATCGTATTTAGTAAAAGCTTGTTTGTATAAAAAGAAATACAATTTAATTGGTTACAAAGGGAAACAAGTAAGAGATAATATTCATAGCCATGATTTAGTTTCTTGCTTTTGGGAATATTACAAGAAACCAAGAAAGGGTGAGGTTTATAATACTGGAGGTGGTAGATTTTCGAATTGTTCTATAATCGAAGCGTTAAACCTCGTTCAAAAAATTACTGGAATAAAAATAAATAAAAAAATTCTAAAACAAAACAGAGTAGGTGATCATATTTGGTATGTGTCTAATATGAGAAAATTCAGAAAACATTATCCAAAATGGAAGCAACTTTATTCAACAAAAAAAATAATAAATGAGCTTATTAACAACTTTAAAAGATAATTTCTTAGAAAATCAAAAAAATTTATTTTTATCTATATTTGTTATTAGTGTTTTAAGTAGATCAATTATTGCCTACTTCTATGGTGATAGGTTTTTAGAAAATGAATGGGCAATACTCGTAAAAAATTTATATAATTTTGGTCATTTTTCTCTTTTAACTTTCGATGACTTATTTCTCCCAAATTTGTGGATGCCACCCGTGTATGGATATTTTATTTACTTGCATGCACTTATATTTGGTTTGAATGAAAAGTTAGCATCTATAGTAATAATTACACAAATTCTTATTTCATCAATTACACCTATTATTTTTTATAAAATTATTTCGAATTTTTTTTCCAAATATTTATCTTTTATTGGAGTGCTAATTTTTAGTTTGTTTCCTTTAATAATATATTCTGCAACTCAAATTTCTTCAGCAACTATTTATCTTTTTTTAATTTTATGTTTTATTTATTTGATACTCCATTTCGATGATAAAAAAAAATTTAAATACATTTGTTTAATCGGAATTATAGCCGGTATTTTAATTTTAACTAGAAGAGATTTTATTTTATTATATTTATTTTCTCTTATTTATTTAATATTTTTTTTTAAAATAAATTTTAAAAAAATAATTTTGATTTTAATAGTATCACTATTAACCATATCACCTTATATTTTAAGAAATTATGTTGCTTTTGATAAATTCATCATCCACTCAGGATTAGGTTATAATGTTTGGAAAGCTTATAACCCCAATGCAAAAGTAGAAGGATATTATGAAGAGTCAGAAGAATTGAAATTTAAAATTAGTAAAGTAAAAAAAGATATTAATTATAGAATTAATGAAGATAAAATCTATTTAAATGAAGCAAAAATTTATATTAATGAAAATCCTAGTAAATATATTAAACTATTTTTTAATAGATTATTTTCTTTTTATTTTTTAGATTTAGAGTCTTCTCAACCAAATTATTATAATAAATTTCACGTTTTTCCAAACTTAGTGTTATCAATATTGTCATTCTTGGGCTTAGTCTTTTGTTATAAAAAAAATTTTAAACTCAATTATTTAATTCTATGTATGTTTTTAATCTTATTAGTTTACTCTCTATTTGCTCTGCTGCCAAGATACAAGCTTTATATTTTACCTTTTCAGATTATTTTAAGTTTAAGTTTTTTAGATTTTTTAATTAAGAAATTAAGTAAAAATAATTAATTGACCGCTTTGTGTCTGAAAACCTTTGCTTAGATCTATATTCAAATCTTTTACTGCTTTTTTAACACCCTCTTGATTGATAAAATTATAATCATCTACCAAGATAATTGCATTTTTTTCCAGCTTATTTTTTATAAAATTAAAGCAGTCTTTTGTTGGTTGGTACAAGTCAAAATCAAGATGTACAAAGCTATATTTTAAATTTGATATTTTTTCCATATCTTCATTTTTTAAATTAGGAAAATATCCAACCATAACTTCTAGTTTTGAATTTTTCTTAAAAAGAATTTTGTTTAATTCTTCTGACAACTTTCTATGATCAAAATCTTTAAATCTTGTTTCTTTGGTAAATGGTTTATAATTTCCTTGATAATGTTCATCATATTTTGAAACATTTTCTTTTATTTCAGCTGCATGAAAACCAAAGCTATCAACTGCGTAAATATTTGAATTCTCTTTTATAAATTTTGATATTGTAGTCAAAGTTCCGCCCCTATCAGTTCCAAATTCAATCACATTAGTTTCTTTACCTTTAAACAAAGTATTGAAAACTTTAATTAATTGATAAACTGTAAAATTTCTCTCTTTATCTTGAGAAGACTTTTTTTTGATTTTATTCCAATTTTCTAAAAATTCTTGTGGATATTCTATTTCAACACTTAAAAAATATTTTCTGAGTTTCCAATAGAATGCGGACAACCACATTACAACTATCATTTGTTGATTTTCATTGAATAGTCTTCCAACCAACGACCTTATCTTTTTAAATATCATTGTATGTTACGGAGTTTAACTGGTTATAGACCATATATCTTGAAAATTTAAGATTATCAATAATGTTAAATTTTATTATTGGTGCGCCTGCTAGGATTTGAACCCAGAACCTCCTGGTCCGTAGCCAAGCGCTCTATCCAGTTGAGCTACAGGCGCATATCTATGAAATATCAAATAAAATATTGTAATTAAAGAGCTTATATCTGTATATTATCATTATGAATAAATCAGTAGTAATTACTTCAGCAGTTAGAACTGCAGTCGGTTCTTTGGGTAAATCACTAAAAAATGTTAAGGCTGATATATTAGGTTCTGCAGTAATTACCAGTTCTATAGAAAAATCAAATCTTAAAAAAGAAGAAATCGATGAAGTTATAATTGGACAGGTTTTAACAGGGGGGGCAGGTCAAAATCCAGCTAGACAAGCAGCTATGCAATCAAAAATTCCAAAAGAAACTCCAGCTTACATTGTTAATCAGGTTTGTGGTTCTGGTTTACGTTCTATAGCGTCTGGTTTTCAAAGTATTAAGGCGGAAGATTCAAAAATTGTTATTGCTGGAGGGCAAGAAAGTATGTCCTTAGCTCCTCATGCTATTCACCTTCGTGATGGTAAGAAATTAGGTGACATAGAAATGACTGATACAATGATTAAAGATGGTTTATGGGATGCTTTTCATGGTTACCATATGGGAGTTACTGCAGAAAATGTTGCAACAAAGTTTCAAGTGACTAGGGATGATCAAGATAAGTTCGCTCTTAATTCTCAAGAAAAAGCTTTAAAAGCTCAAAAAGAAAATAAATTTAAAAAGGAAATACTTAATTTCAAAATTGTTTCTAAAAAAAATGAATTGAATTTTGATAAAGATGAACATCCTAGAGAAGGTATAAACTTAGACACGTTAAAAAGATTAAAACCTGTTTTTAAAAAAGATGGTACAGTCACCGCAGGTAATGCCTCAGGTATTAATGATGGGGCTGCTGCAGTAGCGATGATGTCTTCGCAGGAGGCAGAAAAAAGAGGTATCGAAAAATTAGTTACAATCAAATCTTGGGCAAGTTGTGGTGTTGACCCAGCCTTGATGGGCACGGGACCAATCCCTGCCTCTAAAAAAGCATTGGAGTTGGCGGGTTGGTCTGTGAAAGATGTAGATTTATTTGAAATTAATGAAGCGTTCGCAGCCCAAAGTATTGCCGTAGCTAGAACTTTATCTATCCCAAGTGAGAAAATAAATGTAAATGGTGGCGCAATTGCTTTAGGTCATCCCATAGGCGCGTCGGGAACTAGAATACTCGTAACACTTATTCACGAAATGATAAGAAGAGATGTTAAGAAAGGATTAGCATCATTATGTATTGGAGGAGGCATGGGTATAGCTATGTGTATTGAAAGATAATGGAAATTTCAAAACCGTATAAAGGCAAAGGGAAACGTAAACTAAAAAAAATGCCCTTTACAGTAAGAGGATATATTTACTATTATCTATTTTTTTGGATAGTAATTATTTCTATATATCTCTCTTACAACTAAAATTTATCAATAAGTTTTTTTGATAATGATTATCATTAAAAATAAAAATGTTAATTTTAATTGATAATGATTAGCATTTCCAATCATAACTGTTGTAAAATATTTTAATAAGTCTACGTTTGAAATATGAAAACTTATAATTGTAAAAAATGTGGATTAACTATTCCAGTATCTTGCTCTAAATGCGATAGAGTGGTTGATGTTAAAATAATTGGTGAAGGTTGTTTAGTTAAAGAAAATAAGTGTCTAGATTGCTCTAGCGTACCGATAATTAAGGACGTTTGTTTAGAACAAAAGACTGCTTAATATTAAGTATTCTTATTTTTTTTGTAGTTATTCATCCATTTATTAAAAACTACAATAGCTTCTCTCATCTCTTCAGTTTGTGAAGGATGCTTTTTAGCTCTTCCTAACATAGTTGCTATTACATTGACTTGATATTTTAGGTCTCTGTTTTTTATAGCTTTAATTGTGTACAAGGCTTTTGCTTTATCTTTAAACCCTAAGCCATGGGTGGTTGTTTTAGGATTATAATCAGAAAATAAAGATAAATTTAATGGTTTAATATTTTTCTTTTTAAGAATTTCAGACATTGGCATCCGATCTATGCTTTTAAAAATTTTTCGACTATCAAAATTTTTAAATGTTTGTTTTTTCGTACCGTCAAAACCAAATAGCTCGATTAAAAAATTTTTACCAGTTTTCTTAGGAACCAGCTTTATAACCCTTTTGTGGAAATGCTTAATATCCTTTTGATAAAGCCCTTTTGCCTTTTTATACTTCAGGTTTTTGTAGTCAGGTGTTTTAACTAACAAAACTCTACATTTCCATTTATATTTTTTTATCATTTGACCTCTTTAAAAAAGATAATATTACAGTATAGATTAGAATTATGGAATTACCTGTAATAAATCACCCAGATTATGTTGCTCAAATAAATGATGATAACAAATTTCCCATTAAAAAATTTGGCGCATTAGCTAAATATTTGTTAGAAAAAGGCGTAATCAAAAAATTCCATATTCCAAAAGAATGCTCTTTTGAAACTCTAAAAACGTCTCATTCTACAGATTACATTAATCATATAAGGAATAAAACTTTGGACATTAAGGCTCAAAAGAAAATAGGATTTCCGATTAATGATAGCGTTGTCCGAAGATCTTTTGTTGCTACTGGTGGAACTGTTCTTGCTAGTAAATTAGCATTAGATTCGAAATTAGCTTGCAATACTGCAGGTGGTAGTCACCATGCTACTTTTGACTGCGGAGCAGGTTATTGCGTTTTTAATGATGTAGCAGTTGCAGCGAACTATCTTAAAAGTAAAGGTTATGCTAAAAAAATTCTTATAATTGATTTAGATGTTCATCAAGGAAACGGTAACTCAGAAATATTCAAAAATGACAAAAATGTTCTAACATTTAGTATACATTGTGCCTCTAATTACCCAGCAAAAAAGTCGAAGAGCGATATTGATGTTGAGCTTAAAGATCAAATGGAGGATGAGGAATATTTAAATATTCTTTATAGAAATTTAAAAGATCTAAATAAAAATAAGTATGATTTTGTATTTTACGTAGCAGGAGTTGATATTCATTTTGAGGATCGATTAGGCAAACTTAAAATTACTGATGAAGGAATTAATAAAAGAGATCAAATAGTAATAGAAAATTTTCACTCGAGAAATACCCCTTTATGCGGTGTTTTAGGAGGAGGTTATAATAGGAGTTTTGAAAAACTTATTGAACTTCACTCAATGTTACATAAAAATTGTGCGAAAATTATTTAAGATTTTAGTTGTGGCAAATTTTCATAAAACTTTAAAGCTTCAGGATTTGCAATCGCTTCTTTGTTATTAATTTTTTCTCCATTTATTACCTGTCTTACTGCTAACTCCACAATCTTTCCACTTTTAGTCCTTGGAATCTCTGGAACTTTAATGATTATTGCAGGTACATGCTTGGGGGAACAATTTTTCCTTATTCTAGACTTGATTAAATTTATTTTATCATCATTTATTTCTTGATTATTTTTAGTTGTAACAAATAAGATAATTCTTACATCGTCATTGAAATTTTGACCAACAACTAATCCTTCAGTAACAAAGTCTATATCTTCAACTTGCTGGTAAATTTCGGCAGTCCCAATCCTCACTCCTCCAGGATTTAAAGTAGAATCTGATCTACCACGAATTATAAATCCATCATTTTTAGTAATCTCAATATAATCTCCATGGTGCCAAACATTGCTAAATTTTGAAAAATAAGCGTTATGATATTTTTTTCCTTCTTCATCTCCCCAAAATTTTATTGGCATTGACGGAAATGGTTTTTTTACCACTAGTTCGCCCTTACCTTTTATACTTTTGCCTTTCTCATCAAAAACATCTACTTCAATTCCCAAACTTTGTCCTTGTATTTCTCCTTTATATACGTCTGAAAAAAGGTTACCCAAAATTAGACAGCCAACAAGATCGGTTCCGCCAGCTATGGATGCTAAATGTACATCCTCTTTTATGTTTTCGTAAACATATTTAAAACTTTCGCTAGCTAGAGGAGAACCGGTAGAGGTTATTATCTTTACTTTACTAAGATTTAAATTTTTAGCGTTATAATTTTCATTTTTTAAATGATCAATATATTTCGCACTAACCCCAAATAAGTTTATCTGTTCATTTTGACAGTACTCTAAAAGAATATCAATTTTTGGATATACAGGTGCTCCGTCAAATAAAAAAATAGAAGATCCAGTTGCTAAACCTCCAACTAACCAATTCCACATCATCCATCCAGTTGTGGTGTAATAAAATAATTTATCATTATCTCTTACATCGCAATGAAGCATAAATTCTTTGTTGTGTTCAATTAAAACATTACCTGTGCCGTGAGTTATACATTTTGGCTTTCCAGTAGTACCGCTTGAATATAAAATATAAATTGGATGATTAAACTCAAACCTTTTAAATTTTTCATCTAACTCAGATTTATTTAGAATTTCATTGAAGTCTTTAAAAAATTTTTTATCTACTATTTCTTTTCTTTCATATGAAAATATTAAAGTTTCTTTTATGGTGGGTATTTGCTTTATTACTTCTCTAGCTTTATTAATAATTTCAATTTTTTTTCCATTGTAAAAATAGTAGTCACAAGTAATCAAAAGCTTGGGTTCAATCTGTTTGAACCTATCAATTACACCTTGAACTCCAAAATCAGGCGAACAAGAAGACCAAATAATTCCATTTTTTGCACAGGCTAAAAAACTTACTATTGCCTCTATTTTATTTGGAACATAACCTACAACTCTATCACCAGCATTTAAATTTATTTTATTAAAATATGCAGATAATTTACAAACTTTTGAGTATAATTCATTCCATGTTATTTGTTCTTGGTAACCACTCTCAGATAAAAATCCTATTGCAATTTCATTCGTCTTTTTTTTAAGAATATTTTCAGAATAATTAAGTTTTGAGTCTTGAAAAAACCTTGTTTTATTAAAAACCTCATTGAAGTTAATTATTTCTTTGCCTTTATCTCCAATTATTTTTGAAAAATCCCAAAATTTGGACCAAAATTTTTTTGGGTTTTCAACACTCCACTTCCAAACGCTATTAAAAGATTTTGGATTTAACTCTACAAATTTACAAAAATCCATTAAAAGTGAATTCTTTTTCTTATCTTCTGTAGGTTGCCAAAGTGGTTTATTCATAAAAGCTTAATAAGCTTGTATGAACTTATCTTAACAAGTATTTTTTTAATAGGATTTTTTGAACAATTAATGCCCTATTAGATTTTATTTCTCTTCTTTTTATAAACAGGTTTATTAGCCATTTCATAATTATTGATTTCACTAATTTTTATTGACAAAAAATAGCGTAAAATGTGTCCAAAAATGAACTTATTAAGCAATTTGTCCTACTCTTAATAGTTTATTATAAGTCCTCTTTTTAATATGTTCCATCCAGTTTATAATAATATTTATGGCTCAAAATATTTCTGTACCAGATATTGGCGATTTTAAAGATGTAGAGGTAATTGAAGTTTTAGTTAAACCAGGCGATAAAGTAACTAAAAACGATCCTATAGTTACAATTGAAAGCGATAAATCAAGCCTTGAAATACCATCACCGTCATCAGGTGAAATTAAAGATCTTAAAGTTAAAATCGGAGATAAAGTCTCTGAAGGAAGTGTTTTAGCAACAATAGAAAATGGGCAAGCCACTGAAGCTCCAAAAATTACAGAAATAAAAAAAGTTAAGGAAAAAGTGAAATCTGAAACTAATGGAAATTTAAATCCAATTAAACAAGTAAAAAAGGTATTTGCCGAACCCGCTTCAAAGGATGACATTGATCCTATAGAAACCGATGAGTGGATTGAGTCTTTAAATTCAGTAATTGAAAATGACGGCGCCCCCAGGGCAAGTTATTTATTAAATAAAGTTATCGATCAGGCTTATAAATCTGGGTTAGTGCTTCCCGATACTAGAACTACTCCATATATAAATACGATACCGCCAGAAATTGAAGTTAAATCTCCAGGAGATCAAAATATTGAGAAAAAAATTAGGGCTTATATTAGGTGGAATGCTGCTGCAATGGTAGTGAAAGCAAATAAAAAAAGTTCTGAACTAGGGGGGCATATCGGAACATTTGCGTCTGCAGCAACACTTTACGATGTTGGAATGAATCATTTCTGGAGAGCGAAAAATAATAAATTTGGTGGGGATTTAATTTATTTTCAAGGTCACTCAGCTCCTGGAATGTATGCTAGAGCCTATCTAGAAGGCAGATTAACAGCAAAACAATTAGATGGATTCCGACAAGAAGTCTCAAAAGGTGGTCTATCTTCTTATCCCCATCCTTGGTTGATGCCAAACTTTTGGCAATTCCCAACTGTTTCGATGGGTCTAGGGCCTATCATGGCGATATATCAAGCTCGATTTTTAAAATATTTAATTAATAGAGGTTTAGTAAAAGATGAAGGAAGAAAAATTTGGGTTTTCTTAGGTGATGGTGAAATGGATGAACCAGAGTCACTTGGAGCGATTGGTCTTGCTGCAAGAGAAAAATTAGATAATTTAATATTTGTTATTAATTGTAATTTGCAGAGATTAGATGGTCCTGTTAGAGGAAATGGAAAAATAATTCAAGAACTTGAGGGAAGTTTTAGAGGAACAGGTTGGAATGTAATTAAAGTTATATGGGGATCTTACTGGGATCAGCTATTAGCTAAAGATAAAACTGGTCTATTAGTTAAAAGAATGAATGAGTGTGTTGATGGTGAGTATCAAGCATTTAAAGCAAAAGGTGGTCAATATGTTAGGGAAAAATTTTTTGGTAAATATGCCGAGCTAAAAGAATTAGTTTCTACAATGACAGATAAAGATATTTGGAGGCTTAACAGAGGAGGTCATGATCCTCATAAAGTTTATTCAGCATATCACTCTGCAATGCAACATAAAGGATCACCTACAGTAATTCTTGCAAAAACAATTAAAGGTTACGGAATGGGTAAATCAGGTGAGAGTATCAATACCACACATCAACAGAAAAAACTGGATGAAAAGGATCTGTTATATTATAGAGACAGATTTGGGGTGCCATTAACGGACAAACAAGTTAAAAATATTGAGTACTACAAACCAAGTGAAAATTCAGAGGAAATAAAATATTTAAAGGATAAAAGAATAAAACTTGGTGGTTTTATCCCTGAAAGATCATCATTCGCCAAATCAATTAAAACACCTCCAAAAGATATTTTTGAAACTTTTATGAAATCTACTGGAGATAAAGAAATGTCTACAACTATGGCGCTTGTGAGGATGTTAACGGCTTTATTGAGAGATAAAAATCTTGCAAAAAGATTAGTTCCAATAATTCCCGATGAAGCTAGAACTTTTGGAATGGAAGGATTTTTTCAAAAAATCGGAATTTACGCGCATGAGGGTCAAAAGTATGAACCGGTAGACTCTGAACAATTAAGTTCTTATAGAGAGGATAAAAGCGGTCAAGTATTAGAAGAAGGTATAACTGAGTCAGGAGCAATGTCTTCTTGGATCGCCGCTGGAACATCTTATACAAATCATGATTTAGAAATGATACCAATTTACATTTTTTACTCAATGTTTGGTTTTCAAAGAGTTGGTGATTTAGCATGGGCTGCTGGAGACTCACAGGCTAGAGGTTTTTTGATTGGAGCAACTGCTGGAAGAACAACATTAGCTGGCGAAGGTCTTCAACACCAAGACGGACACAGCCACTTGCTAGCTTCTAATATACCCAACTGTATTAGTTACGATCCAACTTTTGCATATGAAATGGCAGTAATTTTGAGAGATGGGTTGAGAAGGATGCATGAAAAAAAAGAAAATATTTTTTTTTATATCACTGCGATGAACGAAAATTATTCTCATCCAGAAAAACCAAAAAATTGTGATGATGGAATTTTAAAAGGAATGTATCTTTTCAAAGAAAATAATAATAAGGGAAAAATTAAAGTTCAACTTTTAGGATCTGGTACAATTTTAAGAGAAATTATTTCAGCAGCAGAAATTTTATCTAAAGATTATGGCGTAGACTCGGACGTATGGAGTGTAACTAGTTTCAATGAATTAAGAAGAGAGGGTATGGAAACTGAAAGATGGAATTTGTTAAATCCAAATGAAAAAAAGAAAAGGTCATATGTCCAAAAGTGTTTAGAAAAAAGAGACGGCCCTATAATTGCAGCTTCTGATTATACTAGATCATTTTCTGATCAAATAAGGCCTTACACGAATAAGACTTTTTACTCACTAGGCACTGACGGATACGGAAGAAGTGATACTAGAAAAAACTTAAGAAAATTTTTCGAGGTTGATAAAGAGCATATTGTTGCATACACACTAAGTGCTTTAGCTAAGGAGCAACTAATCGCAACAAAAAAAGCAGAGAAAGCAATGACAAAATATAAAATTGATAAAGATAAGGATTTTCCAACAAATTTATAATTATGACAGGTCAAAAAATCTTAGTGCCCGACATGGGAGATTTCAAAAATGTAGAAATCATTGAAGTTCTTGTTGAAGAAGGTCAACGTATAAAAAAAAATGACTCTCTAATAACTTTAGAGAGCGATAAATCAAGTGTCGAAGTACCTTCCACTCATGAAGGAATTATTGAAAAAATTAACGTAAAAGTGGGTGATAAAGTAAATCAAGGTGATCTTATTTTAAATTTAAAAACTGATAAAATATCCAAAGAAATAAAAAAAATACAAAATAATGAGCCTGAGAATAAAATAGCTAAAAATATTATTAAAGATATTGAGAAAACAAAAATAGCTGCCCCTGTAGTGCATAAATCATCAATAACTGAAACTAAATCAGCTAGTCCTAAAGTGAGAAAGTTTGCAAGAGAGCTAGGAGCAAATGTGTCAGCCATTCCTGGTTCTCAGCGAGCTGGGAGAGTTTCAGAGGAAGATGTTAAAAATTATATTAGATCACAAGTGACAGTAAACGGAGGAAAAGTACAAAAAAAAATTCAAGAAGAAGAATATCCCCATGAAGATTTTGGTAATATTGAATTAAAAGAAATTCCTAGAGTAAAAAAATTGTCAGGTCCTCAATTGGTAAGGTCATGGACAGAAATACCCCATGTAACACAACATGATGAAATAGATATTACTGAAATGGAACAGTTTAGGTCTTCTTTATATGACTACTATAGCGGAGAGATAGTAAAAGTTACTCCACTTGCATTTATAACTAAGGCGTTAGTTAGTGCTCTAAAAAAATTTCCTAATTTTAATGCTTCAATTGATACAAATCAAAATAAAATTATTTATAAAAAATATTTCCATATTGGTTTTGCAGTAGATACACCTCATGGTTTAATGGTTCCCAAAATTAGGGATGCAGATCAAATGAATATTAAAGAGATTGGGGAAGCCTTAAAAAAAACTAGTAAATTGTGTAGAGAACTAAAAATAGATAAAAAAGAATTTTTTGGTGGTTCAATGACAATCTCAAGCCTTGGAGGGATCGGGGGAACTTTTTTTACACCAATTATAAATCCTCCTGAAGTAGCAATATTAGGAGTAGGAAAAAGCTTTGATAGATTAGTAAAAATAAAAAATAAATTTGCATCAAGGAAGATTTTACCTATTTCATTATCTTATGATCATAGAATAATTGATGGAGCAGAAGGAGCAAGATTTTGCGTCTATTTAGGTGAATGTCTAGGAAAAGATTTTGCTTTCAAACTTGCCGTTTAGATTAATTTGCAATATTAAAAAGAATGAATAAAAAGATAATATCTCTTCTTTGTGCAATTTCGTGTTCATTTATTTGGGGAACAGCTTTTATTGCTCAAGACATGGGTATGGATTTTATAGGGCCATATACTTTTTCTGCAGCTAGGTTAGCTTTAGGTTTTTTTGCTTTACTACCATTTTTTTTTATTTTTGAATTTAATAAAGTTAAAAAAGTCAATTTAGACAAAAAAATAATTACTGCTTATTTGTTCTTACTTGGTTTTTTCTTAGCCGGAGGAAATATTTTTCAGCAAGTTTCTCTTTTATACACAGATGTAGCTAATTCTGCTGTATTTACAGTTTTGTATGTCGTAATTGTTCCAGTAATTGCATACTTTCTTTTTTCAAAAAAAATACACAACTCTGTTTGGCCTTCAGTTTTAATGTGTTTAGTTGGGGGGCTTCTTTTAAGTGAATTAGATAATATTAGAGTAAGGTTTGGCGATAGCTTAGTAATCATAGGTGCTTTTTTTTGGGCTTTTCATATTGTATTTATCTCAAAATTTTTGAAAATTTTTAATTATCCAATTTCAATAGCTACATTCCAATGTTTAACAGCATCACTAATTTCATTTGTGCCAGCTTTTGCATTTGAATATATATCCTTCACGGTTCTTTCCATGGAATTTATTGAACTTTTGTATGCTGGCGTTTTATCAAGCGGAATAGCTTTTATGCTTCAAATTTTTGCTCAACAAAACCTATCACCAGCTCCTGTTGCTATTATTTTCTCGTTAGAAGGAGTTTTTGGATCAATAGCTGCATGGGTTTTATTGAACCAGTATTTAAATGAATTCAAAATACTTGGAATTATAATCATATTATCTGCGGTTATTTTTTCTCAATTAGCTCCTATTTATGGTAAAAAAAATTATGGACGAAACTAAAAAAGGTTTTATGCAAAATATTGGTGATCTTGCATTTAAAAAGATTGATGACACTAATTTTGAGTTTAGTATTGAAGTTCAGAAAAGCTTTTTAAATACTGGAGGCATTGCTCATGGAGGCTTTATAGCAACGATCGCAGATACTGGTATGGGTAATGCTGCACATGTTACTGCAGGTAATAGAAGATGTGTGACCATAAACTTAGATATTAAATTTATTTCAGCTGGAAAATTAAATGATAACCTAATGGGTAAAGTAAAAGTGTTAAAAAGAACAAAAACACTTGTTTTTATTTCGTCTGAAATTATAGGATCTAATGGTATAGTTGCAACTGCATCGGGTACTTGGAAAATATTATAATTTTAATTCTTTCTACTATAATTTAAATAGCCAAATATTAATAATAATATTAAGGCAAAAGGATAAACAATAACTTTATTTGGCCTTTCGGGATTTTCAATTTTAAAATTACTTATAATATCTCCCATCTGAATTCCAGATTTTTTGGCCTCACCTTTCCAATTTAGTTTATCTACTGTTAATTGATCATTTTTTTCAGAAAGAGTTAATCCATATTCTTCTAAATTAAATTTATTATCAAATTTTCCTTTACTAATGACAAATAGTTTATATCTTTCTCCATACTCTGTTACTCTGGTAATTTTAATGTGAACTTCTTTGGAAGGGTCAAAAGAAAGATTTTGGATACTTGCTGCCGAGAGTTTCTGTTCATTAAATTTGGGATAAAATTTACCTAAAACATAATCAGGTGCCAAGAAAGATAAAGAAATTACCAAGAATGCTATAATTTCATACCATTTTAATTTATTTATAAACCACTGTTGAGTTGCAGCAGTAAAAACTAAAATTCCAATTAAAGACGTAACTATTACTATTAACGCTTGCCAAATATTATCTACACCGATTAGTAAAAGTTCGTGGTTGAATAAAAAAACTATAGGTAAAATACCTGTTCTTAAACTGTACCAAATAGCTTGCAAACCAGTTCTGAGAGGATCACCACCAGAAATTGCAGCAGCTGCATACGACGCCAAACCAACCGGTGGCGTTACATCAGCCATCAGACCAAAATAAAATACAAATAAATGTACGGCTATTAATGGAAAAATATAACCAGATGCATTTCCAACATCGACAAGAACTGTTGCCATAAGCGAGGCCACAACAACATAATTTGCTGTAGTCGGAAGACCCATACCAAGTAATAAACAGAGTATAATTGTAAGTAAAATTAAGATGATTACATTGTCTCTAGCTATCGTCTCTATGACTATAATAAGATTGGTGCTTAAACCTGTTGAACCTACCGCTCCAACAATTATACCTGCTGTTGCAATCGCAATACCAACTCCAACCATATTGATTGCACCCTTTTGAAGTCCGACGATTGTTTGATTGTACCAGTCAGTTAGACCAGTTTTAAAGTCAGGATTTTTAATTATACGATTTATTAAATTTACTAAAATCAAAGATAAAGTTGCATAAAAAATTGAAAATCCTGCTGTATATCTCATATAAACAAGTAAAAAAATTAGGACGAAAATTGGTATTAAAAAATGCAAACCAGATAAAAAAGTTTTCTTTAGATGTGGTACATCAGCATCGTCCATTCCTTTAAGACCTAATTTTAATGCCTCCAAATGAGATATATAAAACAAGGCAATATATGAAATTACTGCAGGTAAGAAAGCGTGTTTAACCACTTCAAAATAAGTAACACCGATAAAACTCGCCATAACAAAAGCGGCTGCGCCCATTACAGGTGGCATTATTTGACCATTCACTGAGGATGAGACTTCTATTGCTCCAGCTTTCTCTTGTGAGAAACCAGTTTTTTTCATAATTGGAATTGTAAATGTTCCAGTAGTAACTGTGTTTGCAATTGAAGATCCAGAAATCATCCCTGTCATTCCCGAACCAAGAATAGCAGCTTTAGCTGGTCCTCCTCGCATTTTACCCACCATTGCAAAAGCTAAGTCTAAAAAATATTTTCCACCACCAGCAGTTTCTAATAATGCTCCAAATAAAACAAACAAAAAGATAAAATCAACTGAAACACCAATTGGAATTCCAAATATTGCCTCCTGGTCGAACCATTGAAAACCTACTAATCTTTTTAGAGAAAGACCACCGTGAGAAATAATATCCGGCGCATATTTTCCAAAATATGAAAATAGTAGAAAACAAATTGCGATAATAACCAAAGGCAAGCCTATAGCTCTTCTTGTTGCTTCTAATAATATTAAAATACCAAAAGTACCAATAATTAATTCAACGGGAACTTTAAAGCCAAAAAATTCTTTTACTAATAAAATCCCCCCCCTATTCACTAAATCGTCATAAAAAAAATAGATATAGAGACAACAAAAAGCTGCGACTAAACTTATTAAAATATCTAAAAAGGAAATTTTTTTTCCTCTTGCTATTGGAAATATTAGAAATGTTAATGTAAGTGCAAATCCTAAGTGAATTGCTCTAGCTGGTAAACCCTTAAACATACCAAAATTAAACCAAAACGGAAATGGAGAAGCATACCAAAGTTGAAATAAAGTCCAAATGATTGCTATCCCCATAACAATCTTTAAATGAAAACCAGATAAATTTTTAGTCGGAGAGATATCTTCGCTAATTTTTTGTTTAATACTATCTTTTATATTTTGACTCATTAATTAGAAGATACAATATTATAAAAAAAAAGGCCCAAAAAATATTGGGCCTTTTTAATTTAATTATGAAGTAAGATTACATTAATCCAGCTTCTTTGTAATACTTTATCGCTCCTGGATGTAATGGAGCTGATAAACCATCAGCTATCATATTTTTCTTTTCAAGAGGTCCAAAAGCAGGATGTTGAGCTCTGAAATCATCAAAGTTTTCCATTACCGCTTTTGTGACTAAGTATACTAATTCTTCAGAAACATTAGCGCTTGTAACAACTGTAGCTTTAACACCGAAAGTTGTAGCATCTTTTTTCTGATTTGAGTAAGTACCTGCTGGGATTACTGCTTTAGCATAATAGTCTGCTCCGTCAATTAAACCTTGAACTGGTGCTCCAGTTAAATTTATTGGACTAGCTTTTGCTTTACAAGTTGCTGCTTGCTCCATAGCTCCGTTAGGAAATCCTACAGAATATCCGAATGCATCTATTTTACCGTCGCAAAGAGCTTTTACTTGCTCAGAAGAAGTCAGTTCAGTAGTTGCTTTAAACATACTCATGTCTGCTCCCATAGCTTTCATAAGTTCTTCCATAGTTCCTCTCTGACCAGAACCTGGGTTACCAATATTTACTGTTTTTCCTTTTAAGCCTTTAAAATCTTTGATCTTAGATTTTTTACTTGCCCAAATTTGGAAAGGTTCATTGTGAACAGAAAATACAGCTCTTAAATCACCGAACTGTTTTCCTTCCCATTTGCTTGAACCGTTGTAAGCATGGAACTGCCAGTCTGACTGAGCAACACCAAATTGAAACTCACCATCTTTGATTTGTCCAATATTATAGTTTGAACCACCTGTTGAAGGTGCAGTACATCTATAAGCTTTAGCTGTACCTTTTTTTCTTCCGTGTTCAGCACTTATTGCAGATTTGTGAAGCATTTTACAAATAGCGTTACCTGTCTGAAAATAAACTCCTGTTGGTCCACCTGTTCCTATAGTGAAGAACTCCGCTGATTTCGCAATTGAAGTAATAGGGCTTGAAAAAGCAAACATTACTAATACCGCAGAAATCATTGATATCATTTTTTTCATGTGATCCCCCGTTTGTTAATGTAATAATTTAACTATGTATGAAGACTAAGGTCAAAGAGAATCTTTATAGATTTTTAGCCCAAATTGATAATTTTTTGATACCTTCAACTACATTTGGTGCATACTTTTCAATAGTTTTATCATCAAGCAATTTGCCGTTAATATTAGCATTTAAAAATTTGCCTCCGTCAAAATCAATATAACATAGTCTAGTTAACATTTTTTTGGGACTAAAACCAAAATCTGAAGCTGGTAACATTGCTACGCCAGTTTCATCTAGAATTCTTTCACATAACTCTGTTGATGATTTAAATTTTTTATTTGGAAATTCTGGCATCAAATAAAAAGCTCCTTGAGGAGGATTTATTAAAACTTTGTTAGATTTTAAATTGTTATAAGCATAAATCCCTACAGATCTAAGAATATTTATAGTTTTAGTTTTATATTCACTATAGTCTCCCTCGTAAGCTTCTACAGCAGCGAATTGAGCCGGACTATTAACTGTTGAGTAAGACTCACTTGCTAAAGTTTTAATATTTTCTAAAAGTGCTGATAATTTATTTGGTACAGCAAAAAATCCTACCCTCCATCCTCCAGCACCGCACCATTTACTTAATCCTCCACTTATGAATGTTTTCTCTGGATAAAATCTCGAGATTGAATCATATTTGTTACAAAAAGTAAGATCCGTATAAATTTCATCAGATAAAACTATTAAATTGTATTTTTTTGCTACCATTGCCAATTCTTTTAAATTTTTACAAATTGTTCCTGATGGGTTATTTGGTGAGTTTAAAATAAATATAAGATTTTTATTTTTTATTGACTTTATTTTATTTTCAAGTTGCTTAGCAGTTGGGAACCAATTATTTTCTCTTGAAGTTTGTATCCAGTGAACTTTATTTCTGCCAATTATAGCTTGAGGCTCATATGAAACCCAGCTCGGTGCAGAAAGTATAATATCCCCGTTGAAAGCTACATGCAGTAAAAGCATTGCCTCTTTTGAACCGGGTGTAATAACAATATTTTCTTTAGGATAGTTTACTCCAGTTTTATGTCTTAGGTTTTCAGAAATTGTTTTTCTCAATCTTTCTAGACCTTGGATTGGTAAATATTCTTTTCGATGTGCATTTTCTTGTAATGCTTTGACAATTTTTTCTGGCACAGGAAATGGAGATTGCCCAAATCCAAATTGATATACTTTTTTTCCCTGACTTAGAAGCTTCTTACACTTTTCATTAATCAGTAAAGTTGATGACTGTTTGAGCTTTAAGATATTTTTTTTTGTTAGTTTTTGCATTTTTACTTTTAAACAAAAGCTATTTGTAACCATACGGGGACTTAGGCTTTTAAGTCAATTTAAATATTGAAATTAGAACATTTGACAAATAGATTCGGTCATGTTTTAATCATATTTTGTTCTCAAATCTGATCTATATATAGTGTAAAATTAATTATCCAACACAAGAATGCAAACTTATCAAAAAAACATAGTCGCTCTTTTAGGACCAACTAATACTGGCAAAACTCATATAGCTATAGAAAAAATGCTCCAGTTTAACACTGGAATATTTGGTCTTCCTTTAAGACTCTTGGCTCGAGAGGTTTTCGATAAGTGTGTTGAAAAAGTAGGAGCAGAAAAAGTAGCTTTAATAACTGGCGAGGAAAAAATTATTCCTAATTCTGCTGAATATTTTATTTGTACCGTAGAGTCTATGCCAAAAAATAAAGAAGTAGACTTCGTTGCAATTGATGAGATTCAAATGTGTGCTGATCGTGAAAGAGGTCACATCTTTACCGATAGGTTGCTAAACGCCAGAGGGAAAAGACTCACAATGTTTTTAGGTTCTCAAGTAATGAGTGGAATTATAAAGGACTTAATAGATGATGTTGAATTTGAAAAAAGTGAGAGATTTTCTAAACTTACTTATACCGGTTATAAAAAAATTTCTCGCTTAGATAGAAAAGTAGCAATAATTGCTTTCTCGATTGAAGAGGTTTATGCGATTGCTGAATTAGTACGAAGACAAAAAGGAGGCGCTGCAGTTATTATGGGCTCATTGAGTCCAAAAACTAGAAATTCACAAGTCGGGTTATACCAATCTGGAGATGTAGATTATCTAATTGCGACAGACGCTATCGGAATGGGTTTGAATATGGATATAAACGAAATTTATTTTTCAAACTTAAAAAAATTTGACGGAAAAAAAACGAGAAGACTCAATTTAGTGGAATTATCACAAATTGCAGGAAGAGCCGGTAGATATAAAAATGATGGCGGTTTTGGAACAACTGGAGATTGTGAAAATTTAAACTCGGACGAAATTGAAAATATTGAAAAACATCATCTACCAGAAACTAAAATGATATTTTGGAGAAACTCAAATCTCAACTTTGAAAACCCTGAAAAACTAATTGCTTCTCTTGAACTCAAGCCTAATCAAAAAAATCTTTTAAGGGCAAATGACTCTGTTGATGAAAGTGTATTAAGACATTTTTTAAAAAAAGGAGCTAATAATATTATATATCATAAAAATTTGGAATTACTTTGGGAATGTTGCCAAATTCCAGATTTTGAAAAAAAGGCATATGGTCAACACATAAATATCATAGACAAAGTTTTTCAGTTTTTAACTACCAAAAAAAATAAAATACCTAGTTCATTTATGAAAGAGCAATGCAAAGGTCTTGAGAAAGATCATGGAAATGTTGATCTACTTTCTCATAGACTTTCTAATGTAAGAACTTGGTCTTATGTTTCAAATAAAAAAAATTGGGTAGAAAATTCTGACTATTGGGTTCAATTAACTAAAAATATAGAGGACAAATTATCCGATAAATTACATGACGAATTAACTAAGAGCTTTATCGATAAGAAGATTAGTATTTTGTCTAGAAGCTTAAAACAGGATCTAGTTCTAAAAACAGAAATTAATGAGGAAAATAAAATATTTATAGATGGACAATTAATAGGTGAATTAAGGGGTCTTAAATTTTTGATTGAACTTACCTCAAAAACTTTAGACACAGATGTTAAGTCTATTAAGAAAGCTGCTAGAAAGGGAGTAAAAGAAGAACTCAGCAAACGGGTAAATCAAATTACTGAAAAACAAGAATTATCAATTAATTATGATAGTAAAATTATTTGGAAAAACAATCCAATAGCTAGATTAAAAAAAGGCCATAATTATCTAAATCCTGAAATTGAAATTATTGCAGACGAGGCAATTGAATTAGATGCAAAAAACAAACTAGAGGAATTCTTACAGATTTGGTTTAATAAATACATCAATGAAATACTTGGAGATTTGATTAATTTGACTAAGAAAAAAACATCTAATCAATACTTAAGAGCATTGGTTTTTCAACTTTATGAAAAAAATGGTGTAATCAAAAGAAAAGAAATAGATAATATTGTAAAATTAATACCTGCAGAAGAAAGAAAAAAATTATGGGGCATGGGTATAAAAATAGGGAGATATCATGTTTATCTTCCAAAGATGCTTAAGCCGAAAGCAGTTGAATTTAGGGTTTCATTATGGAAAATTTTTAATAATAATACTGATAAACAAGAAATACCTAAGTTTGGATTAAATTTTATAACAAATAAAAATTATGAAAAGAATTTTCTTTTGTTATGTGGTTTTGAAAAATTTAAAGAATATTTTGTTAGGATTGATATTTTAGAAAAATTGTTTATAAAAATCTTAGATAACAGCAAAGATCGTAAATTCAAAATAAACTCTGAAATGATGAATTTGCTTGGTTGTACCAAGGAAAATTTTTATAAACTTATGTCTTATATGGATTATAAAAAGGATAAGGCAGCTGATACTTACATTTTTAAAGGAGAAAGGAAGAAGTCAGAAAAATTAATTAAATTTGACAAAAAAGAAAATCCATTTAAAAAGCTTTTGTCTTTAAACATTAAATAAATGAAAAATTTAAACAAAGAAAACATAATAGGTGTAACAGCATTATTAGTTCATGCAGCTAAGATAGATGAGCAATATTCAAATAAAGAAAAAGATCTAATAAAGGAGTTTATAGACTCTTATTTAAAAGATGAGGATAATGATAAAATATTAAAAGATGCTGAAAAATTAGAAAATAATTCAAATCAATTACTTAACTTTACTAATATTTTAAAAAAAGAGTCTGATGAGGTAAAATCTGATATCATTAAACATTTGTGGCAGATAATAATTTCGGATAAATCTATTGATCAATATGAGTCCAATTTAATGAGGAGAGTCTGCGGTTTAATTTATTTTTCAGATAAAATGAGTGCAGAAATTAAACTTCAACTTTTGAATAACAAATGACATATATAGTTAAAGATGAATGTATTAAATGTAAACTTACCGATTGCGTAGAGGTTTGTCCTGTTGACTGCTTTTATGAGGGAGAAAATATGTTGGTTATAAACCCAGATGAATGTATCGATTGTGGGGTGTGTGAGCCAGAGTGTCCAATAGATGCAATAGTTGCTGATACAGATGAAAATTTAAAAGTCGATGAAAAGGAAAAATGGTTGTTGCTAAATAAAAAGTTTTCTGCATTATGGCCTAATATTTCAAAAAAAAAAGAACCTATGGAAGAACATGAGAAATTTAGAAAAATAAAAAATAAGTACAATAAACATTTTTCTGAGAATCCTGGGAAATAAAATTATGCCAAAAACGAAAAAATCAAAAAAGTCCAAAAAAATAAAGGTATCGAAAAAGATAAAATTAAACAAAATTAAAAGTAAACCCAAAACAAATATTAAATTTTCTGAAAAAAAAATTAATCAATCAGGTGTTGAAGAAAAGCCAGAAATAAAGAAAATTAAGAAACAGCCTACGGAAAAACGTTTATATAATTTGAAAGATTTTGTAGTTTACCCAAAACACGGTGTAGGAAAAATAACAGGTATTGAAAAAGCATCTATAGGCGAAATTGAAATACATTTTTACAAAATTTTTATTTCTAAAGAAAAATTAACTTTAACTGTTCCTATAAACCAACAATCTAAGCTAAGGCCGATCGCTTCCATAAATCAAATTAATAAATGTGTATCGATTCTTAAATCTAAACCAAAAATTAAAAGGACTATGTGGAGTAGAAGAGCTCAAGAATACGATCAAAAAATTAATTCAGGTAAGATTTATGAGTTAGCTGAAGTTGTTAAAGATTTAAATAAGAATACAGACATTATCGCTGATCAATCTTATTCTGAAAGACAATTATTTGAAAAAGCTTATGAGAGATTAAAATCGGAGTTTGAGGCGGTTCTTAATGTAAGTTCTGAAGACGTTCAAAAGAAGATGGATAAGGCACTTGGAAGAACTCAAATTGCCGAACAACCAGAATAAAAAAAACGCCCTTTTTAAAAGTTAAAAAGGGCGTTTTTAAAAAGCGAAACTATCTTCTTCTTCTTCTTCTTCTTTTTGCTTTTTTAGCTTTTTTCTTTTTAGCTTTTTTTCTTCTTTTAGCCATCTTTTCTCCCTTGTTAATAAACAAATCTTAATGATTCGTTTGTTAATTTAAACCATAGTTAATTTAAGATTCATGTCAAATATAAATTAATTTGCAAATTTGTTTCATAATTAAATTTTTTTAATTATTTTAAAAATTTTTTTAATAATTAAAAAAAGTTAGTAATATCAATGTTTTTTTAAGCAATTTAATTAAGTTTTAATTTAATTTTTAGTAAAGATTTTCTAGTTGTTGTTTATAATTTTTAATTATTTCTTTTCTTTTTAACTTTAAAGTTGGCGTAAGCATTCCGTTTTCAATTGAGAATTCTTCATGAATTAACACAAATTTTTTAATTTTTTCTATTAAAGTTAGATTTTTATTTAAATTTTCAATTATAAGTTTAATTTTTTCATTTTTTATATCTTTATCACTTACTATTAAAGCTACTAAGTAATTTTTTTTATCTCCATAAACGAATGATTGTTTAATATTTTCATTTAAACATAAAATATTTTCAATTTTAGTTGGTGAAATATTATCTCCTCCAAGATTTACTATTATATCTTTTTTTCTGTCCGTTATTTTTAAATAATTATTATTATCTAGTTCACCTATATCCCCAGTATGTAACCATCCGTCTCTAATCACTTTTTCAGTTTCCTCTTTTAGATTCCAATATCCCAACATAACATTTTCACCTTTTATAAGAATTTCACCATCATCAGCTATTTTGACTTTATTAGTTCTAAACGGTGGGCCTACAGATTCAACCTTTACTAAATTTGGTAAATTACAACTCACTACTGGTGAGGCCTCTGTAAGGCCATAACCTTGCAAAGTAGGTAATCCAACGGCATTTAAGAACTCCCCAATATTTTGATCTAGGGCACCTCCACCAGATACAAAAGCTTGAAGATTTCCACCAAATTGATTTCTAATTTTTTTCCTCACTAACTTTTCACATAAAAAATTAATGATTTTTTCACCTAAATACAAATATTCTTTTTTAAGTGTTTTTTTACCTAACTTCAAAGTTTGATTAATGAGTTTTCTTTTTAACCCTTTTTGCTTTTCAAAATTCATATTTATTTTTGTAAATAGATTTTGATAAAATCTTGGAACTGCTGTCATTATGGTAGGCCTAGCTGCTCCCATATTAGAAATTAGTTTTTCTAAACTTTCTGCGTAAAAAACTTTGGCGCCAACTATAATTTGAATAAATTGAACTGTATGTTCGTAAGAATGTGATAAAGGTAACCAAGTTAAAAATATAGGATCCTTTTTTTTTGTTAATGTTTCCAACAATTCAACTGCTCCTTCACAATTTGATAGAATGCCACCATGACTTAAAACTACTCCTTTGGGATTTCCAGATGTACCTGAAGTATAGATTATACATGCAGGCATATTTCTTTTTAAATTTTTATTTATAATTTTTTCGTTAATATTTTCATTAATTATCTCATTTATAAGCAAACTATCACTATCAATTTTTTCAAATGATATGATTTTTTTTACATTATTATTAATAAATTTTTTTATTTTATTAAACTGATTCTGATTTGAAACAAATATTAACGAAGGCTTACAATCATTTAAAATATATTCGTAATCGTTAGCTGAGTAAGTTGTAAAAATAGGAACTGAAATGCCTCCAGCATTCATTATAGCAATATCTGTCATTAACCAATATGGTCTATTTTCAGATAAAATTAAGCATCTATCTCCATCATTTATTAAAGACTTAATTTTTGCTGTAAGTTTAAAAATTCGTTCTGTTACATCTTCCCAATTATAGGATGGTTTATTTGGTTTTAACCATTTTAAAAATGGTCTTTTGCCATCAACTTCCTCTATTTTTTTAAAATAAAGTTCAACTAAACTGTTTAATTTACTAATATCCATAATTTGGTGGGCGAAGAGAGACTCGAACTCTCAAGGTATTGCTACCACCGGATTTTGAGTCCGGCGCGTCTACCAGTTCCACCATTCGCCCTTTTTTTAAATAATTTAATTGATTTTTCTAACTAAGAGAACAAAAAATATAGATGTTGTAAACATAATTAAAGCATATGCTGCTGTGGGTACCATAAATACAATATTATCGAATAATTGGGTAGCAACAAATACCGCTAAAGTTCCATTTTGTAAGCCACATTCTAGTGAGATACATTTTCTCTGAGGAACTCCAGAAGCGAAGAACTTTGCAACATAATATCCCACAAAGATCATTGTTATATTTAAAATTAGAGCGACAAAACCTGCTCTTGTTATAAAACTGATTATTCTGTCCCATTCTTCTACCCAAATAGCAATAAATACAATTAAGAATAAAATTACAGATAATCTTTGCACTATTAAAGTTTTTGAAACTATAAAATCTGTCATCAAACTTCTCACAATCATTCCAAAAATAACTGGCACTGTAACTACGAAAAACATTTTCATTGCAATATTTACCATTGATATCTGATTTGAGATTTCTAGACCTAAAAACTCTGCAGAATTAAAAACTATTAAAGGCACTGTAAAAATAGATAATAAACTTACAACGGCTGTTAAACTTAAAGATAACGCTACATCCCCATTCGCAAATTTAGTTAAAATATTAGATGTTACTCCTCCTGGAGCTGCTGCAATTATCATCACACCTAGGGCAATTTCAACAGGCAGAGAAATTATAAGTATTAAAATGAAAGCGATAATTGGAAGTAAAATAGTTTGACATATAAAACCTAAAAAAAAATCTTTTGGATTTTTTATGACTCTTATAAAATCTTGAATAGTTAATCCAAGGCCTAAACCAAACATTATTATTGCGAGGCATATTGGTGCAATAGTAGTTGCTATTTCCATATTTTTTTAAATCTTAAAATTTGAGTCTTTTATGTAGTCAAAAATATCTGTTAAAAATTCTGCTACAGCATTTTGATTTATCATAAAATTCTCTGCAATACTTTTGTTTAATTTTCCTCTATTATTCATCTGGTATTCTAAATTTTTATTTTTTTTAATAGCATCATTTTTAGTTAGCCATTTTAATTTTCTTATAACTGTTGCCCTTGGAATTCTTGATATATCAGAAATAGAGGAAGCGTTTATTCCACGAGTTACTTTTATTGCAGAAACATTTTGATAATAATTTCGGAAATTTATAGGTTCTTCTAATAAATTTTTCTCAGCAGCTTTTGCAAGGTGATATTGATGACTCAAAGCTATATTACCCCAAACAATCCATGTTTCGAGATCTCCAAAAACACCTCTGTGTCTAATTAAAAAGGGTATTTGCAATTTAAAAAATCTTAACCAAACAATGGTAAAATATTTTTTTATGAAAATTTTTATTTCTTCTTTTTTTACAGGAGCTCCAAACCATTCATTACCTTGCAACATATTCGATTTTTTTTCAATAAACGTTGCTAACAATTCAATTGTTTCACTAGGCTTTTGAAAATTAATTCCTTTTTTGTGAAAAGAAATTGATTTGCCATTTCTTTGAAGAACTCCCTGATCTTGGAGTTCATTTACTTTTCTTCTAATTGTCTCTTTTGGGATGTTTAATTCATTTGAAATTTGAATTAAATTTATTTTATCTATAATTAATGTCTCCGAGTCATAAAATTCATCCATAGATAAATAAGAAAATTTGCTAGATAAATTTTGCCAGAACTTTCTAATTAAATACATCATCACTATATATTTATCTAAATCTTTAAAGGTAGCGTAAGCTCTATTTGTCCATGCTTGTTGAAATTTTCCCCAAGTATCCCAGTGAGACAAAATATTATCTTCTAAGTTTGATAAGACTAAAGCTTTATCGAATTTTTCTTTTGATTCCGAAGGAATAACTTTCTTAGTTTTAATATCGATCGGTTCGCTCATTATTCTTTTAATTTCCAAGTAACAGATTGATTTATCAGTATTGCCATAAGTAACCAAATCACAAAAGACTCGCCATGACTGAAATCATAATTTGCTCCAAATAGTCTAGCAATTAATAATACTGCATAAATAGCTATAGGTGATAAAATTAAACTTGCCAGATACTTTAAGATTGTGCATTTTAAATTCATAATGTTAAAAAATTTATACGATAAATGTGTGGACCTTGCTAGGCATAAATTTTCTAAGCCACTATTAGGTTTTATATCTTTTATAGAAAGTTTTTTCTTCCCAGTGCCCCCAGATTTAATGATTGTTCCAATGGTAGTAGCAAAAAGGGAAGATTTTTTAAAAATTTTTTTTATAGCAACTTTAGGTTCAGTTTTAGGTGGATTGTTTGGATATATGTTGGGTGTATTTTTTTTAGATACTGCAATGACTATTATTGAGTTTTATGGTTATGAAGAAAAAGTTTTTGAAATCCAGAATACAATGTCGACTAAAGGTGGTTTTTATACCTGGTTAGGTATTATGTTTCTCGCTGGCTTTACTCCTCTACCCTTTAAAGTTTTTACAATTACTAGCGGAGTGATAAATTTTAATCTTTTAGTTTTTTTCTTTATTTGTCTATTAACTAGAGGCCTTCGTTTCTTTTTAGTTTCATATTTCACTTATCTTTTTGGAAAAAAATTTGGAGATTTTATAGAAAAAAAAGGAGCTATGTGGTTCACAGTGACAGGAATATTCATTGTCATAGTTGCTATCATCTTATATTTCATTTTTAAATAATAATGACAAAACTAAATAAACTTATCTTAAATAGCATTTTGGTATTCAGTGTTTTGTCTTTGGTTATTGCTTATTCTATTCAGTATATTCTTGGGCACAAACCTTGCAATTTATGTTTAATTGAAAGGTATCCATATTTTATAGCAATTATATTTATACCCTTACTTTTCATTTTTAATAAATTTAAAAAACCCATTATGTATTTAATCACGTCTTTTTTCATTTTTGGGGCATTAGTTTCCTTTTATCATGTTGGAATTGAACAAGGTTTTTTTAGTGAGTCTTTGGTTTGTGATTTGAATAATTCAAAAGAGGTCTTTTCCAAGGAAGAACTTTTAAAACAGCTTCAAATTACAACACCAGTGAGTTGTAAAGACGTAACTTTTAGGTTTTTAGGCCTTTCCCTTGCTACAATAAATACAATTATATCGATAGTTCTTAGTGGTATTATGTTTAAAGTAATAAACGATTATGGAAAAAACTAATAAAAAAGTATTAGAAGAAATAATAAGAGTTGACCATGCTGGAGAGCGTGGAGCAATAAAAATTTATGAAGGTCAACTTCTTGCATTGAAAACTTTTAAACAAAATGAATATTTAAAAAAAAAGATAGAAGAAATGAAAGAACACGAGAGAGAGCATTACGAATATTTTGATAATGAAATAAAAAAAAGAAATATTAAGCCGACTAAACTTTTGCCTTTATGGGATCTTATGGGTGTAACCCTTGGATTTGGAACAGCTATGCTCGGGGAAAAAGCGGCAATGCTTTGCACAGCATCTGTAGAGGAAGTAATTGATGGACATTACAAAGACCAAACATACAAGTTAGGAAATGACGAAAAAGAATTAAAAAAAAAGATCCTAAAATTTAGACAAGATGAGTTAGATCATAAAGATATGGCCTATGAACACGGAGCTACTAAGAAAGGCCTATTTAGTGTGCTAGATAAAGTGATTAAAACTTCATCAAGAATAGCAATTACAATTTCTGAAAAGATATAATTAGGGTTCTAATTCAATATCCCAATACAAGTAATCCATCCAACTTTCATGCAAAAAATTTGGCGGAAAATTTCTTCCATTTCTGTGAAGATCTTCTACAGTTGGAGCATAAGGTTTATTAGCTAGTTTTAAGTCACAGTCTT
>CACMCJ010000002.1 GCA_902612235.1 uncultured Pelagibacteraceae bacterium
AAAGCGTTAAAAAAATCCTCACTTATTGGGTATCTTAAAACACTGTTATCAATTCCTTTGTCTATGTTTGCATTAGAGTCATAATTAATTGGCTCAAAATAATTCTCGATTGAATTCCAATAAAATTTTCTATTGTTTGCTGCTAGACCATGCGTTCCATTTATTGCTTGAATAAAAAGATTATATTCATCTAATTTTGAAATTTTATCTTTTTTAAATAATCCTAGTAATGTGTTATCCAAATCATAATCAAAATAATTGTAATTATTTAACTTGTCTTGAAATCTATTAGAAAAATACAAATAAATTAAATTCAAATTTGTAACTGCATTGAAAGACATTTGTTTGTGACCTTCGCTTTTTTCTAAAATATTTGCATTAACTTGTTTTGAAAGCATATATTTTGAGCTTTTATTCATCAAAGGAACTACTCCCATATCCCAACCGCTTAAATTATTATCTTCTATTTTACTTACTGTTTTAAAAAAAAACCTTTCATCTGCCTCTAAGATTGGTCCTTCTCTTCTATTGTTATGTTCAAGCATTTCTTTTGCAGCTTTTTCTTGAAAAAGCATAGTGCTTGTTACTTTGTTCACTCTTGCTTTAACTTTAATTGTTCTTGGAGCCAAATAATTTAAATTTCTCAGGATTTCAGTAATAAATATTTCATCTTCTAAGTTTCCTCTTGTATTTGGTCTAAGTAGTTTAAACTTGGTAATACCTCTTATATTTCCATTTTTAAGATGAATATCTAAACTTTGAGTTATGGAATTATCTAATTGATCAATATGATCCTTCTCGTCTCCACTATGCCTGACTCTGCCCTCTAAAGAGCACTTACTTTTATCGTCATAAGTAATAGTAATTGTAGCATCATATCTTGTTTTAAATTTTTCTGGAACATACCTATACCTATTAGTCAAAATTCTAACACCGTTTACGGTCCACTTTCTGTAATCATGAACATCCACTTCTATTAATTTTATTGTAAGCCTATCTAATTGCTCTAAGTAATTTTCATTAATCTTATATGAGCAGCCTTTTATTTGAGATGTTGATTTATTTTGCTTGGACCAAGCTTCATTAAAAATAAAAATGAAAAAAAGGATAAAAAAAAAATACTTTTTCATTATTAATTGTAAATTATATTGATTTTTTCTATATTATCAGTTTTCTCTAAACTTTCTTTGAACTCTTGAAGTTCTTTTTTATTTTCGAAATTTAATCTATAAATTACTTTTTTTTCATCTAAGTCATTAAATGAACTAATCAAAAAATCATTTTTTTCTATTAAATCTATTTTTTCCTTAGCTGTAATTTCTAATGTATTTGTACTAACGCCCTCATTAAAAGACATATTATAGAATGATTTTCCGTATTTTTTTGATAAAATTTGAAAAAGTTTTACTAATAAAATAATTAAGATTGTAACAACAACCAATTGTATTGCCCATTTAGTCCTTACACTTGTTGCTATACCAACTGTAATTAAAGCAAAATACATTATAAGTTCTAAGGGGCTTTTTACAGGATGTCTAAATCTCACAATTGATAAAGCACCAATCATACCTAAAGAAAGAGCTATGTTATTTGCAATAGTATTTGTGATTACAAAAGTAATCATAGGCAACACTAAAAAAGAAACTGTTTGAGCGTGAGACTTGGCCCAAAGTTGACCTGTGTAAATTAAAGCTGTTCTAAACAATAAACCTGAACCAATTAATAAAATGATATTATTTATTTCATCCATGATCCTTAAATATACTTATTTAATGAATTATTAAAGATATTTTTAATCTTGAAATGAGAATTTCAAATCTTTTTCATATGGATTATTAGGAAAATCTAAATCTTGTAATGGAAACTCATTTTTATACTCTATTTCCTTAGGTCTAAATTTTTTATTGTTAAAAGTGATTTCTACAACAGTAGGCAGCCCTAATATCATATCTTTACAATGATTATTTCCATGGATATGAATAATATCAAAATTATCTAAAAGTTTTTTTAATCCATCAACAAAAATATTCTCATTTTGATCAATTTCATGAAACTCTATTATTAAGGTATCTATTAATTTTGAATGCTTCTCTATTTCATCAATTAAGCTATATTCATCACCTTCTATATCAATTTTGAAAATTACATTGTTAGAGAAACCAATTTGTTCTAACGCTTTTTTTATATCAATTTCTTTTTTTTCTTGAGTAATTTTAGTTACAGCTTTTTTTTTAACAAATAAAATATTCTTATTATTAATGAATTTTAGATACTTTACAAAATCATTATATCTAGCGATCAGATCTTTAAAACTTTTTCTGAAAGTAATAAATCTTTTAAAACACTTAAGCAAAGGTCCAAGATAAACTAAAATATTAACTGTATGGTCATAAACATGGACCTTTCCCCTATTATTTTGTCGCAAATAATCAATTTCAAAAGACCAGTCGGAACCTAGTCCAAAGCTTAAAAGATTATTAGATTTTTTTAATATATTTGAATCTACGATATAACCTCCATCTTCATCTCTTCCAATTCTTGTTAAATTGCCGTTTTTAATTGGTTTTAGAAAATTATACTTTTTATCTACTTTACTCATTTTGAATATTAATTAATTTTGTTTTTTAAATCTGTTAAAGGAATTATTATTTGTCCAGATTGATTTTGCAAATCATTAATGCTTGGCTTTATTGATATATCTTGATATTTTAAGTTGACATTTTTTGCTAAATTTTTAATTACATCTCCAGACGTATGGGGTTTAAGCTCCAATATTTTGGTTTCCGGCTTACAAAAAACTATATTCGCGAATCCTGCTCCATGAAGTCCTGTTACAAATTCTGCTTCACAAAATAATTTAATTTGCTGCTCGAAAGATAACTCGCTTAAAACCATTGAAACAAAACCGCTTTTTTCTAAAAATTTGATTACTTCTTCTTCATTGATAATTTTTCTAATATTCTTTGACTCGTATGGGGAGTCTTTTCTATTTATATAAATCTTTTTTGGAAATTCTCCTTTTGACAAATTGGTTTTGATAAATTTACTTTGCAGCCACCTGATAATCCAAATTGGAATATTTTGAATATCGCTAGTGGCGTTATTCGTTAGCACATATGGATGATCTACACTTATAATTCTATCTGATTCAATGTGCCTATGATTCAGACTTGATAATCTTTTTAATTTTTCTATTTTAAGTAAATTTAATGACTCAACCTGAAATCTTTTTTTAGTATCTGGAAATAAAAAAAAATCTATTTCTTTTAAAATATTTTTTTTTTCAGCTATGCCAAGTCTAGGTAAAACGTCGAATATCCAATGCCAATAATTAAAATTACCTGCTCCACCCGTTAGTAAAGATAAAACTGTACCTTTAATTTTTTTTTTAATTTTTGGTGTTCCTTTTTCAAAAACAATATTTTGTCGACAATCTTTATTCATTGCATTTCTGTATTGAAAAGATGGACCTTCGATAATTTTGTTATCTATTATAAAAGCTGTATCTGAAACTGTATCAGTATATATTCTCCCTTTAGAAATTTCAAAAATTCTATAAGTACTATTATTAATGAAAGAAACTTTTGAAACTTTTATTAGATTATTATTTTCAGGAGATATGGTGCTTATTATTTTTCCGTAAATATGGAAAAATACTTTATATCCAATATTTTTAAAAATTATTTGTAATTTTTTTTTAATATTTAGTATCAAATTAATGATTTCTTTAAGATTTTTCTCGATAAAATATCAATATTATTCAATTACACTATTAATGCAAACAAGTATATACTTCATTTTGATTAATAACTGGTAGTTATTGATTTTTTTGATATTCTTAACAAGCACTTTATGTTTTTTAAAAAAATTATATACAAATTATTCAAATCTAAGTCGGATTATAATACTTTCAAAACTGATTTAGCAATCGAGGATCAAGTAAGTTTTTTTAAAAATGACTTTGAACCCCAATTAAATAAAATCGACGAAGCAATAAGAGAAAAAAAAGAATTAAATTTTCTTCACTCAGGTCATTGTGGTGATTTAATTTATTCTTTGCCTATAATTAAAAAACTATCAAATTCACATAAGTGTAATTTTTACTTGGGAATTAATAAAAAATTAAATGATATTCATTTTAAACATCCAAGTGGAAATGTATTTATTGATAAAAAAATGAGCAATTTGATACTTCCACTTCTGAAAACTCAAAAATTTATCAATAGAGTACAAGAATATAATAATGAAACAATAGATATAAATTTAGATTTATTTCGTAAATTACCTATTAGTTTAAATTTTAATTCTCCAAGGTGGTATTTTCATTTGACTGGTCAAAACTTAGATTTAAGAGAGCCTTACTTACATGTTGAAGATCATCTAAAATTTAGGAAAAAGATTGTTGTTTTGAGGTCCTTCAGATTCAGAAATCATTTCATTAATTATAAATTTTTAAATAAGTTCCAAAATGATTTGATTTTTATTGGGTTAAAAGATGAGTACATGGATTTAAAAAAACAAATACCAAAATTAGATTATTACAATCCAATTAATTTTTTAGAAATGGCTCAAATAATTAAATCTTCTAAATTCTTTGTGGGTAATCAATCAATTGGAATAGCTTTAGCTGAGGCTTTAAAAATACCAAGATTATTGGAAAAGTGCCCTGGTTTCCCAGTGGTTCAATTGGAAGGTGGTGAATGTTACGACTTCTACTTTCAAAACCACTTTGAGAAATGGTTTAAACATTTATACGAAAAGCTTGATTAACTAATTTTCGATTTATAAAGATAAAATAATACCAAAAACTGTTACAGCTGATACTGCAGCAACCGAAAGAGCTATATTACTGTTTCTCTCTCTTTTCTTTTCTTCATTAAGTCTGGAAAGAAGATCAGTTAATCTTACTTTACCTTTATCTGAAATTTCTTCAGACTGACTATGGGATTCAAATTTTATTTCGGAACTCATACTTACGTTTATTAAATCACGTATAATAATTTTGATACACGTCACAAGAGTGCAAAATGGGTTGTAATTTTGATTTAAACCCAAATTGATGTTAAATTAACTTATCAGGGGGGAAAAAATTCCAAATTAAAAGCATCAGCAACACCTTTATAACAAACTTTACCTCGATAAATGTTTAATCCTGCCAAATAATGTTTGTTTGATTTAAGTGTTTTTTTATAGCCTTGGTCAGCTAATTCAACGAGGAGTGGTAAAGTTGCTTTATTTAAAGCCATTGTTGATGTCCTTGGCACCCCTCCTGGCATATTTGCTACGCAATAATGAACTACATCATTTACTAAGTAAGTAGGATTTGCATGAGTAGTTGGTTTGCTAGTCTCTACGCAACCACCTTGATCTATTGCAACATCAACTACTACAGAACCTCTTTTCATATTTTTTATCATTTCTTTAGTAATTAACTTAGGAGCTTCAGCTCCAGGCACTAATACCCCTCCAACTAAAAGATCACACTCTGAAACTAATTTTTTAAGATCAATTTTGTTACTTTCAGTTGGTATAATTTTATCGCCAAACATTTCATGCAACTCTTTTAATCTTTCTTTAGATTTATCGACGACATAAACTTTTCCTTGCATACCTGTAGCAATCATCGCAGCATTCTCACCAACAACTCCTCCACCTAAAATTACAACTTTTGCCGGCTCAACTCCGGGAGCACCTCCAAGCAATAGCCCTCTACCTTTTTGATTTTTTTCAAGTGAATGAGCTCCAGCTTGTATAGACATTCTTCCTGCAACAGCACTCATTGGAGCCAATAAAGGTAGTTTACCATTTTCATCTGTTACTGTCTCATAAGCAATACAAATAGATTTTGATTTAATTAACTCATTAGTTAATTCTTTTGCAGCAGCTAAATGAAGATAAGTATATATTATTTGACCTTCTCTGATCATCTTTACTTCATTCATTTGCGGTTCTTTAACTTTTACTATTATCTCAGCTTTTTTAAAAATCTCTTCGGCAGTATTAGTTATTTTTGCTCCAGCAGAAATATAATCATCATTTGTAAAGCCAGCTTCAAAACCACTATTTTCCTGAATCAAAACTACATGACCTTTTTCTGCTAAAATTTTTACGCTATTAGGAGTGAGCCCTACCCTATGTTCTTGAGGTTTAATTTCTTTTGGAACACCTACAATCATTTATGACTTAGAATAATTTGTAATTCCAGTTCTTAATTTATTGATAATTTCATCTATATGTTTTTTTTCACAAATAAATTGAGGCGCAATAATTAAACTATCTCCCGTATTTTTAAAATTAACCCCAGCATCATAACAATGTTTAAAAGTTTGAAATCCTGCTTTACCGGGTTTTTCTTTCATTTTCATTTCTATTCCACCCATCATTCCATAACCTCTTATACTCACAACTTCTTTTAAATCCTTTAATGTGTGCAACCCATCTTGAAAATATGGTGACATTTCTTTTGCTCTATTAAAAATATCTTCTTTATCAAAAATATCTTGTACTGCTAATCCTGCTGCAACAGCTGCGGGAATTCCTGAGTATGTATATCCGTGAAATAATTCGGGTGTGCCTTCTGGATTTTTCGAAGAGTCTAATACAGCATCGTACATTTCTTCTTTGACTGCAACTACTCCCATTGGAATAACTCCATTTGTTGTAGCTTTAGCCATTGTAATCATATCAGGTGTAACTCCAAATTCTTGTGATGCAAAAGCAGAACCAGTTCTACCCCAGCCAGTTATAACTTCATCAAAAATTAATAAAATTCCGTGCTTATCACAAATTTCTCTTATTCTTTTTAAGTAACCTTTTGGCGGAACCAGAGTACCTGTTGATCCTGCTATAGGTTCAACTATACAAGCTGCAATATTTTCTCCACCAAAATTCATAGCTATTCTCTCAAGATCTTCAGCCATTTCAACACCTGTATCTGGTTGGCCTTTCACAAATTTATGTTCAGGTAAATGAGTGTGTCTCATATGCTGAACACCAGGCATTAAAACACTCGCAAAAGTTTTTACATTGTTTATCATTCCTCCTACAGTCGTCGCTCCAATGTTCATACCGTGATAACCTCTTTCACGACCAACAAATCTAAATCTTTTTGAGTCACCTTTTGCTCTGTGATATGCGATAGCGATTTTAATTGCTGTCTCTACTGCAGTAGATCCACAAATTGTATAAAATATTCTATTAATCCCTTCAGGGGTTTTCTTTGCTATTCTAGTTGCAAGTTCGAATGAACCTCCGTAACCTTGATTAAATGGTTGGCAATAATCTAATTTTTCTAATTGTTTTGAAACAGCCTCAGTAATTTCTTTTCTTCCATGACCAAGCGGATTGCAAAACAATCCAGAACTTGCATCTATCATTTTTTTACCTTGGTGATTGGTTAGGTAAACTCCTTTAGCATCTGTAATTAATCTTGGATTTTTTTTGAAAGTTTTATTGTCTGTAAATGGCATCCAGTGCTCATTTAAAGAATTAGGTATATTAGTTCTGTTCGAAGTGCTCATAATTCAACTTGTAGACTATTGTTATAGTTTGACAAGAAATATAACATACAATCTTTAGTTGTAAAATCAATATGGCCCTACATATCCAATCTACTATTTACTTCTTAATCAATTTAATCTTAAATCTGTGTATTAAACAAACCATATGGGAGAACTATGAAAAAAATAATAAGCACAGTTCTTGGGATTTTATTTGCGTTTACTCTAACTGCTACAGTAGCTAACTCGGCTGCAAAAGAAGTAAGAGTTGCGTACTTTTTGGAATGGCCATCTCCAAATCTTGAGGACATGAATAAGAAAGCATATGCAAAAGCTCTTGGTGTACCAGTTAAGTGGACAAACTTCACAAATGGTGTGGCAATGACTGATGCTATGTTAGCAGGAGATATCGATATCTCTTACTCACAAGGTTTAATGCCTTACATCAATGCAGTTAAGGCTAAAGCACCTATCAGTTTAGTAGACGTTGCAATGGAATACGGAATGGGAGGTACAACATGTGTTACTTCTAATAAATCTGGAATTACTAAAGCAAACGCGTCTGAACTTGAAGGTAAAAAAGTTGCAGTTCCTCTAGGAACTATGGCTGAATACGTTTTCACAGAAAGTATGAAAATTGTTGGTGCTGACAGAAAAAAAATGGAAATCATTGCAATGGATCCTGAAGAAGGAGCTGCTGCATTAGTTAGTGGCGATGTTGTAATGGCATGTTTATTTGGAGGTAACTCTATTAAATCTGCTACATCTGTTGGAACAAGACTTTTAACAGTTCAAGAAGCTCGTGATGGAGGTATCATGGGAATAGATATCGTTTCTGTAACGAATAAATTCATGAAAGAAAATCCAGGTATGTTGAAATCTTTCGTAGAATTAACTCATGAAGCTAACGCAAGATTTAGAGCTGGTAAGAGTGACTTAAAAGCTATGTCTAAAGAGTCAGAGATGAAAATTGCTGACATGAATGATACTTTAGGTGGCTTTAAATTCTTAACACCAAAAGAAACGAAAAAATCTATGAAGAGTGGAAACCTTGCTAAATTTTTAAAAGGATTTGACACTCCAAGAGGTACAGTAACTACTAAGTTTTTACCGTAGTTCTTGAAAGAAAAATTTAGGCACCAATGCACATTATTGGTGCCTATTTTTTTATTCAAATATCTAATATAGTTCTTTTATGAGCAATCTTATTTCTCAAAATTTAAACATGATATTTAAAACTCCTAAGGGAGAAACTGTCCATGCTCTAAAAGATTTAAATTTTACAATTAAAAAAGGAGAGTTGCTTACTGTGCTTGGACCTTCAGGTTGTGGAAAGACAACTTTATTAAATATTACAGCAGGATTTATTAGACCAACCTCAGGAAAAATTACCCTTAATAATAAAGAAATTAATGGACCAGGTGTTGATAGAGGAATGGTTTTTCAGCAAGGCGCTTTGTTTGAATGGTTAACTGTTGCTGAGAATGTAAATTTTGGTTTGAGAATGAAAGAGGAAGATGCTGCTCAAACTCAAAAGAAAGTTGAAGAATGGTTAGATATAGTTGGACTAAAAGGTTTTGGAAATACTCCTACCTATCAATTATCTGGAGGAATGCAGCAAAGGGTTGCTTTAGCAAGATGTTTGATTAATGACCCAGAGTTAATATTGATGGATGAACCTTTAGGTGCTTTAGATGCTTTGACAAGAGAAAAAATGCAATCTTTAGTTCTCAAAATATGGAAAGAAACTGGAAAGACAATTATTCTTATTACACATTCTGTTGAGGAAGCTTTGTTACTTGGAGAAAAAGTTTATGTAATGGCACCAAGACCAGGAAGAATACATAAAGAATATAAATTACCTTTCGCATCAATGGGTCTTAAAGAAGACTTAAGAGATATAAAAAACAATAAAGAGTTTGTTTCTAAAAGAGAGGAAATTCTTTCAATGATATGGGACATGGAAGAGGAAATAATGGGAAAAGAAAATTAAATGATTACAGGTTTTTTAACATTTCTATTTTTCTTCGCGATCATTGGGTGTGTTTTATACGGAAGAAAATTAATTAGAACTGAAAAAGTCGACGCTGTTTTCGGGAATCCTGAGAGAGCAAAAGGAGGTATTCATTGGGTAATTGTAGGAAGTAGTTTTCTTTTATTGGTTTGGCTTTATTATTCCTGGGACATAGCTAAGTCTTTTTTTCCAAAGTCAGCAAATGAGCTTTGCCAAGTTGGTAAAGTAAATGAGTCTCTTCTTTCACTTAAATATCTATTTCCAATAGATGAACGTCAGTTAAAGAGTACATCGGTAATAGAAACCGAAACAGAAAATTTAAACAAAATCACTATTGAAATAGAAAAATCAGATATCAAAAATCAAGATAAAAGTAAGTTACTTAATTTTGTCTCTCAAACTAAAAATACAATACCATTGCTAACAAATGAAAAACTTTTAAATAACGATACTAGAGAACAAATTAAATTAATTAATGAAAAAATTATAAATTTAACCGAGAACTTTAAAAAAAGTGATTATCCCAATGAGAGTGCTGAACAAAAATTAGAGAGAATTGAAGCTGCTAAGGAAGAAGGTTCCTGGAAAGCATCAAGTACCTCGATTGAAAATACAATCGAAATTCCCTTTATTCCAAAAACAAAACGAGGTTTAAAATTTCAGGCTGCAGCTGCAGAATTAAATTTAATAAGTGATGAATTCTTTGAGCTTAAAAATCACAATGAACAATATACTTCCGCCTTAGAAAAACTAAAAAAAGAAATAAAAGAATATAGAACTAGTGCTAGCTCTTCTGAGGAAATTTCTTCTTCATTAGCAAAAGATATTCTTAAGATCGCGAGAAGAATTGAATATGCGAGTATTTTTCCACCCAATACTCTTAGAGACATGCAGGCATCAATAATCGATTTTGATAATGTACAAAAAAAGGAGCAAGGCAATCTTAGATGGGTTGATATTCTTTTGTTTCCATCAGGAACGATCATTTCTAGTGGTCCTAGTTGTTCAGAACAAGGATCTGGTAGATGGCTTCCAAAACCATCGGATACAATAAATAAATTTACATTAATGTTAAATCCTAATGTTGGTTATAAACAAATTCCATTAATTTGGTACAAGATGATGGACGTAAGTAAAATTATTGGTTTTTTAATACCTGATTGGTTTGCAGATATTTTACCTGGCGATTATCCAGTTCATAATGAACAAGGTGAAGTTAAGCCCAATTTTAAAAGTAAAGTTTTAAGTTTTGTAACTGGGGACTTTAATTTATTTAAAATTCCAATTCCTACTGGCCATATATGGGATTCATTTTTGAGGGTATTTCTTGGTTTAGTTGCAGGAATAATTGTTGGAGTTCCATTAGGCTTATTTATGGGATTAAATAGATTTGCAAAAGGATTTTTTGATCCTTTAATAGAACTTTATAGACCGGTTCCACCATTAGCATGGGCTCCATTAGTTATTTCAGTTCTAGGAATAGACAATCTTGGAAAAGTATTTTTACTATTTATGGTATCTTTATCGATAATGATAATTTCAGCTAGAGCTGGTGCATCTGGAACTCAATTATCAAAAATCCACGCGGCACATTCTCTTGGGGCATCCAAATGGCAAATACTTAGACATGTTATTTTTCCAAATTCCTTACCAGAAATACTGACAGGAATAAGAGTGGCAACAGGAATGTGTTGGGGTACATTAGTTGCTGCAGAATTTTTAGCTGGAACTACTGGTGTTGGTTTTGTAGAAAATGTCGCGAAAAAATATTTCCAATATGAAGTAATATGGATCACGATATTTATTATGGGAATGCTTGGATTAATTTTTGATATCACTATACGAAAGATCATTGAAAAAACTATACCGTGGCGAGGAAAAGGTTAATTTAATTAGATAATTTTATGATTGGAATACTTGGTGGCATGGGCACACAAGCAGGATTGGATTTTTGTTCTAAACTCGCAAAGCTTAATAGAGGAAAACCTGATCAAAAATATCCTCTTTTTATTTTATATAATAAGGCTAATATTCCTGATCGAAAACAAAATCTAAGAAAATATAATAAAGTTTTGCGCAGTCTTGTATATGGATGCAAGTTTTTACAAAAAAATAAGTGTAAGTTTATATCAATTCCATGTAACACAGCACATTATTGGTACAGAGATTTAAAAAAGAAAGTAAAGATACCAATTTTGAACATGCCAGAGATTGTATATTTAAATGCAGAAAAAAATTGTAAAAAAAATTCTAAAATTGGCCTTTTGGCAACAGACGTAACCATAAAAACTGGAATATACAGTCATTATTTTAGTAAAAAATTTTCATTAATTACTCCCAATAAAAACCTACAGATAAAAAGTGTAAATAAATCAATAAAGTTGGTAAAAATGGGTAAAACTAAAGAAGCAGAGAAAGCAATTAAGCCTGCAGTAAATTATTTAATCAAAATGAACTGTAAAAAAATCATTTTAGGGTGTACAGAGTTGCCAATCGCAATATTTGCATATAAGTCTTTTAAAAAAGCTAAGCTATCAAAAACATTTATGGACCCAAATTTAATTTTAGCTGAAGCTTCTATGAGGAGATATAAATGAAAAAAATAACATTTTTTATTATAATTTTTATTTCTTTTTCTTTAAATGCTGATGAAAATGCTAAAGAAAAAAAAGTTGCCAAGTATGTAATGGAGAATATTCAAAAAGACTATGTAAATTGTTATAGTTTTTATAAAGTTGCTGCTCAAAGTTTTAAAGATGCTGGAAAAGATAAAACCATTATTGATAGTTTAGAAAATAGTGCAGATGTTTCTTTAAAATATAATTATGATCTTGGGGAAATTATGGGGTTAAACCCAGAAGTAATGTCTCAAATGACAAAAGATAATGTGAATAAATTTGTAGGATTAGCAAAAAAAGATTTTTCCTCCCTTGCTAAAAATTATGGCATGATGTGTAAAAATTTAGTTGAGAACCCAGAACAAAGAACTGATTTTTGGGAACAAAAAGCAAATAAGAAATTTAAGTGAAAAAAAAACTTTTAAAATTAAAAATTAAACAAATTTTTCTAAAATATAAACTTTCAAATAAGCACGCTGAAATTTGTTCAAATTACTTGATTAAAGCTGAACTTGCAGAAGCTAAAGGTCATGGAATATCTCGATTAAAAAATGTATTGTAATAGGTTAAAAGCAAAAGTAATTAATCCTAAACCAAAAATAAAAATAAAAAAAATTAGTCCTTCTGTTTCATATGTAAATGCTGACAATGGTATAGGTTTTGTAGGTGCTGATATAGGTATTAAACAAGCTATTAAAAACGCAAAAAAAACTGGGATAGGTTTAGTCGCTGTAAAAAAAAGTGGACATTATGGACTTTCAAGTTTTTATGCTGAACAAGCAGTCAAAAATAAATTGATGGTTTTTTGTTTTACTAATGCACCAGCTGCTTTAGCTCCTTATGGTGCAAAAAAATCTCTTTTTGGGACTAATCCAATTTGTTTTGGCGTTCCAACAGGAAAGGTTCCTTTTATTTTCGACGGTTCAACATCAATTATTAATAGAGGTCACATAAGAAGAGCTGAAAAATTAGGTCTAAAAATTCCTTACGGTGTTGCACTTAATAAACATGGAAAGATGACTACAAATGCAAAAGAAGCTCTCATGGGCACTCAATTACCTATCGCAGGTTTTAAAGGCTCTGGTTTAGCTTGGATGGTAGATATTTTAAGCGGCGTATTAACAGGATGCAGTCATGGGGGCAAAACTAAAGATCCTTTTGACGATTTTACGGGCCCTCAAAACATAGGGCATTTATTTATTACTATTAATCCAAAAATTTTTATCGGCAGCAGATTTATTAAAGAAATGAAAAAAAATATAAATCGTGTAAAAAAACTTCCAAAAGCAAAAGGATTTTCAAATATATTATATCCAGGGGAAAGGAAAAATAAGATATATAAAAAAAATTTAAATAAAGATATACGTATTCCTGCTAAAATTTTAAAAGAAATGGAAAATTTAAATGTTATCTAAAAAAAAAATAATTTGTCCTGATAATTTGTTAAAAATTGCAAAAACTATAGGACCTGTAAAAGCAGTAATAGTCAATGCTGGTAGAAAAGTTGCTATAGAATCTGCCAGACAAGCAGTTGACTCAAATTTGATTATTCCAGTTTTTGTTGGTGACAGAACTGTAATAGAAAATATTTCAAAAGAAATTAGTTGGGATATTTCTAAGTATGAGATTATTCATGAACCAATTGAAAATAATACTGCCCCCATAGCTGCAAAATTAGCAAGTGAGGGAAAAGTAAAAATCATTGTAAAGGGTCACATTCATACAGACGTTTTAATGAAATCAGTTTTAAAAAGGGATTTAAATTTAATTGGAAAAAAAAGGCTTAGTCATGTCTGGCATATGACGCTTGAAAAAAATGATAAGCCATTCATAATTACTGATGGGGCTTTAAATGTTTTGCCAAAGTTAGAAACTAAAATGCATATACTTAAAAATTCTGTAGATTTTGCAAAAAGAATTGGAATATCAAAACCAAAAGTGTCTATTTTATCAGCCACTGAAGAAGTCTTAGAAAGTGTACCTAGCTCGATCGAAGCAAAAGAAATAACAAAAAGAGCTCGAGATGAAGGAATAGATGCAGATGTTTTTGGTCCGATGGCTTTTGATAATTCAGTTTCAGAAAAAGCTGCTGAGATAAAAGGTATAAAAAATGTTGTAGCTGGAAAAACTGATATATTAATTGTTCCGAATGTCGAAGCAGGAAACGGTCTAGTTAAAATGATGATTTTTTTTATGGGAGCTTGTGCAGCTGGAGTTGTGGTAGGTGGTAAAGTTCCAGTCGTTATCACTAGCAGAGCTGACGATACTCAAGCAAGATTGGCTTCAATTGCAGCTGCTGTGGTTTCTCTTTAATGAGAAAATTAAAAAATTGGGATAATAAAACTTGGTTATCATCTAAAAAATATATTTCTCATTTTAATAAGTTTTTGAGTAAAAAAATAAAATTTAAAAAAAATACTCAAATTCTTGATATTGGTTGTGGTAGAGCAAATATTATTAGTGCTTTACATAATAAATACAAATTTCATAATAAACCTATTGGAGTAGATGTAGTAAAAAATAAAAATATAAAAAAAAATATCATATTTAAAAAAACTGATGGTATTAATTTTTTAAATACAAATAAAAAAAAATTTAATCTTATTTTGCTTAAACAAACTATTCATTTTTTTTCACCTAAACAACTAAACGTTTTTTTGAACCTTGCTAAAGAAAGTTTAGCACCAAAAGGTAAATTATTGATTTTTTCTCTTAAAATAAAAAATAATAAAATACCTTGTTTTAAAAAAATGAAAACCAAGCTAGAAAAAAGTCTTAAAAGAGATGAATATTTATTCAAAATTATTAAGAAAAATCTAAAAAAAACTAAAAATTCTTATTTTAATTTTAAAGTTGAGGTACCAATGAAAAAATATCTAAGGATGGTAAAATTAAGGTATATTTCATGTTTACTTAATTTCAAAAATGAAGAAATTAATAAGGGACTTAACGAAATTAAATTAAAGTATGATAATGTTATTAAATTTGTAGATAGCTTAAAATGTATATCATTTGTTAAATAAATGACTACAATAGCTAGAGCCAGACCAAATTTTTTTATAACCTTTACTATTTAAAAATTGATAAATTTTATCTTCCTTAATTTGAATTTCCCTTTGTTCCGAATTCAGCTCCCTATAGCCCAATATCTCCACACAAATTAAGGATGGATCATATGTCTTAAAGTCAAGTGTTTTCAGAACTTTCATCTCTGCTCCCTCTATATCGATGTTTAAAAAATCGATTTTTTTATTTTTATATTTTGAATTATCTAAAATATTTTGAATAGTTTGACATTTTACTTTTCTTTCATGAAAATTTCCTTGAAAATTTTCCTTAGCTACCTCTTTATTAGTTGTATTCAGTTGACTAAATTTTTTTTGATAAAAAAAAGAAATCTCTCCTTCCTCATCAGAGACTGCAGTTTGTAAGTTTAAATCACCAGGTCTTAGAAAATTGAATAGATCTATAGAAAATTTGTTAACATCAACGTTAATACCTTCCCAACCTTTTTTAAATAATAGATGAGTATTGTTTCTTTGAATTGGGTGATGAGCACCAATATCTACATATAATCCTCTACCTTTTTTTTTATTAAATACCTCAATAGCTATGTCCTCGCCATCCATGGCGTAAGATTTTCTTTTAATAAAATACTTATTTTTTAAATAAATATTTTGTAAAATATGAATTTTATTTATTAGCCTGTCAAACATAAGTTTTTTTAACCTATGTTTGACAAAATAAAAACTTTATTTTCCAGGCTCTTTGTAAGTAGATGCCATTTTCTGAGCAGTCTTAGCAATTTCATTTAGATTTACGTCTTCTAAAATCGTAAAATCTGAAACAGCGCCGCTTGAAGTTGCAACCATTGCAGCTGCAGCAACTTGATCAAAAGTTCCTTCGATCTCTGCCAAAAAGTCATACTTGCCTCTTAGTCCAGCATATCGTGTAACTTTTGCTCCTACTGAAGCAGCTAAAGCTGATGTTGCAGCTTTTCTATCGGTAGTCGGATTACTAACAAATCCCCCAAGACCTTTAGCTGTGTAACATCCTAGCGTAATAAATTTAGCCATTTATCCCCTTTCTCATTTCTCGATTACAACTGTACCAGAGTGGGGATCTGTTACTCCCAAATCCGGTGACAGTTCTTCCAAAGTGTACCGAAGCGTATCCAAAAATTCAATCATTTTTGGTCTTGCTTTTGCAATATCATCCTCAGAATTCCATTCACCTATCATAAAAAATTCGTTAGGCTTTGTCTCAACATATTTAGCTGAAGTCTGCCCGTCGAACTTTGGCATCTCATCTATTTTTTTCAAATATTCTTCTCTGTTAGATGATTTCACTTTGCATCTAACAATATTCATAAACTTTGCCATGTATCTCCTTAAACGTAAATTTTATCAGCCAACCCATAACAAAGAAGAGCGCTGATAATAACAAGAACAAGTGGAGCATATATTCCATCGTTTCTAGTTTTTTTAGTCAAACCTGTTTTATCAATTTTTAATGTATAAAAATTTGTAACTAATATTGAAACATTTATTATAAAAACTAAGTTAAAGAATGCCCAAGTAGCTTCCAAACCGCCCGATCTTATAAAAGCAACATAAATTGCCATTAGAACAATTGCGATCATGAATGAACCCGCAAATCTCGTAATTAAAGTAGCAGTTTTATCTACTCCTCTACCCTTTAGAAATTTTTTAGTATCAAAGACTAATTGGTAAGCGTAACTACCAACTATAATAAAATGTGCTAAGTAGATTATTAAATAAAATGCGTTTCCAAATTTATCGATCATAATTATCTCCTTTTTTTGTTAATATGTATTAGACTCTTCGCAGATCACTATTGGACTTGATGGGTCTGTTGCAGTTCTTCTATGAACAACTATCTTTTGATGCTCTGGAGAATTATACCAACCAAGAGCTTTTTCCTTATTAGGAAATTCAATTACAACTGTAAGAGATTTTTCTTCACCTTCTTTAATTAGTTTATTCGGAGTTCTAACAAGAAATTTTCCTTGAAATGGTTTTATAGTTTCGGCTACTTTACTTGCATATTCTTTTGCAAACATATCATTATCTTTTATTGTGGGCATTGCTACTAAATAGGCTTTTGTCATTTAAACTCCTTTTTAACCCGCGTAAATAGTTCTTGATAATTTTTCTATTTCTTCTTTAGAACCAGGTATTAGTTTGTAGATAAATTTATTACATTTATCATTCATGCCTTTATTAAATGGTTTACCATAAACTTTATCTACATGCTCATTCATGCCTTTGTTCATCTCATCGTCACTAACTTTTTCTTTTTGAAGAAAAGATCTTATTACTTTAACTGAAGCTAAAGCCATTTCCATATCTGTAACCTCAATTGTGTCAGCAGGTAAAACAGCCGTAGCACTATAATGTCCAAGACATTTTATAGTTTCTTCTTTTTGTTTCTTAGTTATGTGGCCTCCAGCGTAAGCTGAGGAAAAAACTAAAAATGTTGCTAATATAAAAATTTTTTTCATAAACAACTTTATTAAATTTTTGCTTAGATTAAATATGTTATATCATTATTTCAGGTATGCATTTTGTCTACAACTATAAGACGAACTAAGGAATTAGAATGATTTTAGGAGCTACGCAGGTCCCGTCATGTATTTCGTTGAATGCTTCAGAACCTTTTTTAAGCTCTCTATAATCTATCCAGCCAAGATCCCCAAGTTTTTTATTAGAGAGGATATCTAGAGTATTTTTAAAATCGTTATTTGTATAGCAGTAAGTTCCAACAAGAGTAACCTCTTGGATAGTTAATTTTTTAAAATTAAAGTCTCCTGTCGATTGAGTTAATCCAATATGTATTATAGTCCCACCTGGAGAGATTGATCTTATTGCCTGCTGACGAGTAATCCCTAAACCGACGGACTCTAATATTAAATCAAAGTTGTTTTCTTTTATAGATTTATCATCAGGAGAAACAAAACTTGCAGAAAGGTACTTTTTACATTCGTTAAGTCTTTTTTTATTAGGATCTGACATAACGATGTTTTTTGAATTTTTTTCTTTATTAAGAATTAAGCCACATAGAAGCCCTATAGCCCCTGCTCCTTGAATTAAAATTTTACTTTCAGATAAACGTTTTTTTAGATTTTGTTCAGCCAGCAGAACAGCATGAAGAGCAACTGCGGTAGGTTCGGCTAAAGCGGCCTCTTTAATATTTAGTTTTTCTGAAATCTGAAAAATATTCTTCTCAGGAACAGATACTAGTTCGGCTAATCCTCCTTCTCTTTTAATTGGTGTGCTCATACCAATCATAGTTCTTTCTGGACATAAATGCTCTCTATCGTTTTCACAATATTCACATTTATCACAACTAATAAGTGGATTTACGACGACATTTTTATCTTTGAATTTTCCATCTAAAGCTTTACCGCTTATTTCATGACCAAGTATTAATGGTGGAACTCTTCTTTCGTCTTGTCCATGGAAGGCGTGCATATCAGATCCACATATACCTGAAGCTTGAACTTTTATAATACTTTCGCCAGGTTTTGGTGTTGGGTCTTTTTCTTCTCTATAATCTATTTTTTGTGTTCCACTGTAAACTAATGCATGCATTAATTAGAAAAACCGTATTTCCTTAATCTAATATCCGCTGTTCGCGCGTGAGCTTCCATGCCTTCTGCTCTACCTAATCTTGCTGCTGTTGCTCCAACGACTTTGGTTGCGTCTTTTGTCATTCTTTGGAAAGTTAATGTTTTAATAAATTTTCCAACGAATAGTCCACCAGTATATCTTCCGCCACCTTTTGTAGGTAATATATGATTTGTTCCAGAACATTTGTCTCCGTAGGCTACTGTAGTCTCTTCACCTAAAAATAACGAACCATAATTTCTTAATCTCTTTAACCACCAATCTAAATTTTCTGCGTGAACTTCTAAGTGTTCAGAGGCATATTTATCACTAACTTCTGCCATTTCCTCGTTAGTATCGCAAAGAATTACTTCACCATAATCTTTCCATGCAGCTGTAGCATTTACTTTTGCAAGTTCAGGTAATTCATTAATCAACTCTGGTACTCTTTTCATCGTAAAATCTGCTAATTCTTTATCTGTAGTAAATAACCATGCTGGAGAATTATATCCATGTTCCATCTGACCAACTAGATCAACAGATACAATTTCTTTATCAGCTGTCTTATCTGCAATTATTGCAATTTCTGTTGGTCCAGCAAATTGATCTATTCCTACTTTTCCATAAACAATTCTTTTTGCTTCTGCTACATACTGATTTCCAGCTCCAACAAGAAAATCAACTGGTGGGTTTTTGAAACATCCATGTGTCATTGAACCTATTGCTGCAACTCCCCCTAAATTCATAATTATATCTGCACCACAATGATTAGCAGCAAAGATAATTCCTGGGTTAGCTCCATCTTTATGTTTTGGCGGACTTGCACAAATTATAGTTTTAACACCAGCTACTTTTGCTGGAGTAATAGCCATTACTGCTGATGAAATATGTGCATATCTTCCGCCTGGAATATAACAACCTGCCGTATCGACTGGAATTAATCTTTGTCCAGCGAACAATCCTTTAGATAACTCAACTTCAAAATCATTATTCATACTTTTTAATTGATGCTCCGCAAATTTTCTTATTCGTTCGTGAGCAAATTTAACATCGTCTTTTGTCTTTTGATCAACTTTTTTTATTGCTTCTTCAATTTTTTCTTTAGAGACAATTACTTCTCCCTCGTATTTATCAAATTTTTTATTGAGCTCTTTAATTGCTACTTCTTTACGTTTTGCAATATCATTTAGAATATCTTGCACAGCTGCCTGTGTTTTATGATCATCCGTCTCCGGAGTTTTAGAAGCTTTTTTTATATATTTAGTTGCCATAAAGTAAAGTTGGTAACCACAAAGCAATTTGTGGGAACAGTACTATTAATACTAATCCAAAAATTTGCAAGACCATAAATTGCATCATTCCGTAATAAATGTCCTTTAAATCCCATTCAGGCACAACGCCTTTTAAAAAATAAGCAGAAAGTGCTACTGGTGGTGAAAGCCAGGCGGTTTGGAGGTTGACAGCAACTAATATTGCAAACCAAGTTAAGTTAAAGCCAAGTGCTTCAACTAAAGGTAAGATTATTGGAATTATAATCATCACGATAGGAACCCACTCTAAAGGCCAGCCTAATAAAAATATCATTACCATTATCATGGCCAAAATCAGGTATTTATTCATTTCTAAACCTAATAAGAATTCAGTTAATAATGTTGGTGTTCCTAATCTAGCAAACACTGCACCAAAGAAATTTGAAGCTGCAACTAATACCATTATTAAAGCTGTAATTTCTAACGTTTTAACTAGAGCTTCTTGTAATTTTGGTAAAGTAAGTTTCTTATAAGCAAGAGAGAGCAATAAAGCACCCATTGCACCACAACCAGCTGCCTCTGTTGGAGTTGCAAAACCAAATAAAATACTTCCAAGTGCTGCAAAAACTAAAGCAGCAGGTGGCACTAATCCTAGTAAAAATTCTATCCAAATTTTAGTCATACTAGTAGCTCGCATATCTTCTGGTAAAGGTGGACCTAATTTTGGATTCATCATACACCTAATTGTTGTGTAGGCTGCGTATAGTGTTGCAAGAAGAATTCCTGGAAAAATTGCTGCTGCAAATAAATCTATCACAGGAATTTCCATAATTGGTCCCATAACAACTAACATAATGCTTGGTGGAATTAATATACCTAATGTACCTCCAGCAGTGATAGTTCCTGCTGCCAGTCTTACATTATAGCCTGATCTATTCATTGATTTAGCGGCCATTATTCCTAAAATTGTAACTGAAGCTCCTACTATTCCAGTTGCTGCTGCAAATATAACTGAGACAAATAAAACTGCGTAATAAAGCGATCCTCTTACTCTAGCCAACATTAATTGAAATGCTGAAAATAGTCTTTCCATTAGTCCTGCTTGCTCCATCATAATTCCCATAAAGACAAAGAGCGGAACAGCGGCCAAGGTTTGTTCAGTCATCACCATCGAAAACTGTAATGTCATTAAATAAAACACTAGTTTTCCAAATCCTAAATAACCAAATACAAAGCCTAAAAAAATTAATGTAAATGAAATTGGAAAGCCAACAAATATTGCAAAAAGCATTACGCCAACTAAAATAAAACCTAGTACTGCTGGATCAATTAATTCTGCGATCATTTAGTTTCTCCAGGCCACTCACCTTTTTTTGCAGCCCAATAACTTTTTAATAGTTCTGAAATACCTTGAATAAGAAGAAAAATTATTCCAATTAACAAACATGTTTTTATTGGCCACATGTATGGCATCCAAGTTGTGTCCATTCCCCTTTCACCTCTTCTAATTGACTCTTCGACATAGCCGATAGTCATGTAAAGAAACACTAATAAGCCAGGAAAATAAAATAAAATATATAACCAAAAATCTACAAGTCCTTGATTTTTAGTTTTAAAATTTCTGTATAAAAAATCTGCTCTTATGTGAACTCCTTTAGAAAGAGCGTATCCTGCTCCTAACATGAATAAGGCCCCGTATAAGAAACGACTTATGTCATAGGCCCAAATAGTTGGAGCTAAAAATAACTTTCTCATAATAACTTCATAAGTCATTGCAAAAATTAAAGGCATGAGAATCCAACAAACTATACTACCTACGCGTTTGCTGAATTTATCTATTGAAGTTATAGTTTTTGCCATCCATAGCGGCATATCTGCCGGCATTTTACCTGATCCCCCACGTCTTTCTGCGATCATTTCATCTGAAATATCTATCTTTGATGGCTTTTCATTCATAATCTTGTCCTAAAAAATTAGAGCGGACTGTTAAGTCCGCTCTAAAATATTTTTAAAGTTTTCGCTTATTACTTTAATGTCGCTGCATGAGCCATTCCTAGCTTAGCATTAGACATTTGAGCACCACTCCAGAATGGAACAGCAACATCAGCAAAGTCTTTCATTGAGTCGTAAACTTTTGCAAAAAATTTATTTTCTGCTGCGTTTTTATTCAATGTTTTCTTAGCTGCCGCCATATATTCTTTAAAGTAGTCTGTAGGAGTGTCCTCTAAAATTACTCCATGCTTAGTAGTTAATTCTCTTAAAGCTTTTCCATTTTCATAGATTCTATAGCTTAAAGATTTAATTAATGAAGCGTTTGCAGCTACTTCAAGAGATTTTTTCTCATGAGCAGTCATTTTTTTATAAGTTTTTCCAGTAATATAAAAGTCAGCATTTACTACTACTTGGTGTAAACCTTGTAGGTAATAGTGTTTTAAAACTTTTTGGAAACCAAAAGTTAAATCTGGTTTTGGACAACACCATTCTGCTGCATCGATAGTACCTGCTTGTAAGGCTGGTAGAATATCTCCACCACCCATAGCTACAGATGCAATACCGATATCTTTATATGTTTGACCAGGAATTCCTGGAGGTGTTCTAAACTTATATTTTCTAAAGTCAGCCATATCTTTAATTGGCTTTGGAAACCAACCTAAAGCTTCTGGACCTACAGGTTGAAGCATAAATCCTTTTATGTCTCTTCCCATTTCTTTCCATAATTGGTCATATAATTGTTTTCCACCACCGTACTGAAACCATGATAGAAATGCTAAATTATCTATACCAACTCCACCACCTGCTACTGGCGAACCAAATAACATGGCAGCTGGGTGATCGCCTGACCAATAGTGTGTCCAAGCAAATCCACAGTCAATCAATCCTTTGTCGACTGCATCTAAAGTTTCTTTAACTCCTACAACAGCTCCTGCTGGTAAAATTTCAAATTTTAAAGAACCATCAGTTAATTCTGTTACAGTATCAGTAAAGTCCTTTAACATCTTCACTTCATCAGCTTTAGTGTTAAGAACGGTCTGACATTTTAATGTTTTAGCATTAGCTGTAGTCATTGAAAAACCAACAAATACTGCTAAACTTAAAACAACAGTTAATAATTTTTTCATTATTCCCCCGTTTGATTATTATTAATTGCGGAATTAAACCTCTTTCAAAATTCAGAGTCAATTAATAGTATTAAAACTTCAGGTTGAATTTGTTGCATTGGCAACTATCAATTTTAGACCTATAAGACTAAATGACTATGGAAAACTTTGATTACATAATTATTGGAGCTGGCTCAGCAGGATGTGTTTTGGCTAATCGTCTTACTGCGGATAATAGAAATAAAGTTCTTTTAATTGAAGCTGGTGGAAAAGATAATTACCCATGGATACATATTCCCGTAGGATATTATAAAACAATGCACAATCCAAAAGTTGATTGGTGTTTTCATACCGAAAAAGATGAGACAATGGGTAATAGATCAATTAGATATCCAAGAGGAAAAACTCTTGGAGGTAGTTCATCAATTAATGGTTTGCTGTGGATTAGAGGGCAAAGTAATGATTATGATAATTGGAGACAGCAAGGAAATTTTGGATGGGGATGGGATGATGTTCTCCCGTATTTTTTAAAATCTGAAAATAACGAATTAGGAAAAAGTAAATTTCATAATGATAACGGCCCTATAGCTGTCACGAATAAGAAGGTTAACCTAAAAATGTTAGAGGAATTTCAGAATGCAGCCGAAGAGTTTGGAATACCAAGAACAAAAGATTTTAATACTGGAGATAATTTTGGTGTTGGATATTTTCAATTCACTACAACTCGTAAAAAATTTTTAAAATTGCGTTGTAGCGCTGCAAAAGGTTATCTGGACCCAATTAAAAAGAGAAAAAATTTAAAGATAATTGTAAACGGCCATGTTCAAAAAATCAATTTTGAAGGAAAAAAAGCAGTAAGTGTCAATTATTATGAAAGAGATAAATTAATTACCGTAAAATGTAACAGAGAAATTTTACTTTCAGCTGGTTCAATAGGCTCACCACATATTTTACAAGTATCTGGAATAGGAGAAAAAAATAAATTACAAAAACATGGTATAAATATTATTAATGAATTAAAGGGTGTTGGAACAAATTTACAAGATCACTTAATGTTTAGACCGGTTTACAAAGTAAAAAATCTTAAATCACTAAATGGTAAAATTAATAGTATATTTGGAAATCTCCTTATTGGGCTTGAATATATTTTTAATCAAAGTGGTCCAATGACAATGGGGGCTAGCCAAGTTTGTGGTTTTTTAAAAAGTGACCCATCTAGAGCTACGCCTAATTTACAGTTTCATGTTCAACCTATCAGTACTGATATACTTGGCGCTACAAAAATGCATGATTTTGAGGGCATTACTCCAACAATTGCAAATATCCGTCCTACAAGTAGAGGTGAAATAAATATTACTAGTAATGATAGTAGAGATAATCCAAAAATTAAAATGAATTATTTATCAACACAAGATGACAGAGATGTAGCTGCAAAAGCTTTAAAAATTGTAAGAAAAATAATGTTAGAAACAAAAACATTTAAAAAGTACGAACCTGAGGAATATAGACCTGGAATACATATAACTGACAACGAAGAGTTAGTTCAAGCAGGAAGTATGCATACTCAAACAATTTTTCACCCGGTAGGGACATGTAAGATGGGTCAAGGGGACGACTCAGTCGTTGACGAAAAACTTAAAGTAAGAGGTTTAGAAAATTTAAGAGTTATAGATGCATCAATTATGCCAAATATCACTTCTGGTAATACAAATGCTCCTACTATAATGATTGCTGAGAAGGCATCAGACATGATATTGAAACAATAGACATGTCAGAACAAATAATAATATTTTCACAAATAGTTTTTATAGATTTAGTTTTAGCAGGTGATAACGCAATTATTATTGGAATGGTTGCATCTAAATTTCCTCCAGAACAAAGAAAAAAAGTAATCTTTTGGGGAATTGGCGGTGCAGTGTTATTAAGAATTATACTTACTTTATTAACTGCTTACCTTCTTCAAATTACTGGTTTAAGACTTATAGGAGGAGTTCTTTTACTTTATATTGTTTATAAATTATATGTAGATGTAATTCAAAATTCTTCGGATAAAAATAAGAATATAACAGTAAATAAATCAAGTCTATTAAAAGCTATTTGGACAGTTTTGCTGGCTGATTTTACAATGAGTTTAGATAATGTGCTTGGCGTTGCAGGTGCAGCAGGACATCATTACCATTTACTCGTTTTTGGCTTAATTTTATCAATTATTTTGATGGCTGTAGCTGCAACTTTAATCTCAAGATGGATTAAAAAATATAAGTGGATTGCTTGGGTCGGTTTATTAGCTATATTATTAGTTGCTGTAGATTTAATTTATACTGATATAAAACTTATATTTTAATGCTTAAACAAATAAATTTAAAAAATAAAACTGCATTAGTAACTGGAGCAGGCAAAGGAATAGGAAAAGCATGCGCAATAGCTTTAGCTCAAGCTGGCGCAAAAGTAATTATAATAAGTAGAACTAAAAGTGATTTAGATAAAGTTAGTAAAATTATAAAAAAGACAAAAGGCTCCAGTAAATCATATATTTGCGATGTTACTAATACAAAAAAATTTAATTCAATCGTAAATAGTCTGAATAAATTGGATATTCTAGTTAATAACGCTGGAAGCAACCGACCAGAACATTTTATAAAAGTAAAAAAAGAAAATATGGATTATTTAGTTAATTTGAATTTAAAAGCATGTTTCAATATTGCTCAAATTTGTACCAAAAAAATGTTGGAAACAAAAAATAGAAAAAAGATTGGTGGTTCAATTATAAATATGTCCTCACAAATGGGAAAGGTTGGCGGACCTAGCCGAAGTGTCTATAATATGACAAAATTTGGTTTAGAAGGTTTGACAAGAGGGATGGCGATAGACTTAGCTAAAAATAATATTAGAGTAAACACTGTTTGTCCAACTTTTGTTTTAACTCCGATGGTAAAAAATTTCTTTAAAAATCTTAAATTTAAAAAACAAATGGTACAGAATATTCCTTTAGGAAAAGTGGCAGAAGAAAGTGATATTGCTACTGCGGTTGCTTTTTTGGCAGCTGATAGTTCATCAATGATCACTGGAACTTCTTTGGTGGTAGATGGTGGTTGGACAGCTCAATAAGTTTTTATTTATATTACTTCTAATTTTTTTTTGTAATAATAATTTATTTGCTTTAGAGTTTAAGGGAAAATTTGAACAAGGTTCATTTATAATAGGTAAAACAAACCCTAAACATAAAGTAATGATTGATAATAAAAGAATTAAAGTTACTAAAGATGGATATTTTGCTTTTGGATTAGGTAGAGATCGAAAAACAAATGTCCTTATAAAACTTATAAATGAAAATGAAACTAAAATTGTTGAGAAAAAGGTTTTCAAAAGAGATTATAAAATTCAAAAAATAGACGGACTACCTGAAAAAAAGGTAACTCCTCCAAAAGAAGTTTATGACAGAATTAAAAAAGAAAATAAATTAATAGGTGAAGCAAGAGCTATAGAAAGTAACCTAACATTCTTTAAAGATAAATTTATTAATCCTTTAGAGGACTCAATTGTTACTGGAGTTTATGGAAGTCAAAGAATTTTAAATGGAAAACCAAAGTGGCCCCACTACGGTATAGACTTTGCTGCTAAAGAAGGGACAGAAATAAAAGCCATGTTAGGTGGGACTGCGACTATGGTTGAACCTGATCTATTTTATACGGGAGGAACTTTAATTTTTGACCACGGACACGGTATTTCAACTTTATATATGCATTTAAAAGAAATTTATGTGAAAAAAGGTCAAAAAGTAAAACAAGGTCAAATAATTGGAACCGTTGGATCAACTGGACGATCAACAGGTCCACATTTAGATGTAAGGTTAAATTGGTTTGGCGTCCGATTAGATCCGGCTTCAGCTTTAGACTTAAATTAATATAATTTTTTTTTAAATACTCTTAAAATATTTAAGAAGTTGTTAGGCAATATCATTTTAAAAAATGTTTTTAAAAAAAATTCTTTTTTTCCTAACCATAAGTTATTGAATAAAAGTTCAGGGTTTTTAATATATTTCTTTTCAAATTTTAATTTTTTTAAGTATTTTTTTTTGACAAATATACAATTTCCAGTATGACATATTAATTCATAACCATTTTTTTTTGCGTATAGAACTGTTGAAGTAAAACTGTTTCCATTATTCAAAGGCGAGTGAATTTGTTTTATTCCTGGTGGAATACTGCTGTTAATTTCAATAATTACTATCTTTGGACTATAATGTTTTAAGGATTTCCATACCGCTAGATCATATGAATCTATATCAATTGACAAAATGTTAAAATCTTTATTTATTTTTGTTTTTTTAAGAATCGTATCTAATAAAAATGACTTTCTTTTGTGGCTTACGTAATTATTAAAAGCTAAAATCCTAGGGTATTTTTCTTTTGTTTTTAATAAATCTTTAAATTTGTTCTTATCACCCTCAATATAAACTGCATTATAATTGAAATTTTTAACTAAATTAAAAGTATTACTACCGTGAACACCGTCCCAGGCTCCAAACTCACAGCACCAATTAAGTTGACTATTTTTAATTTTTAAACGCTTCAATAGCTCTAGGAGAACTCCGTCTTCACCAGCCTGAGAATAGTAATTTTTTTTATATTTATTAAACACTTTGAGATTTTGACAATTTTAAAAAATTATCCTAATTCAAATTTTTTTGCAATTTCATATCTTCTTTTTTAATTCCTGCTACTTTTACAGGTTTTTTCATTGCATCTCTTCTAAATGGTTCTCCTAATTCTTGATTAAGAATTACTTCTATGAATGTTGTAATCCCTTTTTTTTGATCTTCGCATGATTGCTTTAAAGCTTTAGTCGTTTCTTCCATTGTTTTAACGGTAACGCCTTTTAAACCACAAGCATTAGCGATTTTAGCATAACTTAGTTCAGGATCTAACTCTGTTCCAACGAAATTATTATCAAACCACAAAATAGAGTTTCTTTTTTCGGCTCCCCATTGGTAATTTCTAAATATCACCATAGATACAGCTGGCCATTCTTTCCTAGCGCATGAACTCATTTCGTTCATACTAATTCCAAATGCGCCATCACCTGCAAAACCAATAACTGGCGTATCAGGACATCCTATTTTTGCACCTAATATAGCTGGAAACCCATACCCACAAGGCCCGAATAATCCGGGCGCTAAATACTTTCTTCCTTTTTCAAATGTTGGATAAGCGTTACCTATTGCACAATTATTTCCAATATCGCTTGAAATTATTACATCTTCTGGCATCCCTGCTTGTATAGCTCTCCAGGCTTGCCGTGGTGACATTCTATCTTTATCTCTTTCTCTAGCCTCTTTGTTCCAAACAGTACCTGGATCATCTTCCTCGTGATCCAAGCTAGATAATTTTTGTTTCCACGCAGATTTAGTTTGATGAATAAGATCTTTTCTACTTTGTCTATCTTTGTCACCAGCTTTTGAAGAAAGATTTTTGAGTAATTGTTGTGTTACTAGTTTTGCATCTCCGCAAATACCTATAGTAACTTTTTTAGTTAGTCCTATTCTATCAGAATTTATATCTACTTGAATTATTTTTGCGTTTTTAGGCCAATAGTCTATTCCATAACCAGGTAAAGTGGAAAATGGGTTTAATCTAGTTCCTAAAGCTAAAACAACATCTGCTTTTGATATTAATTCCATTGCGGCTTTTGATCCATTGTAACCAAGAGGACCAACTGCTAGAGAGTGACTACCCGGAAAACTGTCATTATGTTGATAACCAGAACAAACTGGGGCATCTAATTTTTCTGCAAGTTTAACACAGTCGTTTATAGCTCCACCTATCACTACACCAGCTCCAGATAATATTACAGGAAATTTAGCTTCAGATAATAGTTTTGATGCTTTTTCAATTGCTTCTATTCCTCCAGCTTGTCTTTCTAATCTTACAATGGGCGGTAAATCTATATCAATTACTTGCGTCCAATAATCTCTAGGAACATTTATTTGTGCTGGAGCAGACCCTCTAACTGCTTTTTCAATTACTCGATTTAGAACTTCAGCCATTCTGGAAGGATCTCTTACTTCTTCCTGATAACAAACCATATCTTTAAATAAATTCATTTGTTCTACTTCTTGGAATCCACCTTGACCCATGGTTTTATTAGCTGCTTGTGGGGTAACTAAAAGCAAAGGCGTATGATTCCAATATGCTGTTTTGATTGGTGTAACCAAACCAGTTATACCTGGACCATTTTGAGCAATTACCATTGACATCTTTCCTGTTGCTCTTGTGTATCCGTCCGCAATCAAACCACCGTTTGTCTCATGTGCAACATCCCAAAATGTAATTCCTGCATCAGGAAAAATATCTGATATAGGCATAAAAGCTGAACCAATTATTCCAAATGCGTGTTCAATTCCATGCATTTGTAAAACTTTAACAAACGCTTCTTCTGTTGTCATTTTAGCCATAGATTTCCTTAAAATTGTTTTAAAAACTCCCTTTCAATATATCAAAATTTAGTCTATATCCATTAAATATTTTATGTCACATCCAGACCTTATTATCCACGATGAAAAGGACAACGTAGGAGTTGTTGTAATAGAAACTACAAAAAAAGGCCAAGAATGTAGTGCTTGGATTATGGAAAATGATAAAACAGTGAAAGTTAATTCAAATGGCGAAGTACCATTGGGCCATAAAATTGCACTGAAAGATCTAAATGAGGGAGATACAATTTTAAAATACGGTCATGATATTGGTAAAGTAGTAAAATCAATTAAAAAGGGTGATCATGTCCATGTTCATAATGTTAAAACAAAAAAATGGTAACTAAATGGAAATACCAAAAAGTTTTTTAGGTTATAAAAGAGAAAATGGAAGAGCTGGAACAAGAAATCATGTAATTATTCTTCCAGTAGATGATATCTCAAATGCTTGTGCAGAAGCGGTAGCTAATAATATTAAAGGAACGATAGCTTTACCTCATTCATACGGAAGATTGCAATTCGGTGCAGACCTTGAATTACACTTTAGAACAATGATAGGGACTGGAAAAAATCCTAATGTAGCTGCAGTTATCGTTATAGGTATCGAGCCCAAGTGGACAAAAAGAATTGTTGATGAGATAGCTAAAACAGGAAAGCCAGTTGAAGGTTTCCACATTGAGCGAACCGGGGATATAGGTACCATTATGAAAGCTTCAAAAAAAGCTCAAGAATTTTCTCAATGGGCTTCAGAAAAACAGAGAGAAGAATGTCCTTTGAGTGACTTATGGATTTCAGTAAAATGTGGAGAGTCAGACACAACTTCGGGATTAGCTTCAAATCCAACCGTTGGAAATCTTATGGAAAAACTCGAACCATTCGGTGTTCATTTATGTTTTGGAGAAACTTCAGAATTAACTGGTGCAGAAACTGTCTGTGCTGAGAGAGGCGCAAACCCTGAAGCTAAAGAAAAATTTATGAAAACATGGAGTGCTTATAATGATTTTATTTTAAAAGAAGCAACTGATGACCTTTCAGAAAGCCAACCTACGGCTGGAAATATTGCTGGAGGGTTAACTACAATTGAAGAAAAAGCTTTTGGAAATTTTCAGAAAATTGGAAATTTAAAATTTATAGATGTTTTAGAACCTGCTGAAGAACCAAAAAAAGGAAAGGGATTATATTTCATGGATACTTCCTCTGCAGCAGCAGAATGTGTAACTTTGCAAGCGGCTGGTGGGTTTAATATACATTTATTCCCCACGGGACAAGGAAATATTATCGGAAACCCAATTGAACCAGTAGTGAAACTTACTGCTAATCCACTAACAGCAAAATTAATGAAAGAGCACGTAGATTGTGATGTTTCAAAAATACTCTCCAGAGAAATGAATTTATCTCAAGCAGGAGACGAATTAATAAAAACGATGTTAAAAGTAGCTAATGGTAGGCTTACATGCGCTGAAGCTCTAGGGCACAGAGAGTTTGTGATGACAAAACTCTATAGAAGTGCATAATTTTTATTTTTCTGGGAACTTAATTTCTTCTTTTTTTGGTTGTTCTTTATTTTTAAAATCACTTAACAATTTTCTTATAACTGGGCTTAAAATTTTTCTAGCAAATGCTGCTAAAGCCCCTAAAGATATTGCTAGTAGTATTGCTAAAGCACCATATAAAAAAGGTACATCATTAGAAAATTTTACCGTAAACTCTGCAAGTGCATTTAAATCTGTTTTTAAAACTTGATTACCGTTTGAAACATTAGATTTTTCTCTGAAGAAAGAATCGTATCCAATCCCTATTGAGACAGATATAAGTAACATTGCAAATAAAGATTTAAGCTCCGTACTATCTAAAAATTGACCAAGCTTTTGACCTAGTTGTACTCCAATAATAGATCCTAAGATTAAAGGTAACACTAAAAATAAGTCTATTGAACCGTAATTAAATGCATGAAGCACTGTAACTATTGCACTTATAAAAATTGTTACAAATAATGAGGTACCAGGTATAAGTTTAATTGGCATACCAACTATATAAATCATAGCTGGAACCATTAAGAATGCTCCTCCTATTCCCATCATCGATGCAACAAATCCTACAACTAAACCTAAAAATATTGGAACAATTGCACTTTCATATAATTTGGATTTATGAAATCGCATTCTTAAAGGTAAACCTTGTAACCAATTATGATCATGTAGTTTTTGTTTAATTGTTGTTTTTTTACTCTGAAGGTTCTTTTCTCTAATACCCTCTATTAACATTAAGGTTCCTACTATTGCTAATAAATACATGTATAGAAGTGAAATGATTAAACTAATTTTACCTATCTCAGAGAAATAAGAGAAAGTTGTTATTCCAATTAATGTTCCGACGACTCCACCAGAAACAATTAATAAACCCATTTTATAATCTAATGTATTTTTGTACCAATGAGTTAAAGATCCTGAAACAGATGTCGCTAAAATATTGTTAACCTCATTAGGAACAGCATATACTGGCGGGATTCCCATAAAAATTAAAAAAGGTGTCATTAGAAAACCTCCACCAACTCCGAACAATCCTGATAATATTCCTACTGCAAGACTTAAAAAAAGTAATAAAAAAATATCTACATTAACTTGAGCGATTGGAAGGTAAATATCTAACATACTTCTAAGTATGCTTGAAAAATGATGATGTCAATCTTAATAAATTGTTGCACCAAATACTTTTACCATTTCGCCCTCCATACCTAAAACCAGTCTACCTAAAAACTCCCCTGGCAAAACATTGCTAGTCTGCTTGTAAAGAATAGTAATAAATTTATCTCTTCGAATACAACCCAAAACTTCCTGTTTCTCAGATAAACTAGTTAAAAGCTTATTGTTTGCCCACTGTTTCCCTAATTCGACCTCATTGGCACCGTAAAGCATTTGAGATGAAAAATCTTTTGTGAACCCACCATAATCTTGAATATTAGAAGATTTAATTAAATTAGACCAAATTGGACTTGCAATTTTAATGACTTCTTCATCACTTTTTTCCAGCAAGTTCATTAATGAATTTTATGACGCTTTCTTTTCTTTTTCGTCTCCAACAATATGATACACAGGCATTTTTTCCATAGAGAATTTTCCAGTTTTAGGGTCTCTTCTCGAGACAGTTAAACAGTGCCAATTTTCATCATCTAATTTTAGCTTATCTCCTCGGTAATAATATCCTGGCCAACGTGTTTCTTCTCTGAATAAAGTATGTTCTGTTACGCATTGAGAAGTTAAAGTTCTATGTTTTAATTCCCAGGCTCTCATTAATTGATGATAGTCTTCAGCACCAACATTCTCTAAATCTTCTTGCAACCAATCTAAAAGTTCTAATGCTTTTTTAAGTAAATTATCATTGGTCATATAATTAGCTGTAATACCACCTACATATTCATCCATAATTTTTTGAAGTCTCTGTAGTCCTTGAATAGGTGAAATATAGCTTGGAGAAACAGTTCCACCAGTAATTTCATTTCTACCGATAGTATAATTATCTAAAGGTTTGTATATTGTTTCTCTTAATTCATTACATTGTTTGTCTGAAACTTTTAAATTTTCTGCTTTCTTATCCTCAATATATTTTACAGCTGCTTTGGCTGCTAATCTACCCTCAGTAAAAGACCCAGATGAAAATTTATGAGCACTACCACCAACAGTGTCTCCAGCACCAAATAAACCTTGAACGGTTGTCATTCTATTATAGCCCCAAAAATATTCTGGAGGAGAAATATCTTCTGGTCCACTGACCCAGGCACCTGAACAAGTAGCGTGTGATCCCATTACATAAGGTTCAGATGTAGTTAATTCAGGATTTGTATACTTAGGGTCAATATTTTGAGATGCCCATACTACTGCTTGCCCGACTGTCATGCCTAAGAAATTCTCCCAGCCAACAGTTTCGAGATGCGGATCTTGAAAAGCCTCTTTGGTCACCATGTGTATTGGTCCCCCACCAGCCATCACCTCTTGTATAAATGCATGATTTCTTAAACAAGTGGGTGTTGGGTGATGATCTATATACTCTCCAACTAATTCTTTTGTTTTATCATACCATTTCTTTTCATAATTTTCGCCATTAGCATTTTGCGTATAAGTTTTTAAATGTAAAAAATATGCACCTACAGGACCATAACCATCTTTAAATCTACAAAGAACAATTCTATTTTCCATTTGAGTCATTTTTGCTCCAACAGCTATAGGAAGTGCATAAGCCGAACCATTACTCCAAGGTGCGTACCAAGTTCTACCCATACCTTCTCCAACAGCTCTGGGTTTAAAAATATGAGAGGCGCCACCAGCTGCTACTATTACTGTTTTAGCTTTAAAAACATGGTAGTCACCTGTCCTCATATTAAAACCAACTGCTCCGCCAACTCTATTTTCATTGTTTTCATCCATAAGTAGATGGGTAACCATTATTCTATTATAAATTTTATCTGCAGATTTCTTTGCTGCTTCTGCAACAATTGGTTTATAACTTTCACCATGTATCATTATTTGCCACTTACCTTCTCGTTGATATCTTCCAGTTTTTTTATCTTTCATCATCGGCAAACCCCACTCATCAAACATATGGACGGTAGAGTCTACGTGGCGAGCCATATCATATCCAAGGTCTTCTCTAACTAGTCCCATTAAATCGTTTCTCGCATATCTTACATGATCTTCAGGTTGATTTTCGTTCCATCTCATACCCATATAACAATTAATCGCATAAAGACCTTGGGCAACTGCTCCGCTTCTATCTATATTTGCTTTTTCAACGCAAATTATTTTTAAATCTCTACCCCAGTGTCTTGCTTCAAACGTTGCGCCGGTCCCTGCCATACCACCACCGACTACTAAAACGTCACACTCTTCGTAAACTGTTTTATTTTTAGGCATTAGTAATAGACACCTTTTTTAAATGACTCTTTACTTATTGTCGGAAGATCTTTTTTTGTATCTAAGCCTTCTGGCTCAGAATATAAAACTTGAGAATTCATTTCTCCTTGTCTAGGTTTGTCGCCTTCTGCCAATTTAGGGATAAACTTACCCCATGGTTTAGTAGTAATTGGTGAAACAAAATCTTTTTCAGTGCCATTTCTAAATTTAATTTTCCAAGAAATTGTACCCTTTTCTTCCTCACGTCTTACTCTCACGCTGTGTCCCATTGGAGCAAAGTCTGCGTAACCTCGAACATCAATTGCATGATTGGGGCATGCTTTGACACAAGAATAACACTCCCAACAAAAATTTGGTTCTATATTTTTAGCTCTACGTATCGTTTCGTCTATATGCATTATATCTGATGGACAAATATCAACACAGTGACCACAGCCATCGCATCTAGTCATGTAAACAAATGTAGACATATTTATTTTTTTCTCCTTAACTTTCTTATCATAAAATCTTTAATAATGCTTAGGTTGTTCTCTTTTAATACCAAGGCCAAATTGTTCTGGAGCGTCAGCCGGCGGTGGCAAATTGTCTCTAGAGCCGTCTGCTTCAGCTAAATTTTTTTGAATAGCTGCCCCGGGTTTATAAAACATGTGAGCAAATTTTGACCAATAAACACCACCGAATAAAACTAAATTTGAAACAATGTACAATATTAAAAATAAATAACTCAAGCTTGTCATTCCAGAATATTGAGTAAAAGACCAAATTAATCCAAAAGTTGCGCAAGCCAATAGGGCTAAAACAAATAGATCTGCTGTAATAATTCTGTACCAGGGGTGTGCTTCTGCTGAAACATCAACTCTTAAAAAAAACCAAAACCAATACCCACCTATACAAGTTAATATTGCTCCTGAATGCCATACTGTAGTTAAATAATCTGGAGCGCTCGAGCCATCAGTATATTTAAAAATCAAAACCACTGAAGCAATCCAAAACATTAAAGTTCCATACATTCCTAAAACATGAGCTATTCTTCTTTTCCCCATACCTAGCTCTGAAGTTGTAGCAATGTCATGAGCTACAGTTTTTAAAATTACTGCTGCTTTTTTTCCATTGCTTAATTCTTTTTTCGCTGATTTTTTTGCCTTTTTTGCGTTTCTAAAAAAATAAATCACATTTTTCTTATGAAGCATATCGAGCCCAGTGCTTATGATTACTAAAAGTATCATTGATACAACAAAAAACTGCATTACTGCAGCTGGTAAAACTAAAGTTAGTTCAGCAAAAGGATTATTAGTTAGCATCATAAAGAGTTCTCCTAAAAAAAATTAACCTTATATAGGTGATTATTGCAGGTCAAGTGAGAATGGCTCGCATCTACTTGAGTTTTCCCTCTTTTCTCATCTGCTCTCTAATTTTTGTAGCTGAAATTTGCTGAGTTTTTTCATCTAGGACTATTTCCTCTATTTTGTAACCAACGCCTCTTCCATAACAAATGTTAGTAATATTTGGAACTAAAGTAATCTGTATTCTATTTTTGTAATCTTTTAATGCAATTAATATATTTTTTTTTATTGTTTCAAAATCAAAAGGATTATCATCAACTCCTTTTACGTCTCTAACCATGATATTTACCTGACCGGTCTTCTTTAAAATCTCCTCAAAGAGTTTTTGATGACCTGCGTGCCAAGGTTGCCAACGACCAAGCATTTGTGCCGTAGGGAGTTTGTTATCCCAAACGTGATTGTCGTTTTTCATTTTCGATGCTAAACGTTTCTCTAGGCGGCTACCTGATCAAGTTTGTGTTTTGCAGTCATACCGCTTAAAAAATTCCATAGAAACTTTGCAGTTTTTAGAGAAGCCTTCTCAGCTTTTACTTGTTCTTCCTGGCTTAATGCATCTAAAAGTTTTTCACATTCAGCTCTATGAATTACGTCTGCAGATTTATGTGCTTCAAAAAACTCTAAACCCTCTTTTGAGCTTACACCGTAGAATTTTTTAAGACCTTGAATTTTAGTCTCAGCTATTTCGGGTATCTGTCTTTCATAAGTATATAAGGATGCTAAACCTTCTGCATATGACGCTCTAGCTTGTGAAAAGAAATTATCAATCATTTCTTTAGTAAATGGTTCTTTTTTAATATCCTCAATTTTGTTTTCATCAGCACCCATCGCTTTAGCAAAATTTTTCCAAAGCTTAGGATGATCAGCGTCTTTGTTTTCCTCGTCTTGTAAATTTTCCAAAAGTATTCTTCTTTTTTCAAGATCTTCACATATAGAATGTGTAGCACTTATATATCTCGGAAATGCTTTTACGTGCTGGTAATATTGCTCAGCATAATCTTTAATAATTTCTCTAGTTAGTTTTCCCTCATTCCAATAAATTTGGTAAAAAGGATGTTTTAATAAATGATACTTATCTAGTTTCTCCCCTAATTCTTTTGAAAACATTTTATCTCCTTCTTGTGAATATTGTTTAGATAATTAAACATTACTAAATAAGAAATCTAATTTAAACAAAAATAATTATCCACAACTCTAAATATCAATATTTGAATGTTCACCTTTTGATTCACTTTTGATTCCGTAGTGGACTCATAATACAACTTAAGGGAGAAGTTATTAACAATGACCCAGTAAATAACCTAGGCTTGTTTTGGTTGTCTTATCAATGGTTTTTCGTCAATAGGTAGATGAACTAAAGAGGCAAAAATTGATAGACCGATAGCTATATACCAAGCGTAATCATAAGAGCCGTACACATCGTAAAAGTATCCACCTAAATATGCGCCAATGAAAGCCCCAATCTGGTGGCTTAAGAAAACTATTCCAAAAAGTGTGCTTAAATATTTAGTTCCAAAAATTTGAGCCACTATTCCGTTAGTTGGTGGTACAGTCGATAACCAAAGCATTCCAAAAGTAATTCCAAAAAATATTGACATTATCAATGAAGGTGGTGAAAAAATGAAAATAGAAATAATTACTGCTCTACTAGCATAAAGAATACTTAATAGGATTTTTTTTCTATATTTGGTCCCCAAGTAACCCATCCCAAGAGTTCCAATAATGTTAAATAAACCAATTAGAGCTAAAATAATAGTTGCAGACCATCCATCTAATCCTCTGTTTTGCATATATCCTGGGATATGAGTAGCTACCAAAGTTATTTGAAAACCACATACAAAAAATCCACTTACTAATAATAGATAACCTCGATGTGTAAATGCTTCTTTAATTGCATCGAAAAATTTTTGTTGATTATCATCTCCCATTTTTGAAGGTATGTTTTTTGCTGGAACAATAAAGAGAGCTACAATAGATCCAAAAAAAATAAAATATAAAAAAAATCTTAAGGTTTCTTGCCAACCAAATTCTCCTAAACTATATTTTGTAAACAGCGGGGCAAGAAAATATCCTACTGAAGCTGCTGCTGTGACCATTCCTGTTGCTAAAGTTCGATCTTTATTAGAGAAATGTTTTCCTACTTCAGAAACTGGAACTGCAATCGCCGTTGCTCCTAAAGCTATTCCGATAAGTACTCCGAGACTAATTTGAAAAAAAATACCTGTGTTTGGGCCAGAATAAAGCATATAAATTCCCAAACCAAAAATTACAAAACCAATAAATACAGCTTTATTCCCTCCATATTTATCCGCAAATAATCCAAATAGCGGAGAAAAAATTCCCCAAAAAATCATTTGTATACCTATGGCTAAACCAAATTCAGTTCTTGAACACCCTATACCCTCCTCAAAAGCTTGGAAAAATAAGCCAAAGGTTTGCCTTAAGCCCATTGAAATTAGAATAACTAAACACGCAGAAATCAAGACTATTAGTGTGGTACGGTTTGAAATAAATTTTTCTTTAATCATCTTATATATTTTAAAGAACTTTTAAGATCTTTAATTAAATCATTTGGATCTTCTAAACCAATATGTAATCTTACAATATGTTCGTCCTTAGCGAATCTGAAAAATTTTCTTTTTTTTGTATATTTCGTAGTATCTCTTAAATTTTGCAAAATAACCAAGCTCTCAAATCCACCCCAACTATAACCTATTCCAAATAATTTTAGAGAATTTACAAATCTTACAACTGAAGATTTTTTTTTACTTTTAACGACAATAGAAAATAATCCATTAGCTCCTGAATAATATTTTTTCCAAAGTTTATAATTTTTTGACGACGGATTGTGAGGGTATAAAATTTCTTTTATCTTTTTCTGTTTTTTTAAAAAATTAATGACTACTTTTGTGTTTTCATAGTGTTGTTTTAAACGCACATCAAGTGTTCTCAACCCTCTAATAATTAAGTAAGCTTCATCTGCTGACATTCTATAGCCTGATAATTTATAAAAAAACATTACTTTTTTAAAAACTTTTTTATTTACTGCTAATGATCCTCCCATAGCATCAGAGTGACCTGAATAATATTTTGTCGCTGAGGTAAATGACATATCAAAACCAATTTTTAAAGGTTTTAGGTAAAGAGGAGTACCCCAAGTGTTGTCAAGAAAAGTAAATATCTTTTTTCTTTTAGCAAGCTGCACTATCTTTGCTAAATCTTGGAATTCGAAAGTATTGCTGCCAGGGTTCTCAACCAAAATCATTTTTGTTTTATTTGTAATTTTGTTTTTAAAGTCACTAAAATTATCTGGATCATAAAATTTCGCTTTTATATTAAACTCACACACCAGTTCCTCTGATATTTCTTTTGTGGGTCCATAAACATTATCTGAAACTAATATTTCATCCCCAGGTCTACAAATGCTCATTATTGCTAATGCAACTCCACCAAAACCGGTTCCTGTTAAAAAAACATGATAAGCTTCCTCAAGTTTTTTAAGAATATTCTCCAATTCTATAGTTGTTGTACTCCCGTACCTACCGTAGCTATAATAGCTTACTTTTTTATTTTGTTTAATTCTTTTCTCATGCTGATGAAGTTCTTGCATTGAATTAAACAGTATTGTTGAAGCTCTTGTTACAGGGGGATTAGCCGACCTATTGGAGCTGTCTTTTGTTGGATGTTTTAAAAACGTGCTTATAGACTTTTTCATAAAAAATGTATAATTGAACCATATATATTATTTTATAAATAGAATACAAAAAAGGAGGCTAAAATATGGGATACCCTAAGAAGCATAGAGGAAGACGGAAAATTGGTTCTAAGAAAAGAAGAGCTAGAAAAAGAAATAAAAGAAAATAATCATTTATCACATCTATGAAAGAAATAGCTCAAATAAGAAAATTGAGTTTGTGGATATTTTTTATTCCATTAATCGCCATTAACTTGTGTTTATTTATTACACAAAATTTTGAATTTTTAAGTGGGACCATTCTTGAAGTAGATATGATTGGTCGTTCTGCTTTTTCTATACCTTATATAGATGGTAGTTTATCTATAAGTAGGGCCTCAAGAACATATCCTCAATTTTTAATATTTAAACCATCAATGTTCATTACTGCATTATTATTATACTTTTATTGGAAAAATAATAATCTCTTAGTTAATAAGCTTTACACTACAAACGTAAATTATAAATTTAAAACCTTTGGTATTCTTTCTGCTATTTTTTTAGTAATACATTCAATTCTTCTTGGGGTAAAATTTGATATTCAGATTTATAAACTTTTTAGAAGAGTGGTGTTACTAGCATTTATAATTTTTGAAATAATCGCTCAAGGAATTTTAGTTTATCATTTCTATAAGCTAAAAAGTAAATTAGAAGATTTAATAAATAAAAAAGTATTAATCTTAAAGATAATGCTTGTGTTTGTTTTATCTACAGTTGCTATTTTAAGTTTACCGATTTTAGTTACTAAAGGTAATACACATTTCAAACACGCTTTAGAATGGAACTACTTTGTAGGTGTCGTTATGTTTTATTTATTTTCGAGATTTTTTTGGAGAAGAACCACATAAATTTCTAGGCTTTCGCCCAGAAATTTAGTAGTTTTGGTTCGTCGTTTTAGGCGCTACCGCCGAACCTCCCGATCCACCATTTTAGCGCTACTCAGTGAACCTTTCTGCCCTTTAAGCTTGAACCTCTCGGTTTTTCCTTAAATGGCCAGTTAAGAGTTGCCTCTTAATTAAAACCATTAAATCATGTTTTAAAAAAAATTGTATCACCTTATACGTGTTTTGAAATCTTATGTTAATTATGTGGATAAATTTTTGTTATAAGTCTTATCTATCCATCCTCCCCCTAATACTTTATCCCCAAAATCATCTTTTAAATAAAAAACACATGCTTGACCTGGAGAAATACCAGTTTCGCTATCTAATATTTCAACATTTGCCGAATTATCGCAAAAAGTAATTTTTGAATTAAGCAATCTTCCTGTAGATCTTACTTTAATTTTTATTAAATCTTGAAAATCTCTTGAATTTCCTAAAATATTTAATTCCCTCAGTTTAATTTTTTTAATTTCTAAAAATTCTTTATGCCCAACAGTAACCGTATTTTTATTAGCATCAATATTTATTACATAGAGTGCTTTATCACTAGAGATTTTAATACCTTTTCTTTGACCTATTGTATAATTTATAATTCCTTCGTGTTCACCAATTTGTTTACCTGATAAGTCAATGATTTTACCAGGATTGAAAGACTCTGGTTTAAATTTTTTAATAACTGAACTGTAATCACCATTTGGAACAAAGCAAATATCTTGACTATCAGGTTTTTCAGCTACATTAAGTTTAAGTTTTTTTGCTAAAGATCTTGTTTCAGACTTTTCAATTTCTCCAAGCGGAAACCTTAGATAGTCTAATTGTTCTTGTGTAGTGCTAAATAAAAAATAGCTTTGATCTCTGTTTTGATCTTTAGCTCTATACAAATTACCATGGCCATTATTTTGTATTCTTGAAACATAGTGACCAGTAACTAGAGCATCTGCTTTTAAATCTTTAGCATATTTAAATAGATCTCTAAATTTTACTGTTTGATTGCATTGAACACAAGGTATAGGCGTCTCTCCAGCAGTATAACTTTTTACAAACGAGTCAATAACCTCAGTTCTAAATTTTTTTTGGTAAAATAAAATTTTATGTTCTATATCAAGTCTTTCTGAAACTCTTTTTGCATCCAAAATATCTTGTCCAGCACAACATTGTCTGCTCTCAGTAGAAGTTTTTGCATCATCATATAACTTTAAAGTGATGCCAGTTACATCGTAACCTTCCTTTTTCATTAACGCAGCTACTACCGATGAGTCTACCCCTCCAGACATTGCAACCACGACTTTTGTATCTTTTTTTGATTTATTAATTCCTAGAGAATTCATAATAAAAAGGTATAATATAATTATAACTATTTTTCCATAATGCATATTGATTTTGAACCAGGCGATTTTGTTCTTAATCCTGCTAACAAGAGCTGGGGTGTTGGTCAAATTCAGTCTATCATTGGTAATAAAGTTACCGTAAACTTCGAAAATGTAGGAAAACAAGTGATTAATATTGAGATAATCGTGTTAGAAAAATTTAAAAATGAATATTAACGATCAAAAAAACATTGTCGAAAAACTTATTGAAGAATTTAAAAAGGCGGGAGAAGAGTCTATTAAGCTGGCAAAGCGAGGAGTAAAAATTAAAGTTAAAGATGATGGTTCTCCGGTAACTAATGGTGATTTGAAAGTTAATGAAATTTTAACTAATGCAATAAGTCAATTAACACCTTCAATTCCTATTGTTTCAGAAGAAACTGTTGACTTAAAAAAAAAGAACAATTTAAGCACATATTGGTTAATTGACCCAATAGATGGAACTAAAGAATATATCGCAGGTGGAGATGAATATACTTTGAATGTAGGTTTAATAATTAATTATTTACCTGCTCTGGGAATTATTGGTGTGCCGAAAAAAAATAGAATATTTTTTTCTTATGGAAAAAATAATTCATACATGCTTGAAGATGGGAAAAGAAAAAAACTTGATTGCAAAAAAAGAACTCCAGTAGGTGAGATCATTGCTTTAACTAATCACGAAAAACCTCCTGAAATCATTTTGAATAAACTAAAAGAATATGGTGTGACATCTTTTAGAAAACTAAGTAGTTCTTATAAATATTGTATTATCGCAACTGGAGAATATGATTTATATTTAGATAAAGTTAGGGCTAATGAATGGGATGATGCTGCTGGCCACGCTATCGCCGAAAGTGCAGGAGCCATAGTTACGAGTTTAAACAATGAAACTTTTAAATATGGTAAAGAAGATTTTAAAAACCCTACAATTTTAATACGTAGAAGTAAAAACTTGAATGATTAAAACTATTCTTGCAATAATACTTTCAGTAACTTTTTTTGGAGTTTTATTTTTTATAATTGTGAAAAATCTTCTAAAAAGAAAACTTAATCAATTAATAGAGGACGATAAAAAGAAAAAAATTAAATAATTTTGATTAATTTATTAAACTCTGAAATGTCTAAATTTAAAATTTTTTTTGATAAATCGAAACTAAACCCTCCTCTTGCAAGTATCCCCATGTCTTTTTTATAAAATAATTCTCGATTAGCTTGTGGTCTTAAAGGTCCAATTCTTCTTCTTTTACAGAGCTTTAAAGCAGAAATGAAATCAGGATCAATTTTGTCCTCTTTGATCTTTTTAATACTTTGAACTATATATTTTTCCTCAATTCCTTTTGTCCTAAGAGATTGATTTATTTTATTTAGAGAATATCCCCTTCTTAAAAACATCCGTGCTTTTGAGTCAGAGTATAATTCATCATTTAAAATTTTACTTTTTTCAAGGTTATTAACTATTTCATCTATTATTGATGAAATTTCTTTTTTAGATTTTGTGCCTTTAATTTTTGTAAGATATTTTTTTAATAAATATACTTTTAATTGCTGCTTTGATGGGCTAAATTTTTCTAAGTATGAGTAAGCCATATCCTTCAAACTAGTTGTTAGGTCTTCAAAATCACTTTTATTTAATGTGGGATTCATTTACTTAATATACTATATTATTTTTCATGATAAATAATCTTCTTGAAATATTAAATTATCAGAATATTTATTTAATTGCCAATTGGGGGGTAATTCCTTTTTGGCTACTGTTAATAATTATTCCTAACCATTTGATTACAAATTTTTTTGTACAATCAATAATTGTTCCACTAATTTTAGCACTGGCGTATGGTTTAGTTGCTTATGACATATTTTTAGAGAAGAATTTATTAGATAGCTTTCAGCTTTACAGCGGATTAGACGGACTTTACTCAATGTTTTCAAACGAAGCTTTTCTTTTGATATTTTGGCTTCATTTTTTAGCTATAAGTTTGTTTTTAGGTTCTTGGATAGCTAGAGACTCACAAAAATATTTAATTCCAAAATTCTTTGTAATAATCTCTCTAATTTTAACCTACTTTACTGGTCCAGTAGGATTATTAATTTATTGGTTTATAAGAATATTTTTTGCAAAAAAAATTAATTTTAATGACTAAACCATTCGATTTTTATTTCGATTTCGTAAGTCCCTACTCTTTTTTTGCTCATAAAGAAATCCAAAAAATTGAAAAAAGAAATTCCATTAAAATTAGATATAAACCAATCTTATTAGGTGGTTTACATAATCTACATGGAATTAAAGCTCCTGCATTCATCCCTGCAAAAGCTAAACATATGATTAGAGACTGCAAACTTATTGCTGAAAAGAATAAAATTAAATTTAAATTTAATTCTTATTTTCCTATTAAAAGTTTAAATTTAATGAGAGGCGTATTAGTTGCTGAAGAAGATAATTATAAAAATTACTATATTGATAATATTTATAATTGTATATGGCAAGATGGGCTTAATATGAATGATGAAAATGTTTTGCAAAAAGTATTAAAAAATTTAAATGTTAATCCTAAAACCTTTTTTCTAAGAGCGGCATCAACGTCAATTAAAGAATCCCTAAGAAAGAAAACGAATGATGCCTTTGAAAGAGGTGTCTTCGGTGCACCAAGTTTTGTATCTAACAATAAAGTTTTTTGGGGTCAGGACAGAATTGAATTTGTCTGTAAAGAAGCTAGTAAATAAATTATTTCTTTTCTTTTTGAACTATCTTTAACCCAACATTTTTTAAGGCGTCAAATCCGCCCTCTGCATTCGCTACGTTTTTAAATCCCATGTCAACTAAAGCTTTTGTTGCTAGAGCAGATCTAAATCCCAGGGCACAAAAAAAGACCATTTTTTTTAAGTTGCTAATTTTATTTTCTTGGTAATAACTACTATTTGGATCAAGCCAAAATTCTAACATTCCTCTTGGAATATGTATTGAATTTTCAATAGTACCGTCTCTCCAAAGTTCTCTGATATCTCTTACATCAATTAATGTAATTTCCTTTTTTTCAAGGGCTTTTTTTACGTTATCAGGACTAAGTGTTTCAATGCTTTTGTTTGCTTCGTCAACTAATTCTTTTGAAGATTTTATATTCATGATATTAGAATATTTAATATAAAGAGAGAGAAAATGAAAGAGTTAAAAATCAAAAATAATAAAAGTTTTTTAAAAAAAATATTCATTAAATTATGTAGATTTTTTGGATACGAAATAATAGACCAAAATAATTTAACTATACCGACTTCTAATAAAGTTATTAATCAAAACTTAAGTAAATTAGGTATTAACTCAATTAACCTACCATTAGGCGAAGTAAAGATTACTCGCAAAGTAAAATCATTAGATATTATTATTAGATCTTGTATGGAGGTAAATATGCTTACTCAAAATAAAGAGAGAATTTTTGAGAAAGGTAAACCGGAATATACTTTAAGATCTATAAACTCTTTGCTAAATTCCGCAATGGCTAATGAAAATTTTAAAAATGTTAGTGTTAAGTTTACAGTTGTTGATCATAATTCTTCTCAAGAAAATCTAGATAAAATGCGAAATTTATTTAAAAGAAAGAACATCAAATTTAATTTGATCAATCTTGATGTGCAAAAATTTTCAAAAAAAATTGAAAAAATTAATGAAAAAAAAGAAACTATTACTTCAAATCAAATTTCAAATATGGCAAATATCCATCAATCTTTGCTCGAGTCCCTGAAAGCAGAAGATTTGATATATTTTGTTGAGGACGATTATTTACACAGTAAAGACTGTTTGGAAGAAATGATATTTGCTTATGAGAGAATAAGCACTCAGCTTGGGAATGATTTTTTTTTATGTCCAGCTGATTATCCTTATCTGTATTCAAAATTTGAAAACACAAATATAATATTGGGTAATAAATACCATTGGAGAAAAATTGAGGAGACCTTGTGTACATTCTTATCAAGTAAAAAAATGATACAACAATATATAGAGAATATTAGAAAGATGTGTGAATATGAACACTATCCATTTGAAAAACCATTACACGATATTTATAAAAAAGAATTATGTATATCTCCGATCCCTTCTTTAGCTGTTCATTTTACAAATGTTAATTCTATTTTTGGTTTGTCACCTAATGTTGATTGGAAAAAAATTTGGGATGAAAATAAGCTTGAATAAATAAAGGCCCAGAGGGGTCTCTGGGCCTTTAATATTTCTCCAACTAACGAGGGAGGAGATAAGCTAAATTGTTCTAGTCTCTTATACCGTAAGCTATTACACCAACTTCTGCTTTGTCAGTTCCTAGTCTTTCAGCTTCTTTACTTATTCTTAATCCAATTGTATTTTTAATAATTTGGAAAACAATAAACGAGACTATGAATACGAACACCACTACTGAGATTGTTCCTAGGAATTGTGCTCCAAAAGAAACATCACCGTTTGTTAATGGCACTGCTAATGTACCCCATACACCAGCTACTAAGTGTGCTGGGATGGCACCAACTACGTCGTCAATTTTCATTTTGAACAATAATTTAACTGAGAAGTACATTAATACTCCTGCTATTGCCCCAATAAATATTGCAGCTAACGGACTTGGTGTTAATGGTTCAGCCGTAATACCTACTAGACCGGCTATCGCGCCGTTAAGCATCATTACTACGTCAGTTTTACCACCGAATAATCTTGATACTGTTGCAGCAGCTAATACACCACCACCTGCAGCTAAGTTCGTATTGATATAAATTGTTGCTACTGATGAAACGTCTTCTAACGTACCAGAAGCTAACTGAGATCCACCATTAAATCCGAACCAACCTAACCATAGTATAAATACTCCTAGTGTTGCTAACGGAATAGATGATGCAGCAAATGGTGTCATAGCTTTGACTCCGCCGCTAGAACTAAATCTTCCAGTTCTGGCTCCAAGCACTATTGCACCCGCTAAAGCGGCAGCACCACCTGCAGCGTGTACTAATGTTGAACCAGCAAAGTCTGAAAATCCAGCAGCTGATAACCATCCACCACCCCACTGCCAACCCATTGAAATTGGATATATAAATCCAGTTAAAATTGCGGCAAATAAGAAAAATGGCCAGATCTTAATTCTCTCAGCTAACGTACCAGATACAATTGACATTGTGGTTGCACAGAACACCATTTGGAAGAACCAATCAGAACCATCAGAATATCCTGTCTCTAATGCTGAATTATCACTCCATGGTGTGAATGAACCTATATATCCGCCTTCTGGGATACCGTAAGCTAAATTGTAACCAACCAACCAGAACATTACTCCGGCGATTGAATAAAGACCTATATTTTTTGCGCAGATTGCTGATACAGATTTTGATGTTACTAATCCTGACTCTAACATTGCGAAACCTGCGGCCATCCACATGACCAAGAAACCTGACATTAAAAATAATAGGGTATTAAAAATGTATTGTACTTCCGCAGACACTGTAGTCTCAGCATATCCAAGACCAGCGAAACCAAAGTAAATGGCTGTGCCTGCTAGAAAGTATCCTAAGTATTTTTTCATAACTCTCCCTTGTTAAATTAAAATAAGCTTATAAAATTTTAAAAATTAAATTAGGAGTGATTTGTGTAAAAATGAGCTATGCAGTTTTTGCAAGTAGTTTAGCCCTTATTTGATTTTTCAAATAAGGGCTAAAAATAAAGTTTATCTGTTAAACATTTCTTTTAAGCTTTTAGCAGGTAAAAACTTAACTTTTTGAGATGCAGCAATTTGAATAGACTCTCCTGTTCGTGGATTTCTACCCACTCTAGCTTTTCTCTTTGCTACTTTATAAGTACCAAAACCAGCTATTTTTACAGTATCGTCATTTTTTAATGCATCTAGAATGATTGTCGTTATTGAATCAAAAGTTCTTTCAGCATCAGCTTTACTCTGACCCAATGTGGACGATATTTTTGCTACTAGTTGTTTTTTATTCATTTATGCCCCTTAGTTAATATTGAATTTCTACAATTTGCTAATAAAATCAACAGTTTTTTAGTGTTTCACATAAATATCAACACCACATCTTGTATTATAAAAAAACGTTGATTTTATTGACTAATTTGAACTGAAAAAAGGGCTTAAAAAATGCCGATATCTTTTAAATCATTGATTGTTGTAAATAACATTAAAAAAATTAGCAAAAAAAGCCCGATTCGAAAAAAACCTTCTTGAGTTTTTTGAGTTAAAGGTCTCCCCAAAATTTTTTCAAACGCGTAAAACATCAAATGTCCACCATCTAACATTGGAATTGGTAAAAGGTTTATGAAACCTAAACTAATAGAAATATAGGCCATAATACTCAAAAAGGCTATCAAACCATGTTGAGCTACTTGGCCTGTAATTTTGGCAATTTTAATTGGCCCTCCTAACTGTTTTGTGTCACCTTTTCCCTTAAAAATTTGGATTATAAAATTTATCGAGGCAGTTGTCACAAACCAAGTTTCTTTAGTTGCATAAAACAACGCAGTGCCAGGTCCCAAACGTTCTCTGTTAAATGCTCCATTTAATGGAGATACTTTTATTCCAATAATCTTCTTATCTAATGCATTTCCAAGAGCATCTTTACTTTGAATTATTTTTGGCTTAATTTTAAGTGAAATATCTCGATCGTTTCTAAGAACTTTTATTTCAATATATTCTTTTGTTGAGGTATTTATATAAGTAGAAACATCCATAATACTATTTACCTTTTTTTTATTAATTTCGAGTATTGTATCTCCTGATTTAAGTCCAGAAATAAATGCGGGACTATTTTTTTGTACCTCTTGTATTTGTGCAGGGGTAAAATCTTTTCCAGCAAACATATAGATAAAAGCAAAAATCATAATTGCTAAAATGAAATTTGCTAAAGGTCCTGCAAATACAATAAGAGACCGTTGATAAAGAGGTTTTGTAACAAATAGTTTTTTTTGATCTTCAACACTATATTTTTTCAGTAATTCTTCTTGTTCGGTTTGGCTGAAAACATTTCGATCACCGAAAAACTTAACATACCCACCTAAAGGAATTAAACAAAACTTCCACCTTGTTCCTGATCTATCATTAAATCCAAATATTTCTTTTCCAAAACCAATAGAGAAATCAGTTATTCCCACACCATATTTTTTAGCAAAGTAGTAATGTCCGTATTCGTGTACAAAAACAACCACTGTAAGTAATATAATAAATGGGATTATAAAATTTAAAATTTCCACTCGTTTACCTTACTAAATAAAAAGTTTCTAAAAGCTACTAATCTGGCATTATTTTTTAAAGAGGCAGGATAAACAAAGTGAGTTTCAGTTGGTTTTCCTGGTTCATTGGGTAAAATTTTGGTAATACCACTTTTATTATGCGCAATATAATCCGGTAAAGCCGCAAGACCAGCACCACTTTGGACTGCTAACAATAGTCCGTAAACACTATTAACTTTTAACAAAGATTTTCTTTTTTTTCCATCTTTAAGACCAACTTTTAAAACCCAATCAGGATTGTAAACAGGAGATGGAGCACCTTTGCCATAAGTTATAAACTTATGTTTGTCTAAATCTTTTAATGTTTTTGGATAACCATTTTTTTCTAAGTAATCATTAGAACCATAAATATGATAGTTAAAATCAACAAACCTTTTCTGAATTAAATTTAACTGCTTGGGTCTTCTCATTCTTATAGCAACGTCAGCTTGTCGTGTAGCTAAATCTAGTTCTTTGTCATCAAATATCAGTTCTATTTCTATATCAGGATGGAGATCCATAAATTCTTTGATTCTTGGAGTAAGCCAAGTGGTGCCAAAACTAACGACGGTAGTTACAGTAAGTTTTCCATTTAATTTATCTTTATGGCCGCTTAAATTAGACTCCACATCTTTCAGTTTACTTATAACCTCGTGAGCTGACTTATAAAGATATTCTCCGTTTTCTGTAAGCACCAAACCTCTAGCGTGACGCTCAAATAGTTGAACTTTTAAATCACTCTCTAAAGCTTGAATTTGGCGACTTATCGCTGATTGACTCAAGTTAAGGATAGTTGAAGCTTTTGTAAAACTAGTAGCTTCAGCAACAGTATGAAAAATTTTTAATTTATCCCAATCCATTTATTAATTTGATTATAGTTTATTTATTTGGATTTACTATAGCTCTTCCAAAAAACTCACCTTTTAAAAGCTTTGGATAAGTATCTAAAAGTTCAGTAAACGAAAGCTCTTTTGTAAAAGTTTGAACTTTAGAAAAATCAATTAATTTTGCAGCCTCACCCCAAACAAACTCTCTTCTTTTTATAGAGGACCCTGACGAATCGATGCCCCAAAGTTTAACTCCTCTAATTATAAAAGGCATTACGTTAGTATTAATTTTTATTCCACCAGCATTACCACAAGCTGCTACAATTCCACCAGGTTTAGTTTGTGCAAATATTTTTGTTAGCGCACTGCCGCCAACTGTGTCAACTACACCATCCCAAAGTCCTTTTTCTAGTAATTTACTTTCTCCCTCAAATTCTTTTCTGTCAATTATATTTTTCGCACCTAAATTTTTTAAATAATCATTTTTGTCTTTTTTTCCAGTTACAGCGTGAACAACATAACCCATTTTTGATAGTATCATCGTAGCGAAGCTCCCAACTCCACCGGTAGCACCAGTTACCAATACATCTTTAACTTTTTCACCTAATAATAGCTCTTCTTTTGCTTTAACCGCAAAAGAACAAAGAAGAGCTGTAAACCCAGCGGTGCCTAGCATCATAGTTTTTTTAGCATCCAATTCCTTCGGAATCTTTATTAAGAAATTTGAGTCAACTTTCGCATATTGCGCAAAGCCACCAAAATATGCTTCACCAACTCTAAAACCCGTAAGAATTATCTTGTCATCTTTTTTAAATTTTTGATCTTCGCTTTCAACTACAGTCCCTGAAAAGTCAATACCAGGAACAAAAGGAAATTTTCTAACAATTTTTCCACCGTTATTTAAAATTAATGCATCTTTATAATTTAAACTGGAATAATCTATTTTAACTAAAACATTTCCATCTTTTAGATCTGTAGCGCTTAGTTCTTTTATTTCTCTTGTAAATTTTTCGTTTTGATTATCTATGACAATTGCTTTAAATTTAATAGACATTTATTTTGCTATATATCTTAAATATCTATTTTGATAGCCGAGATCTTCTTTAAAAGTACCTAAATAGTAATTTGTCACTGTTGTAGCTTTTTCCTTTTTTATACCTCTCATAGTCATACATTGATGAGCAGCGTCAATAGTCACTGCAACACCCTTCGCATCAAGAGCTTCCATCAAAGTTTTTGCTATTTGCATTGTAAGTCTTTCTTGAGTTTGTAATCTTTTTGAGAAAACTTCTACCGTTCTTGCAAGTTTACTTAAACCAACAACTTTTTTATTAGGAATGTAAGCAATATGTGCAACTCCTATAATAGGCGCCATATGATGTTCACAATGACTTTCTAAAGTTATATTTTTTTCTACTACCATGTCGTCATATCCCTCAACATCTCCGAAGGTTTTCATTAAATCTGCCCTAGCATCTTGTCGATATCCTTTAAAGTATTCTTTGAATGCGTTTACTACTCTTTTTGGAGTTTCCAACAAACCCTCTCTATTTGGATCTTCCCCGATCCAAGTCAAAATAGTCTTAAAAGCTTCTTCAGCCTGTTTATCTGTAACTTCAGGTTTTTTTGAGCTAGATTTATCAATGTCTTTAACTAATTTCATATTGCATCCATTTTTATAGGACATATTTCATTAATGCAAATTGCTATTTTGTCATTTTTTCACTATTTTACGCCCATGTTTAAGAAAAGGGAAAGCGTGTTTGAGGTTGAAGAAGGAAAATTCCTCTCACCAAAGTTTGACGGCGAGGGTCTTATTCCTGTTACGACTACCGATAGTAGCTCTGGAGAGTTGCTTATGCACGGCTATATGAATAGTGAGGCATTAAAAAAAACAATAGAAACTAAGGAAGCTCACTATTGGAGTAGATCAAGAAAGTCCTTATGGCATAAAGGAAAAACAAGTGGGTTTACTCAAAAGGTTATAGATTTAAGGATTGATGATGATCAAGATGCTTTGTGGATGTCAGTTGATATTGGAAATGGAGCTAGTTGCCACGTCGGATATAAATCCTGTTTTTACAGATCCATACCTTTAGGGCCGATCAAGAATACAGAGAAAATTGAATTAGAATTTAAAGAGAAAGAAAAAAAGTTTGACCCAAAAAAAGTTTATAAAGATGAACCTAATCCAACAAAATTATAAACATGTTGTTTAGATGACAGATGCTGTTCAAAAAAATGTTTTCGGCGATCCTTTAGAGCCATGTTCTAATGACCCACTTACTGGATGGTTCAGAGATGGATGTTGCAATACAGACAAAAATGATCAAGGAGTACACACAGTGTGTGTGAAAGTTACAGATAAGTTTTTAATTTGGTCAAAAAAAGTTGGAAACGATTTAATCACACCTCATCCAGAATTTGGTTTTCCAGGGCTGAAAAGTGGAGATTGTTGGTGTGTTTGTGCTTTTTGGTATGCTAAAGCAATTGAAGATAATGTGGCTTGCTCGGTCTTTTTAAAAAGAACAAACATTAAAACACTAAACGTTATACCAATTGAAAAATTAAAAAAATTTGCTGTAGATGTTTCTTAGTAGATTTTTGTACCTTTATTTTTTATAATTAACTCAAGTTCACTATATTCTTCACAATTACAATTTTTAAGAACTTTAAGTCTTTCATTTGCTTTTTCAATTCTATTGGTCTGCACATACAGTTCACCTAAGTATTCATTAATCCCATTATGATCTGGTTTTATGCTAAGCCCTTTTAAATAAAATTTTTCAGCTTCCACAAAGTTTCCTGTTTTTCTAGATGTGTATCCTAGGTAATTTAAAATATCAGGATTTTTTTTGTCTTTAATATTTGCTTTTTTTAACTTATCAAATGCTTGAGCATAAAGTTTTTTAGCTTTATCAGTTTTTTCTTTTTTTTCTAACTTCCCTGCTCTTTTTACTAATTTAACAGCTTCGTCATATAATGAGCTTTCTGAAGAAGAACTACTGTCACCTCCTGCAGCAAAACTAGAAGTATAAAAACATAAAATTAAAAATGTTACTAAAAATTTTCTCATATTACTTATTTAAAGATTTTTTTCTTTATTGTTATGCGACAGATGATCTTCCTCCATCAACACCTATAATCTGACCAGTTATCCACGAACTTTCTTCACTTAATAAAAATTTTGCTAAAGATGAAGAGTCACTTCCCTCTCCTAGTCTTTTTAAAGGATGCATTTTAGCGATGCTTTCAGCAATCTTTTCGTTTTTGAGTAAATTACTTGATATTTTAGAATTTGTTAAACTTGGGGCTATACAATTTACTCGAATATTTGGAGCAAACTCTGCAGCTAAGGATACTGCTAATCCCTCAATAGCTCCTTTAGCAGAAGAGACAATGGCGTGGTTAGGAAAACCTTGTTTTACTGCAACTGTAGAAAACAATACTACAGAACCTTTGTTTTTTTTTAAATTATCTGTAAATGCTTTTATAGTTTCAGCGGCTGAAATTAAATTTAAATTAAACGATTGCATGAAATCACTTTTCTTTACTAGCTTTAGTGGTTTAAGATCAATAGAACCAACACAAAAAGCTAAACCATTAATTTGGGTATCGCCTAAATCGTTTAAAATTTTACTTGCAAAGTTTTCTTCAAGCACATCGCAAACTGTGAAAGATGAATCCAGTTCTTGAGCCAGGCTAGAAACGCTTGCTTCGTCTCTTCCAACCAAATGAACTTTATCTCCGCTTTCAACTATTTTTTTCGCCAAAGAGGAACCTATTGCTCCAGTAGCACCTATAATAACTTTTTTCATAATTATAAATATCATTATTAGCTGGTTTTTAAATGCAAATAATGACGCGTGTAATATCTTAATAAAACATGTATTTTGAAACATATGAAGCTTTTTCTAATTTTAGGAAATCAACTATTTAATACAAAATATCTTAATAACTATAAGGACCATATTTTCTATATGGCAGAAGATTATGAATTATGCACTTTTGAAAAACACCATAAATTAAAAATACTTTTGTTTTTATCTTCAATGAGGTCATTTAAAGATGAGTTAAAGTCTAAAAATTATAACATAATCTACAAAGATATAAATAAAGAATTTAAAGTTTCCTATATAAAAAAATTAGACAAAATAATTAAGCAAAAGAAAATCAAAGAAATTTCATTTTTTGAAATTGAGGATAAATTTTTTGAAAAAAAAATATTAACCTTAGGAAAAAAGAATTTCCTTAAAATAAATCAGTTAAAGTCCCCCATGTTTTTAATGGGAAGAGATGAATTTAAAAATTACCTTGTTAAAAATAAAAGACCTTTTATGGCAAATTTTTACAAAATTGTAAGGACTAAATTAGGAATCTTAATGAATAAAAACGGAACTCCCAAAGGAGATAAATGGAGTTTTGATGAAGAGAATAGAAAAAAACTTCCAACTTCTATTAAAATACCTAAAATTTCAAAAATCAAAGAAACAAAAGACACTATTATTTTAAAAAAATTTATTAATTCTTCCTTTAAAGATCATCCTGGTGATACTGATAGATTTTGGTTTCCAACAACAAGAAAAGATACAAACAAATGGTTTGACGAATTTTTAAAAGAAAGAATTAAGCTGTTTGGAGATTACGAAGATGCAGTTACTGATAGGTCAAATATTGTTTTTCATAGTGCCTTGAGTCCGTTAATGAACTTAGGGCTAATAACACCAGAAGAAATAATAGAAAAATTAAAGAAATTTGAAAAAAAAATTCCCATTAATTCTTTGGAGGGTTACATAAGGCAAATAATTGGATGGAGAGAGTTTATGAGAGGAATTTACCAAAATTACGACCAAAGACTAGAGAAAACAAATTTTTTTAATCATAAAAGAAAAATGAAAAAGTCATGGTATGATGGAGATACAGGTTTAGAACCTTTGGATTACGCAATTAATAATGCAAGAAACTACGGATGGTCTCATCATATTGAAAGATTAATGATACTAGCGAACATAATGAATCTTTGTGAAATAAATCCAAAGCATGTTTATAAGTGGTTTATGGAAATGTTTGTAGACTCATCTGATTGGGTTATGGCACCTAATGTGTATGGCATGGGATTGTTCAGCGATGGAGGAATATTTGCTACAAAACCATATATCTGTGGTTCTAGTTATTTCTTAAAGATGATGCACTTTAAAAAAGGGCCTTGGTGTGATGTTATGGATGGATTGTATTGGAAGTTTATAGACAAGAATAAAAAATTCTTTCTAAGAAATCCACGTCTTGCGATGATGGTAAGAGTTTCTGAAAAAATGAATAAAGAAAGAAAGTTAAGAATTTTTAGGGCAGCGAATAATTTTATAGTTAGGAATACTAATGGTTAAAGTGTTTTTCAACAACTCCTGTAATATTTGTAGGGCTGAAATCAATCATTATAAAAAATATAGTGATGAAAATTTGGAATGGATTGATGTGACAAATAATCAAGAAGCTCAGAGAGTCACATCAAAGTCTTATAAAGAACTTTTAAGAAGAATGCACGTAATCCAGGATGGAAAGTTAATTGATGGGGCTGAGTCATTTTTAATTATTTGGAAAAATGTACCGAAGTATAATTTATTGTATAAAATATTTAGAATTAAGCCTTTGTTTCTTATATTAAAAATTTTTTATGAAATTGCAGCTTTTTTTTTATTTTTAAAAAACAGACATCTTCTTAAATGATTAAGAAGTTTAATTTACCCCGAAAAATCTGCCCTATTTGCAATAGATCTTTTTCTTGGAGAAGAAAATGGAAATTTAATTGGGATAAAGTGAGGTATTGTTCAAAAAAATGTTCGAATTCAAAAAGATAAATTTAATTTTTGTAAAATTATTGGGATATTTGACTTAAAATTAAAAAACCCTTTATTTGAAAATTGCCAACAAAACTCATCGCCATTCCTTGTTAAAAAATTGAAGCTAAGTGAGTATTTTTTTCTTAAATTATTTAAAAATGATAAGTTCTCGCCAACAGATGGGTATATAATATCAAATTTTTTTGTTGAATTACAGATTTCCTCAAACAATTTTTCATCAATTATTTTTATTTTTTCATACCTTTTAGCCTGATCCTTTATTAAAGTATTTTTATATGCTAAGACTTTTTCATCTATTTTGATTTTTCGTTTTTCATTGCTTAAAATAAAACAAAAAATTTGATTATAATTTTTGAGATTTAAAGACTCAATATTCAAATCATTCTCAAAAAGAACAAGTGTATCACTTATTGTATTGTCATTTTTAATCGAAAGAGCTTTTATTTTGTAATCTCTATTGTCTATTTTAGACAGAGCATTTTCATTCAATTTTACATTTTTATATCTGTTATTTGTAAATTTTGTAATATTCCAGGCTTGGGCTATGTAATGTTTCCCTTTAGTTTGAAGTCCCGCAACCCATCTCCAACTGAGTGTGTTAGAGGCTGCATCGCCATCAAATAAATATTTCATGAAGAATTCAGCACCTTTTTGCCAAGGTAAATTTAATGTAAAAATCCAGATACTCGCAAACCACATCCTCGTGTGATTATGTAAATAGTTATACTCCTTAAGTTCTTTAACCCAATCATTAAAACATTGAATTTCAGTTTGTCCTAATACAGCTTTTTTGTAAACTTCATCCTCTTCAAATCCTTTAATATCATCTACAAAGTCAGACCAAACTTGAGGTCTTAATTCTAACCAGCCCTTCCAATAAATTCTCCAAAAAATTTCTTGAATATATTTATCAACTTTTTGAAAAGGATGTTTTTTGAGCACCTCTTTAATAATTTCATATTCAGTTATTAGTCTATGAGCTACATAAGGAGATAGACAAGAAACATTTTTTCTATCATGCACACCGAAATCAAAATTTCTTTTTGTGTTATAATTTAGGATTTCTTTGTCAATAAAATGGTTGAGTCTTTTAACTGCTTCCTGTCTGGTAGATTTAAAATTCATCAATCTTCGTCGTCCCTCCAGCCATCTATGTATAATTTCCAACAAGCAAAGGCTACACAAGGTATGCCAACACAAAAACCTAGAAGCACACCATTTTCTTTTCCTAAAAAAATTGAACCATAGTGAGCACTTAGTATCGGCGGGAAAACTAAAATACATCCCACTATTATATATCTATAAATAAAAGGAGGACGTTTCAAATTGTATTACCTTGGTCAAATGGTTGGGACACTGCAGATGTAAACCAACATTTTTTGCATTTGTCATCGCTTCCTTTTTGAACGTGCCATTCATAAAGAAATAACTCTTTTTTTTCTGATAAAATTTCAATTCTATATATAAATGTATTTGGACTATTAGTGATTAATTTAATTTTATGTGACGAGTGATTAAGCAAATACTTATATTGCTGACCATAAATCATAGTTCTAAATCTATCATATGGTCCTGTAAATTTTTTATTTTCGGGGTGTGCAAATATCCAAGTTTGTTTTATTCCCCGATCTTTTTTATCGTTATTTTTAAGAGCATCAAGCTGTATTTTAACGACTTCTAGAGGTGTTAATTCTTTACTTGGTTGAATTAAATCAGCTTTGAGATTAGATGAAAAAGTAATAAATAAAAACAAAAGAAATATTTTTTTTAATTCCATATTTTTTTTAAAACCTCTTCTCTTTGACAGGCAGACTTATAAGCTAAATAATTGATAAAGTTTTTTTGATAGTAATCCTGATGGTATTCTTCAGCTTTATAAAACTTTTTAAATCGCCAAACAAAAGTGACAATTTTTTCGTCAAAACGTTTTTCAATTTTTTTTATCGAGTCTTGTATCATTTTATATTCATCCTTATCTTGAAAGAAAACAACCGACCTATAGCTTTTGCCTTTATCACAAAATTGTCCAAACTTATCAAATGGATCAACATTCCTCCAATATATATCCAGAAGCTCCTTGTACGTTATTATCTTAGGGTCATAAGTAATTTCGACCACTTCTACATGCCCAGTATCTTTATAGGTAACTTCTTTATAAGTTGGATTCTCTAGATCACCCCCAGAATACCCTGAAATAGATCTTATTACGCCTTCAATTTTATCGAAAGACTCTTCCATGCACCAGAAACATCCTCCAGCAAAATATGCTTTTCTATAATTTGATTCTTCAGCATTAGTAGCTATAAAATTAAATAATAATAGTTTAAATAAACAAATTATAAAATAAAGTTTTTTCATAATCCAATTCTAAGATAGAAAAAATTATTTAAAAGGTATATCTTGTCCTATATGGAAGAACTATTGGACGATATTTGTGAAGAATGTAAAGAAGAGCATGAAAGTGTAAGATCAAATTTAATAACAAGTGGTTATAAAATTTGTGATAGCTGTAAATTATCTAAAACTATATTCCCTGTTTAAATACCTCTAAAAAGTGTAATTACTAAAAGAAGAAAAAATGCTTGAATTAACCAAGCAACTACTACAACGCCAAAAGCTTTCCAAAGACTTTCATAATCTAAAGCAGATTTAACTGCTACAACCATACATGCTAACATCCAAAAAGCTGAACCAATAAATGTTACAGTCATTAAATCTGGTGTAACACCTAATACCCTAATCAAACCTGGGGCGCTCGAAAACCCTATAGTCCTTAAAAGCTCACCGTGATTACTTTTTGTTTTTGGTCCACCGAATAACTTGACACCAACAAAATAAATCACATAAGCCCATACATACCAGCTAAGAAGTGATAATATTGGAGCTAGCAAAAAATTTGAAGCTCCTAACTGTAATGCTCCAACACCTGCAGCTAGACTTGATAATACAACTACTATCCCTGCTTGCAAAGTTGCAGATTTATCTTTCTCGACTTCTTCATAAAGCTCTATATCAATTTTTATTGCTCTAAAAATTCTATTCAGAAAAATAGAAATCATTTTTTTTGACCCCCAAAAAGTATATAACTTAATTATAAGAAATATATATGAAAATTTCAAAAAATTCAGAGGCAATTATATCCGGAATTGCTGCAGCTTTCGTCATAAGCGTGCTTGCCTTTTTATCTTTAGAGACTTCATTAGGTATATGGCTGATGTTTTCTTTTGGTGCTACTGTATTTTTAGTTTTTGTTCTTTATGATCTAGAAACTGCTCAACCAAAAAATATTTTTTTTGGACATTTAATATCTATTTTAGTGGGTGTTATAATTAACGAAATTTTTGGTTATTCTTTCTTAACTTTAGGCATTTCCGTTGGATTGGCTGTAGTATTAATGGTTTATTTCAAAGTAATGCATCCACCAGCGGCATCAAATCCTATAGTTGCCTTATCGATGGATTTATCTTTTGATTTTATTTTATTTCCTGTAATCACAGGATCTTTAGCTATAATACTCATGTCAATTTTTATTAATAAAATTATTCTTAAAAGAAAATATCCGAAAAAAATTTTTTAAATACTAAATAAAAATTCAAAATTTTCATTTATTGAGAGAATTCCATAATTAACAAATCCTCCGATGATTAATTGTATAGCTATTATTAAAATAGCAATCATTCCTATATATCCGAGCCACATATGTTTTTTGATATATTCTGCGAAATAACTTGCTAAAGTCGCTATTAAGAAAACTGAAAGAAGTAATCCAGTCACCATTAAATAATAATTTCCTTTAGACGCTCCAACAACTCCTATAACATTGTCAAAACTAATTGCTATATCTGCAATTAAAACTTTATAAACCCCGCTAGAAAAAGATTGAGTTTCGCTTGACTTAAGTTGAGGTGATCTAATTTTATTCTTTCCAAAAAAATCTTGTCTTAAATTATTTATAACCCAAAGTAAAAGAACTCCACCTAAAATTTTTACCCAAGCAAATTCAAACATGTAATCCGCACCAAAAGCAAAAATAATTCTAAATATAAAAGCTGCTGCAACACCTAAAGCTATTATCTTCTTTCTATTATTTGGAGCAAAGTTAGCAGCAATTAGTCCTATAATGATCGCATTGTCTGCCGCCATCACTATATCTATGAGAATGATTTGTACTGAAATAATTAATTGCTCTAACATTATTATAATTGATGTATATAATCTAATTAAAGATTGTTAAAGAGTAAATTATGGCGATTAAAAATTATCCAGTTAATATAACAAGAAAACAAATAATAATATTATCCATTCCGGTTTTTTTCTCAAATTTAGCTATTCCATTAGTAGGTATTGTGGATACTGGATTGATGGGTAATTTGGGAGACTCAAGGTATCTAGCAGCCACAAGTATAGCAGCTTCCATCATGACAATGATAATTTGGAGCTTTGGTTTTTTACGAATGGGTACTGTTGGCATAGTAGCACAATTGTTTGCCAGAAGTGATTATAGAGAAATAGTCAAAACATTAATAAGAAATTTTTTAATTGCTATTTTTGTTTCAATATTGATTCTCTCATTAAAGCCGATCATATTAAAAATAACCGAAGATTATTTTTTAACATCTAATGATACTAGTGAATTAATCAAAACTTATATTTCAATAAGAATTTTATCTTTACCAGCTGAGCTAACCATATATATTTTAATTGGGTTTTTCCTTGGAATACAAAAAACAAATATATCTAGTTTATTTATTATTTTACTCTCTGCTTTGAATATAATTTTGAGTTCTTATTTTGTTTTATCTCTTAATCTGAATGTATTTGGTGTTGCTTTAGGAACTTTAATTGCTAGCTATATAACTGTTTTTTTATTCTTAATTTTTACATACAAATTTATATTAAAAAGATTTCAAATTTATCCTTCTTTTCAAAGGTTATTTATCACTTCTAAATTTTTAAAATTATTCAGTATTAATTTTAATATTTTTATAAGAACCTTGTTTTTAACTTTTTCTTTTTTATGGATAACTTTTTTAGGAGCAAAATTAGGGGAGGATTTTTTAGCAGTAAATGCAATACTTATGCAGTTTGTAGTCTTTGCAGCTTTTTTTCTCGATGCATATGCTTTTTCTACTGAGGGTATTATTGGATTTGCAGTTGGGAAAAGAAATTTGAGATCATTTTGGCTTGCTGTAAATAATTCAATTCAGCTAAGTTTTTTCACTGCAATTATGATTTCAATTTTATACTTACTATTTTTTAAACAATTAATTAATTTAATAACTGACGTAGAAATTTTAAGATTTATCGCTTACAAACATGCTATTTGGATATTTATTTTACCGCCAGTCGCTTCATTTTGTTATCAATTAGATGGTATTTTCATAGGCTCCTCCCAAACAAAGGAAATTAGGAATGCAATGATGATTTCAGTTACTCTATTTATCGTCACGTCTTTATATTTAACAAAATATTTTGGTAATCATGGTTTATGGTTATCGCTGACTATTTTTATGATTTTAAGATCAATAACTTTAAATTTCTTTTTTAAGAAAATTATTAAGAGGTTTTAAATGCTGTTTCTCTACAAAATTCCAGGATATATGCTTCTTCTCTTTGGTGCGTTTTGTTTGAGTTGGGGAGGTTACATAGTTAGATCATTCCAAGATGCAAGCGTTTGGCAAATTCTTCTTATTCGCTCTTTGTTTTTTATGATTGCTTTAGTTATTTTCCTGATAAGCACTTATAAAAAAAACACATTAAAGATATTCAAAGACGCGGGTTACCCAGCTTTAATTGGAGGATTAGTGATGTCATTAAGTTTTGTTGCTTACGTTTATTCTATGACAGTAACTTCAGTAGCAAATGTAGTTTTTATAATAAGTACCCAAACAATGTTTCTAGCAATATTTGGCTACATCTTTTTAAAAGAGAAAGTTTCGTTAATTTGTTTTATATCCATTATACTAGCTATGACCGGGATATCAATCATGGTTAGTGACTCTATTTCATCTGGTTCTTTATTAGGAAATATAGTTGCATTAGCAATTCCGATTAATTTTTCTATTTTGGTTATGATTATTAGAAAATACAAAAATCTTGATATGGTCCCTGCAATTTTTTATTCTGGAGTCTTTAGTATAATTTATGGGTTATTTTTGTCAGAAACATTCAGTTTTTCAAGTTCTGATATCTTTTTAGGTTTTCTTTTAGGAGTTCCTCAACTTGCTTTCGGTTTTATATGTATAACTATTGGTTCAAGAACTACCCCTTCAACTACTGTGGGATTGCTGATGTTAACAGAAACACTTTTTGCTCCAGTATGGGTATGGTTATTTCTCAATGAAATACCACCTTATAGTGTTTTAATTGGAGGATTTATAATTATTTTAGCAATAATCATTAACAGCTTTGATAAAAACAAACTTAAAGTTTAAAATACATTTGTGTCATTAAAAAAAATTTTTTTAAAAACAAATTTCTCTTATAAAGTTTATCTTTATTATAATTTATATTTTAAACATAAAGCTTTCATTAATAGGCCCTATTACTCTCAGTGGGGTGAAGATTTATCAATTAAAGAGTTTTTTCAAGAAAAAAAAAGTGGTATTTATTTTGACGTAGGTTGTTTTCATCCTTTCATGTATAGCAATACTTGTTTACTATTTAAGAAGGGTTGGCATGGAGTAAATATTGATATAAATCCGACCTCAATTGATTTGTTTAAAATTGCAAGGCCTAATGATTTTAATTTATGTACTACTATCAATGAGGAAAAAAAAGAATTCAAGATGTATTATGATCATGCCTTTAGCCCTGTAAATACCTTAGACTATTCATATTATAATAATTTTAAAAATAAATATTTTAAAGAAGGCACATTTAAAACTGTTAAATCTAAATCTATAGAAGACATTTTAAAGCTTACAGAAATAAAACGTGTTGATTTCTTAAATATTGATGTGGAAGGTATGGATTTGAAAATATTACAACAATTAATTCCGAGTAAGTTCAAGCCTGAATTAATTTCTATCGAAACACATAATGTGGATGGATCAAAAACCAACGATTGCGACAAAATATATGAATTTTTGAAAAATCATAAATTTGAAATATATAAAAAAGTTGGGCCATCAACGCTTTTTATGATTTAATTTATTTCTACTTTTAAGGGTATTTATTTAAGATTGACTTTTTTACTCTTTTATAAGAGAATCTCTTTGTAACGGGAGAGACCAATAAAATTGGCGCCGAAGGAGCAAATACCCTAAAAACTCTCAGGCAAAAGGACCGTTACAGTAATAACTCTGGAAAGAAGGCAATTGCCTCACCGAAGGATTAAATCTCTCAGGTAAAAAGACAGACAGGGATGAAATTAGAGTTATTATGGAAACACAAAAAACCGCCCTGTATCAATTGCACAAAAATCTTGGAGCAAAATTTGTACCATTTGCAGGTTACGAAATGCCAATTCAATATAAAGATGGCATTGTTAAAGAGCATATTTCAACAAGAACTCACGCAGGTTTTTTTGACGTTTCTCATATGGGACAATTATTCTTAGAAGGTGATGAAACTTTGACGGAGGCACTTGAAAAAATAATTCCTTCTGATTTAAAAACATTGAAAATTAATCATTCAAAATATTCTTTTTTACTCAATAAAGATGGAGGTATTATTGATGATTTGATAATAACAAAAACTAAAAAAGGATTTTCCATAATTTTAAATGCTGCCTGTAAAGATAATGATGTAAAACAAATCATACAATTTTTAGAAAAAAACCATAAATATCTTTTAACTAATGACTTATCCTTAATAGCTTTACAAGGTCCTAAAGCTGTTCAAATACTTGAGAGACTTTTACCTGGAGTTTCAAATTTAAAGTTTATGACAGGAAATAATTTTATATATGATTCAGAAAATTTATATATTACAAGATCAGGTTATACAGGTGAAGATGGTTTTGAAATTTCTATTCCAAATAAAAAAGTTGAAAAGCTAGTAAATTTTTTAATTTCAAATGATGTTAAACCAGTTGGTCTAGGAGCTAGAGATACGCTTAGGTTAGAGGCTGGTCTATGTTTATATGGTCATGAATTAAATGAAAAAATAAACCCAGTTGAAGCAAATCTAAAATGGGCTATAGCAAAAAAAAGGAAAGAGGACGGTGGTTTCAATGGCTGGAGCAAAATAAAAAATTTATTAACTAAGGGGAGTGAGAAAATAAGAGTTGGTATCAAGCCTGAAGGAAAGGTAATAGCAAGAGAAAATACAAAGATTTTTTCTTCTGATGACCTTGAAATAGGATTTGTTACTAGTGGAACTTTTGGACCAAGTGTAAACGCACCAGTGGCAATGGGATATCTCAAATCCGAATTCTCCAAAATTGGAACATCAATAAAACTTGAAATAAGGGGAAAAAAATACGGAGGTAAAGTTTCAGAGCTTCCATTTTATAAAAAAAGTTATGTTAAATAAAAGAGGGGTAAAATATGAGTGAAAAAAAGTTTTCAGAAAAACATGAATGGGTTTCGCTAGAAGGTGAAGTCGCTACAGTAGGTATTACAAAACACGCTACTGAATTGCTTGGAGATATAGTTTTTGTGGAAGTGCCTGATACAGGGAAGTCAGTAGAGAAAGAAGGTCAAGCAGCGGTTGTTGAGTCAACTAAAGCAGCAAGTGATGTTTACTCACCAATCTCAGGAGAAATTACTGAAGGAAACAAAGCTATAGTTGATGATCCAAGTAGCGTTAATAATGATCCTGAGGGAGCAAGTTGGTTTTTTAAATTAAAATTTAAGGATAAATCAGAGTTTGACTCATTAATGTCGAAAGATGAATACGATAAATTTTGTAAGGAGAATCCAAATTAAATGATTGACGATAATTCAAAAGAATTCATAAAAAGGCACATTGGGCCTTCATATGATGAGCAGTCAAAAATGCTTCAACACGTTGGATATAATTCACTTGAAGATTTAATGAAAAATACTGTTCCAGAAAAAATTTTATTAAAAAATGATCTTAATATAGATGAGCCATTGTCTGAAAATGATGCTTTAAAAAAATTAAAATCTATATCTAAAAAAAACAAAATTTTTAGAAACTTTATTGGCATGGGATACTATAATTCTATTACTCCAAATGTAATCTTGAGAAATATCTTAGAAAACCCAGGCTGGTATACTTCTTATACACCTTACCAACCTGAAGTAGCTCAAGGGCGTCTTGAAATGCTTTTAAATTTTCAACAAACAATAATTGATCTTACAGGAATGGATATTGCTAACGCTTCTTTACTTGACGAAGCAACTGCTACAGCAGAAGCAGTCGGTTTATCTCAAAGATTAGATAAAACAAACGCAAAAACTATATTTATTTCAAATAATTGCAACCCACAGACAATTGATCTTATTAAAACTCGTACAAAGCCTTTTGGATTAGAACTTATTATTGGTGATGAAAAAAAGGAGTTATCAAAGATTAATCAAGATATAATTTGTGGGGTTTTAGCTTATCCTGGTACTCTTGGTGAAATAATAGATCCAAGCGAAAGCATAAGTCAAATTCATAAAAAAAATGGAAAAGCAATTTTAATATGTGATTTATTATCTTTAGCTAGGTTAAAAACTCCTGCAGAACTTGGCGCTGATATAGCTGTAGGTAGTGCTCAAAGGTTTGGGATTCCTATGGGCTATGGTGGGCCACATGCAGCGTTTTTTGCAACTAAAGAAGAATTTAAAAGATCAATGCCGGGTAGAATTATAGGTGTATCAAAAGACAGACATGGAAAAAAAGCATACAGACTTTCTTTACAAACAAGGGAACAACATATCAGACGAGATAAAGCTACTAGCAACATATGCACGGCTCAAGCATTGTTAGCAATAATATCTGCAGCTTATGCTATTTATCATGGGCCTGATGGGATACTTAAAATAGCCAATAGAACTTCTAAATTAGCAAAATTATTTGCTGATGAAATTAAAAAAAGTGGTTACCAAATTTTATCAGATCATTTTTTTGACACAGTAACCATTAAGACAAACGATAAGACAAAATCTATTTATCAAAAGGCCTTAAATGAAAATATTAATTTAAGAAAAGTTGATGATAAATATATATCGGTAGCATTTGATGAAGCAAAAAAACTAAATGATGTAAATATATTATTAAAAATATTTGGAGTTTCTAGAATAATTAATCAAGATGTTAAAGTTGAGCTTAATAATCTTCCTAAAAATATCTTAAGAACATCGAAATATCTAACTCATCCTGTTTTCAATAAATATCATTCAGAAACAGAGATGCTGAGGTATTTAAAAAAACTTGAGGATTGTGATATAGCGCTTAATCGATCTATGATTGCTCTAGGTTCTTGCACTATGAAACTTAATGCAACAGCAGAGTTAATGCCTATTACTTGGAAAGAATTTTCTTTGCCTCATCCATTTGTACCAACAGACCAAATGGAAGGGTATAAAATTTTATTTAATGACCTAATAAATGATTTAAAAGAAATTACAGGATATGACGCAGTTTCTTTACAACCAAATTCCGGTGCTCAAGGTGAGTACGCTGGGTTAATGACAATAAGAAAATTTCACGAAAGTAACGGCCAAGGTATTAGAGATGTTTGTTTAATTCCAAACTCAGCGCACGGAACAAATCCAGCAAGCGCTCAAATGAGTGGGATGAAAGTGGTTGTTGTAAACTGTGATGAAGAAGGTAACGTGGACCTTGAAGATTTGAAAAACAAAGCAGAAAAATATTCAAAAAATTTAGCCGCTTTAATGGTTACTTACCCTTCCACTCATGGAGTATTCGAAGAAAAAATTATTGAAATTTGCGATGTAATTCACAAACATGGTGGCCAGGTATATATGGATGGAGCAAATTTAAATGCTCTAGTTGGCATCGCAAAACCAGGAAAATTTGGGCCAGATGTCTGTCATATTAATTTACACAAAACATTTTGCATACCACATGGCGGTGGAGGACCAGGAATGGGGCCAATTGCGTGCGCAAAACATTTAACTGATTTTCTTCCAACTCATGAAATAATAAAAGATGCAGGACCAAAAAACGGAATGGGGGCTGTTTCGGCTGCACCGTGGGGAAGTTCAAGCATTTTACCTATATCTTGGATGTATATAAAGATGATGGGGGCTGAGGGTTTAAAAAAAGCTTCACAAATTTCAATTTTAAACGCAAATTATATTTCAAAGAAATTATCCAAAGATTACAAAGTTTTATATACTGGTAAAAACGGAAATGTAGCTCATGAGTGCATAATAGATATTAGACCTATTAAAGCTAGTTCAGGAATTTCAGAAGAGGATTTAGCTAAAAGGTTAATCGATTTTGGTTATCATGCCCCAACTATGTCTTGGCCGGTTGCAGGAACAATAATGATAGAGCCCACAGAAAGTGAAAATTTAGAAGAAATAGATAAGTTTTGTAATGCATTAATTAAAATAAAAAAAGAAATTGATTTAGTAGAGTCATCAAAGTTTGATAAAATTGATAATCCATTAAAAAATGCTCCCCACACTTACATTGAATTAGCTTCAAATGACTGGAGTCATAAATATACGCGAGAAGAAGCGGCTTTTCCAACCGAGTTTGTAAAAAATAATAAATATTGGCCACCGGTTGCAAGAGTTGACAATGTTTATGGAGATAGAAATCTTGTATGTTCTTGCCCATCTATGGATGAATATAAAGATGAAGCTGCTTAATAAATGAAAATAGCAGTAATTGGCTCTGGAATATCCGGACTTTCTTCTGCATACTTTTTGTCAAAAAAATTTAAAGTTGATTTATATGAGAAAGCTGACCATTTTGGTGGACATTCTTTTACTTATGATATTAAAGAAAGTGATAAAATTGTACCCGTTGATCTAGGTTTTATTGTTTTTAATGAAGTAACTTACCCAAATCTAGTTAAATTTTTTAAAGATCTAAATGTTCCATATGAAAAAAGTGATATGTCTTTCTCTGTTTCAATTAAAAATACTGACATAGAATATAGTGGAAGTGGTATTAGTGGAATTTTTTCAAATAGAATTAATTTAGTAAATTTTAAATTTTTAATAATGATTAAAGAGATAATATCATTTTACAAAACTGCACCAAAAATACTTAAAAATAAGATAACAGAGCAAACTTTAGGGGATTTTTTAAATAAAAAAAAACTTTCAGAATATTTTATAGAGTATCATATAATACCTATGGTTGCAGCTATATGGTCTATGCCGTTTGATAAAGCAAAAAAAATGCCAATAAAATTTTTTTTAAACTTTTTTATTAATCACGGGTTATTTAAATTAAAAAATAGACCACAGTGGTATACAGTTACAAATAGAAGTAGAGCTTATGTTAAAAAAGTTACTGATAAAATCAGCGGTGAAATATTTAAAAATTATAAAGTTAGCAAAATAATTAGAAGTGATGATAATATTCGAATTATGATCGGAAATGAGTTCATTGATTATGATCAAGTTATTTTAGCTTCACATGCTGATGAAAGTTTAAACATGCTGGAAAAACCAACCGCACAGGAAAAAAATATCTTAGGAAAATTCAAGTATGTTAAAAATGAAGCTATTTTACATACTGATGAAAGTCTAATGCCTCAAAAAAAAAGAGCATGGTCTAGCTGGAACTCTATTTCAGTCGAGAAAAGAACATGTATAACTTATTGGTTAAATAAACTTCAAAATTTAAAAACATCTAAAAACTATTTTTTAACATTAAATCCTATACATGATGTACAAGATAACCTAATTATAAAAAAAATAAATTTTTCCCATCCGTATTTAAACGCTGAGAATACGATTATTCAAAAAGATTTACACTTGATTCAGGGTAAAAAAAGGACCTGGTTTTGTGGAAGTTATTTTGGTTACGGTTTCCATGAAGATGGATTAAAATCATCAATTGAATTAGTAAATAATTTTCAAATTTAATGAACTCTTGCATATATAATGGAGAAGTTACTCATACAAGATTTAAGCCTGTTAGGCATTTTCTAAAATATAAAACTTTTTCACTTTTAATCGATTTAGATGAAATTAATTTTTTGGACAAATCAATAGGTATTTTTTCACATAATAAGTTTAATATTTTTAGCTTTTATGACAAAGATCATGGAGATCGAGATGGAGGTAGTTTGAAGAATTGGGTAATTTCAAATCTAAAAAAATTCCAGATAAAAGAAAATATAACAAACATTAAAGTGCTTTGTTATCCCAGAATACTCGGGTACGTTTTTAATCCTTTGAGCATTTTTTATTGCTATGAAGAAGATAAATTAGTAGCAATTTTTTATGAAGTAAAAAATACTTTCAATGAACAGCATACGTATATTTTTAAAATCAAGAACAACGAGCAAATTATTCAAAAATGTAGAAAAAAGTTTTATGTATCTCCGTTTATGGATATGAAAACTTTTTATAACTTTAAATTATCAAATCCAAATGACAAGCTATCAGTTTTTATAAAACAAACAGATGCCAATGGAACAATTTTAACTGCAACTCAAACGGGAGATAAAAAAGAATTTAGTTTTAAACAGTTAGCAATTAATTTTTTAAAGTATCCATTAATGACGATAAAAATTATTAGTTCGATACATTATGAAGCATTACTATTATGGAAAAAAGGGGCAAAATATAGACCTAGAGATAAAAAAATTATAAATAATATTAGTTATGAAAAGAATTTATGAGTTTAACTAAAATAGCAGAAAAATTTGTCATTAATAAATTAAAAATTATTAAAAATGGCAACTTAGAACTGATCAATTATGACGGGCAAGTATTTCAATTTGGTGATTTATCTAGTGCACTGAGTGCAGATATTAAAGTAGATAATCCAAAATTTTATTTGAATATTATTTTAGGTGGGAGCTCTGCACTGGGCGAGGCACATATGAATAAGGATTTTTACTCAAAAAATTTAACTAATCTAATTGAATTAGCTGCAAGAAATATAAATCTGGTATATAAATTTTCAGGCAGTATAAAACTACAAACAATAAAAAATTTTTTTAAAAGATTATTTTCTTCAAATACTAAGTCCAAGAGTAAAAAAAATATTTCACAACATTATGATTTAGGAAATGAGTTTTTTTCTATATGGTTAGATAAAACTTTAACATATTCTAGTGCGATATTTGGAGATAAAATTAACAATTTAGAAGACGCACAAAAAAATAAATATCAAAAACTTATTAATTTACTAAACTTTAAAAGTGGAGATAGAGTTTTAGAAATAGGTTGTGGTTGGGGAGGATTCTCAGAATATCTAGCAAAGAAATATGAAGTACTCGTTGATTGTATAACTATTTCAAAAAAACAATATGAATATTCTAAAAAGAGAATATTTGAAAAAGGTTTGAATAATAAAGTTAACGTTAAATTTTTAGATTATAGAGATTTAAATAGTAAGTATGACAAAATAGCATCTATAGAAATGATAGAAGCTGTAGGTGATAAATATCTAAATGATTATTTTAAAATTATTAAAAATTCTTTAAAACCTAATGGCAAAGCTGCTATTCAAGGCATTATAATAAAAGATGATCTGTTTGAACGATATAAAAATAATGAAGATTTTATTCAAAAATTTATTTTTCCAGGTGGTTTTCTACCTTCGTTAGATTTAATTAAGAATATTTCAAAAAATAACCATTTAAAATTAGAAAAAATAAATTCATATTCAAATGACTATGCAATAACACTTTCAACTTGGAGAGATAATTTTTTGAGTACATGGGACAAAATTGCACCTCTAGGTTTTGACGATTATTTTAAAAGAATGTGGGAATTTTACCTATCTTACTGTGAGGCTGGATTTAAAGCAAAAAATATAGACTTGATTCAATTTTCTATGTCTAATAGATAATCGCAATGAAAAAGATTTTTGGATTAATACTTTTAATTTTTTTAACTAACTGTGCAAGTAAAATGAAACCAACAGATTTTAAAGATCAAAAACCGAGATTAATTATAGAAGATTTTTTATCGGGAAATGTAAAAGCCTGGGGAGTTTTACAAAATAGATCTGGTAAAGTTTTAAGACAATTTTCAGCTGATCTTAATGGTAATTGGAATGGTAAAGAATTAATACTAGACGAAAAATTTATGTGGTCAGATGGAGAGATTCAATCAAGACAGTGGAAAATAAATAAATTAGATGAAAATAATTATACAGGCACAGCAGCTGATGTTGTTGGAACAGCAAAAGGCTATTCTTACGGTCCAGCTTTCAAATTTGAATATGTTTTACTTGTTCCAGTCAAAGGTAAAGAGATGAAAATTACTTTTGATGACTGGATTTTCAAACAAGATGACAATATTGCTATAAATAGAGCTGTGATGAAAAAGTTTGGATTTAAAGTAGCTGAGTTAACTGTAGTGTTTGTAAAAAAATAAACAAAATAATATAATATTATATGTTAAATAAAATAAAAGATTGGATGGTAGAAAGTGCAAATATTATGTTTGATGATTCTAAATCCGACCTTAGAAGCTTGCCAAAGACTGTAAGATTACAAATCTTAATAGTTTTGTCTTTCATATGGTCAACTGTTTTTAGTCTTTACGTGTTTAGCTTGACTACTTTTATATGGGGATGGGCCGGCGTTGTAATGGCACACATTGGATTAATTATAGCTGTTTATATAACGTTCAAATTTTTTCATAAAGCGCAAAAAGAACAAAAAAGTGTTTTTGAAACAGGTAATTACAATCCAGCTAAAATTTTTGTAGTTTTCTTCCTAGTTTTTTTTATATTTATATTTACCAAAGGTGTTGAAGTTCTCACTAAAACTAACTCTTATTCAATAAAGTATGATGGACCTAAAAAAACTACCCTTGAAAGAATATTAGAGTTTGTAGATTAAATATGTTTGAACTACCAAAACTTGATTATAAAAAAGACGCTCTTTCACCCATAATGTCAGAGCAAACTCTTGATTTACATCATGGGAAGCATCATCAAACTTATATTACAAACCTAAATAATTTTATAAAAGATACTGAATTCGAAAATTTAAGTTTAGAAGACATTATAAAAAAGACTTCATCAGATAAAAAAAAGTCTGGAATATTTAATAATGCAAGCCAACACTGGAACCACAATCTTTTTTGGAAATGCATGAAGCCCAAAGGAGGTGGAAAAATTCCGACTAAACTAGAAGAAAGAATAAAAAAAGATTTTGGAAGTTTTGCAAAATTTAAGGAAGAATTTATTAACGCTGGTATAACTCAGTTTGGTTCAGGATGGTGCTGGCTATCAATTGAAAATGGGAAATTAGTTGTGACTAAAACAGCAAATGCAGAAAATCCACTCATAAATAATATGAAACCTATACTAGGTTGTGATGTCTGGGAGCATTCTTATTATTTAGACTATAAAAATAAAAGACCCGCTTATTTAGAAAATTTTTTTGAGAAGTTAATTAATTGGGAATTTGTCGAGTCTAACCTTTAAATTTTCGATCTTTATATTAAATAATTTTTCCTACTCCTAAAATTGCAGCTAAAATTACCAAAAGCCATATCAAGCCTTTTATCAAAAAAAAATAAAATCCTCCGATTAATAAGCTTTTGAAAATTTTTTTTTTCATTAACGTTTAACAAGTTTATCAACTAAAAATAAATAAATTTTGTAGGGTAAGATTCTTAAAAACTTTAAGGTTAAGGTTAGTCCTTTTGGGAAATGAATTTCAAAGGCATTAGTTTTGACTAAACCTTTAAAAACTTTATCAGCAGCATAATCAACAGTTTTAAGAAAAGGCATAGGAAACTCATTTTTTTCAGTTAAGGCGGTTTTTATAAAGCCGGGTGATATAACAGACACCCTAACTCCAAACTTTTTAAAATCAAAATAAATACTTTCACAAAAATTTGTTAATGCAGCTTTAGACGGACCATAACCACTTGAATTAGGCAATCCTCTATAACCTGCTATTGATGAAACAATAGAAATATGACCAGATTTTTTATTTTTAAAGTACTCTTCGACAGCTTTAACACAATCAATTACACCTAAAAAATTAACGTTTATTACATTTCTTATTTTTTCAGGATCAATTTTTTGTTCATCTTTTGGCTCATAGGTGCCACTTGAAAATAAACATAAATCTAAACTACCGAAATCATTCAAAATATTTTTAAAAATATTATTTATTTGCTCCTGATCTGTTATATCTAACGGAAATGAGAAAATATTTTGATTTTTAGCCATATTTTCCAAAATTTCTTTTCTTCTGGCAGATACCGCAACCCTCCAACCCTCTGAGGCAAATTTTTCAGCTACAGCTTTTCCTATCCCGCTGCTAGCTCCAGTGATCCAAATTTTTTTCTGATTAATAGACATAAATTAGTTATATATTACTTTATGGAAAAAAATAAATATTTATCTCTTATCTTAATACTTTTAATTACGTTTTCTGCCTCGGCTATTGGTGGTTTTGCCACATCTTCCTTTAAAGAACCGTGGTATTCCGAATTAAATCTTCCTGCTTTCAATCCACCTAGCTGGGTTTTTGGTCCCGTTTGGACTTTGCTATATTTCTTGATGTCAATATCGGTATGGTTAGTTTTGAATAAAACAGCTAACAAGAACATATTAATTATTTACTTGGTACATTTATTTTTTAATAGTCTCTGGAGTATAATTTTTTTCTATTTTCATAAAATTGGTTTAGCATTATTAGACTTAATGATAATTATAAGCTTTATTATATATTTAATGAAAATTTACTATAAAGAATATACATTAAGTTTCTACTTAATGATCCCTTACTTGCTTTGGTCAAGTTACGCTTTTGTATTAAATGTAAATATTTTGATATTGAACTAATAAAAAAAACCCTCTTAAAATAATTTAAGAGGGTTTTTAATTTTTAAAAATTGTAAAGTAATTAGAAGTTAAAGCCTAATGCAAATGTCGCTAATGTTGCATCTAGGTCAGCTGTAACTTTGTTTCCTTTATCTGATGTTGTAGAATTTAGAGTTATTGTGTCATACGTTCTTTTCGTAGCTTCTACTTTGTAAAAACCGTTATTTCCGAAAGAATTTCTGTATCCAATTCCCCACATTTCTCCATCAATCGTAACTGAACCATAACTTCCAGCTGTTGTTACTGTGTCACTTTCAGTGGCATTTACGTCCATTTCTAGTAAACCAGCTTTAACATATAAACCAGCGTGAATTGGTAATTCAGCATAGAAAGTGTTGTGGTTTTCTATTTCAGCGTTAGCTGATCTGTTACCATCTTGCGCTGACTCAGCAGAGTCATCAGTTCTTGTAATCGTTTTATTACTTACGTTTGCACTTCCAGGTATATGGTCAAAACCAACTGTAAATCCATTGTCTAAGCTGTATTCAGCAAAGATTGAACTTATCATGGCATTGTTACCAGCGGAAGCAGATCTTAAAGATGAGTCCGCAGTACCGTCTTTATCTGCTTCAGTACCAGACGCATCAATAGAAGCTATCGATCCTGTAACACCAAGTCCGAATTGTCCTGCATTAGCTACAGAAAAACCAAAAGATGCTACGATCAACGCTAAAATTGTAATTAATTTGTTCATGAACTTTCCTTTGTTATTAATATTAATCGTCGATTAAGCATAACCAATTAAAGAAATTTGGCTAAATTGTCTAATAAAATCATACCTTAAAATAAGGCTTAAAATTCAAAAAATGGCTTAAAATATAGCTTTTTTTGTTGCTTTTCAGCAACACTAGGCGTTTAATTTCTTACTTTTTAACCTTTATTTTATAAAGATTAAAATATGGAGTTTTTCAGCTTTTTAATAACCTTGATTCTACGTCCTATCTGAATATTTAGCCCTTTTAAGTCTTTAGGTTTAAGTTTCTTTAAATTTTGCACAGTTTTCAGAAACCTTTCTGACTCTTTTTTAGTAATAATCTCTGATGTTAAAATTTTAAATTTTTTTATATAATCTTCTCTCTTAAAAGGCCTTAAGCCACTAGGATGGGCATCTGCAACGTTTTTTTCCTGAGATATTCTTGAGCCATCTTTCATTTGAATTATAACTTTACCCCCAAAACATTTCTTTCTAAAATTTTTATTGTGATATTTCTTTGTCCATTTTTTATCTTCTCTAGTAACTATTTTATGCCAAAGATTGATAGTGCTTTTTCTTCTAGCCCTCTGAGGAGTATAAGATTTAATGTGATGCCATGATCCATCTTCTAATGCTACAGCAAATATATACATAATTGAATGATCTAGAGTTTCTCGACTTGCGTAGGGATCCATTTTTTGAGGATCATTAGCTCCTGTTCCTATAACATAATGAGTATGATGACTAGTTTCTATAATAATCTTTTTTATTTTTGACAAATCTTTGATTTTTTTGTTTAAACTAATAGCTAAATCTATGAGCGCTTGAGATTGATATTCAGCAGAATGCTCCTTAGTATATGTTTCTAAAATAGCCCTTTTTGGCTCGTTAAGCCTTGGAAGAGGAACAACATATTTTTTTCCTGGTCCTGATAAAACATACGCAATAACACTATCTTCTCCCTCATAAATTGGGCTGGGAGCGCCTTCACCTCTCATACATCTATCTACTGCCTCAATAGCTAACTTTCCAGCGTGAGCTGGAGCAAACGCCTTCCAAGATGAAATTTCACCTTTTCTTGATTGTCTTGTAGAAATAGTAGTATGTAATGCTTGTTGCACAGATTGATATATTGTTTCTGTATTTAATTTTAATAAACTTCCAACACCAGCTGCTACACTAGGTCCTAAATGAGCAATATGATCTATTTTATGTTCGTGAAGACATATGCCTTTTACCAAATTTACCTGAATTTCATACCCAGTAAGAATTCCTCTTATTAAATCAATACCATTGCAAGACTTCTGTTGAGCGACCGCTAATATAGCGGGTATATTATCTCCAGGGTGACTATAGTCTGCAGCTAAAAAGGTGTCATGATAATCTAATTCCCTAACAGCAGTGCCATTTGCCCAGGCTGCCCATTCACAAGCAACTTTCATTTTTGGACTTAAACCAAAAATATTTGCTCCGTCTTTTCTAGGATGAGCTAAAGCCATTTGTCTAGCTGAAACTACAGGTTTTCGATTGAATGAGGCAATAGCTACTGAAGCGTTATCAATAATTCTATTAATAACCATCTCAACTGCTTCTTTATTAATTTTAGCTTTATCAGAGGCAATTTCTGCGATCTTCCAAGCTAATTGCTCTTTCTTTTTCAAATTAGCTTTTGAGGGATGAACTTTAACTGTAATATTTCTCATTAATTAAGCATGTTACGCAAAACGTACTGAAGAATTCCACCATTTTTATAGTACTCTATTTCATTTTCAGTATCTATTCTACTTAAGGCTTGTATCTTTTTAATAGTACCATCCTTGTATTTAATTTCACAAGCAACTTCAGCTCTAGGTTTAATACCTTTCTCAATATCTATTATGGTTATAAGTTCGGAGCCTGTAATTTTTAATTTTTTTCGATCAAAACCCTCTTTAAATTGTAGTGGTAAAACACCCATTCCGACTAAATTTGATCTGTGAATTCGTTCAAAACTTTCAGCTAATACTGCTTTGATTCCCAACAATTTTGTTCCTTTAGCTGCCCAATCTCTTGATGATCCTGTTCCATATTCTTTTCCTGCAACAACAATTAAATCATTATTTCTTTTTTTGTATTCCATAGCAGCTTCGTAAACACTCATGACTTTACCATCAGGCTGTAAAGTGGTAAATCCTCCCTCAGTCCCGGGTGCCATCTCATTTCTAATTTTGATATTTCCAAAAGTTCCTCTCATCATCACTTCATGATTGCCTCTTCTTGCTCCATAAGAGTTGAAGTCTTGTTGCTGGATTTGGTGCTCCATAAAATAATCGCCTGTTGGACTATCTTTTTTAATACTTCCAGCAGGGGAAATATGGTCTGTGGTTACTGTATCTCCCAATAATAGAAGTATTCTAGCGTCATTGATAGCTTTAAAGCCTTCAGGTTTATCTGGAAGATTGTCAAAAAAAGGTGGTCTCTTGACATAAGTGGAATTCTGTTCCCAGTTATAGATATCGCTATCAACTGTGATTATTTCTTTCCATTCTTTTGGCCCTTCTGAAACATTAGAGTATCTTTTTTTAAACATATCAGCATTTAATGAGGTAAGTATTATATCTTCAATTTCTTTATTGCTTGGCCATATATCTTTTAAGAAAACTTCTTTACCCTCTTTATCAATACCTAATGGGGATTTATATAAATCAAAATTCATATTTCCTGCTAGTGCATAAGCAACTACCAAGGGTGGAGATGCTAGGTAATTTGCTTTAACATCTGGATTAATTCTACCTTCAAAATTTCTATTTCCGGATAATACTGAAACAGCGTATAAATCTTTTTTGTTAATCGCATCTGATATATTTTTATTAAGTGGACCAGAATTACCAATGCATGTAGTGCAACCGTATCCAACTAGATTGAAACCTAATTCATCTAAATATTTACTTAAGCCAGCTTTTTCCAAGTAGTCAGTAACGACTTGAGAACCTGGGGCTAAAGAAGTTTTAACCCATGGTTTTACTTTTAATCCTTTCTCAGAAGCTTTTTTCGCTAAAAGCCCAGCCCCTATTAGAACACTCGGATTAGATGTATTAGTGCAAGACGTAATTGCTGCTATAACAATATCTCCATCCTTCAATTTAAAATCTGCTCCGTCAACATTTGATTCTAACGATTTTGTTCTTTTTACATTTTCTTTATAAACTTTTGCGAATGCGCTTGCTGCATCAGTTAATAGAACTTTGTCTTGTGGTCGTTTAGGCCCAGAAATACTCGTCACGACTGTACTCACATCAAGTGAAACTGTATCTGTAAACTCTACATTAGAACTTGCCCACAATCCTTGCTCTTTGGAATATTTTTCTACCAAAGCTATAGTTGTTTCGTCTCTTCCAGAGAGTTTTAAATATTTCAATGATTCTTCATCGACAGGAAAAAAACCACAAGTAGCTCCGTACTCTGGTGCCATATTTGCAATAGTTGCTCTATCAGCTAAAGTCAAATTTTTAAGTCCTTCTCCATAAAATTCTACAAATTTTCCAACTACTCCTTTTTTTCTAAGCATTTCAACGATTGTTAAAACTAAATCGGTGGCTGTAGCTCCCTCTTTGAGTTTACCTTTTAATTCAACACCAATTACCTCTGGAATTAACATTGAAATGGGTTGTCCCAACATGGCTGCTTCGGCTTCAATCCCTCCGACTCCCCAACCTAATACGGATAAACCATTAACCATGGTTGTATGGCTATCTGTTCCAACTAACGTATCTGGATAAGCATATAATTCTTTTCCACTTTTAGAAGACCAAACAACTTTTGATAAATATTCTAAATTTACTTGATGGCAAATACCTGTTCCAGGAGGCACCACTCTGAAATTATCAAATGCTTTCTGACCCCATTTTAAGAAAGAATAACGCTCACCGTTTCTAGAAAATTCCCTCTCTACATTTTTATCAAATGATTTACCTGAAGCATATTCATCAACCATTACGGAATGGTCGATAACTAAGTCTACAGTTGATAAAGGATTTATTTTTTCTGGATCTTTGTTTTTATTTTTAACAGCATCTCTCATTGCTGCTAAATCTGCTACAGCTGGAATTCCCGTATAATCTTGCATTAAAACTCTTGCAGGCCTAAAAGCAATTTCAGTGTTAGACTTTTTATTTTTTAGCCAATCTTTGATAGCAATAATTTGTTGCTTGTTTACAGTTAAATCATCCTCATACCTTAATAAATTTTCTAATAAAACTTTCAATGATTTAGGAAGTTTGGAGATGCCACTTAATCCATTTTTCTCTGCCTTAATTAAATTAAAAATCTTATATTCTTTTCCTGATGATTTGATTACGTCTAAGGATTTAAAAGAATTTTTACTATTGAATTTCATGCGCTATACATAAAACAAAATTACACAAACGATAAGTAAAAAAGACATAATGTAATTGAAATTCTTAATAAACCTGTCGCTTGTGGCAAATTTTCTCACATATTTACCCATCAAGCACCAACTACTTATCGAAAAAACTGCCATTAAAAAATATATAAAAGTAACAATTATCACATCTCTTATATAATTGTTGCTTGTATCAACAAATATAGATACTGCAGTCATCGCAACAACAACACTTTTTGGATTTATAAATTGAAATAAATACATTTCTAAAAATGTTATTGGGTTCTTAATCTTATTTTCAAGATTCGTACTAGAAAATGAAATTTTATAAGCTAAATATACCAAAAAAATTGAACCCAAAATTTTAATTACTGATTGTAAATAATTGATTTTTTGAAAAATTAATACCAGGCCTAACTCCATCATCAATAGTAATGATGTCCAACCAAAAATTACGCCTAACATTAAAGGAATTGTTTTTTTAAAACCAAAGTTAAAACCAGAGTAAGCTGCGGATATATTATTTGGTCCCGGCGTAAATGCTGTAACAAATCCGAATAAAACTAAAGGCAATAAGTTTGATATCATTTAATAATTGTCTTTTTGCGTAAAAATAACGCATTAATTAAAAACGCTTAATCAATTATATACTAACATATTTTTATGAATATAAATTTACTACTATCGTTAATTTTATCAATAAGCGTGTCTATGACTACGGTTTTAGCTGATAAAAATATGATGATAGGATCTAAAGGTCTCCCAAAAGATGTAAATAGAGTTATTAAAGTTAAAATGTACGATAATTATTATGAACCAAAAAATTTCGATGTTAAATCGGGAGAGACAATTAAATTCGAGGTAGAAAATCTGGGAGGGCTAGTTCATGAATTTAATATTGGGAACGCTATGATGCATAAAAAGCATCAACCAGAAATGCAAAGGATGGTCGATAATGAAATTTTGTTTGCAGATACATTAGATAGAGAAAAAATGAAAAAAATGTCCAAGATGGATAAAGCTATGGGACACTCACATAGTAATAGCGTGTTACTACAACCCAAAGAGAAGCAGGTTCTAATTTGGAAATTTGAAAATGCAATGGATCTTGAAATTGCCTGCAATGTACCAGGTCATTATGAAGTTGGAATGATCGCAACAGTGAATATCAAATATTAGTTAAATTAGTGACAAGCTAAGTTGAATTTTTTTAGTCTCCAATAATTATATGGCCAAGGAGTTACAAATCCTACTACTAACATTATTGGTACAATCCACCATGTTAAAATAGCTCCTCCAGTTAAAAAATAGTCGGTAGCGTTCATCGCTATTTCCATACTAAGCATTGAAATTAAACTCATGCCTACTGCAGTTTTAAAAGCTAACTTTAGTTTAAAATTCTGTTTTAACAAAATTAAGGTTTCTAAAATTATACTTGTAATAATTCCATTAATTATTGCTAGGACCATAATTCCTAAAACAGGAAAAGGTATTTCAGTTAATTGAAAAAATAAAATAGTTCCAAAATCTCCAATAGAACAGCCAAGTAAACACCAAAAAGTATTTTTTGCACTTCTCGTCCAAGTGTGCTTACAACTCCAATTAAATATTTCAGAACTCATTAAGCTATATCTAAACCATTATCAGTTTTCTGAGATGGGTGCACTAGGACAACTTTTCCATCTTTCTCTATTGCCCCTAGTATCAACACTTCAGATACAACGCCAGCAATATTTTTTTTTGGAAAATTACATACTCCGATTACTTGTTTTCCTACCAAATTTTCAGAGTTATAATAGTGAGTGATCTGAGCAGAGGATTGTTTAATTCCAATATCTTTTCCAAAGTCTACTTTTATTACTAATGAAGGTTTTCTAGCTTTCTCATTTTTTTTTACTTCCAATACAGTGCCAAGCTTAATCTGCACTTTTTTAAAATCATCATAATTTATTTCCATAACAATTCCTTTCTATAAACAAAAAAGGGGGCCGTAGCCCCCTTTTAAATTAGTTAAGCAACTGAATTATAATTGTTTATAATTTCCTTTGCTCCACTCATAAAATACATAACCTGGTAAGCTTACATCACCTTTTTTATCAAAGCTCAACTCACCAAGTACAGTTTTGAATTTACCTTTTTTCATAGCTTTCAAAACTTTTGCTCTGTCTACTGATCCTGCAGCTTTAGCAGCTTGTTCAAAAACTTGAAGTGCAGCATAAGAGTACAGTACGTATCCCTCTGGCTCTATTCCAGCAGCTTTAAACTTTTTAACTAGTGGTGCAGCCTCTGGGTTATTTCTAGGATCTGGACTGAAAGTCATTAAAGTACCTTCACCAGCGTCTCCAGTAATTTGCCAGTATTCAGCAGTTACTAATGCATCACCACTTATTAATTTAGTGTTCATACCTTGGTCTCTCATTTGTCTAACTATTAAACCACCTTCAGTGTGGTAGCCGCCAAGATATACTGCATCAATATTATTGGATTTTAATTTTGAAACTAATGCTGAGTAATCTTTCTCACCCGCAGTAAATGCTTCATACATTGTTTCCTTTAGTCCACCTTTATTCATATTTTTCTTAGTAGCGTCTGCTAAACCTTTTCCGTAAGCAGTCTTATCATGAATAATTGCAACTTTTTTACCTTTATATTCCTTTGCTAAAAAAGCACCAGCAACTTCACCTTGTTGATCGTCTCTTCCGCAAACTCTAAATACATTAGGTCCACCTTCATCTGTGAAGGCTGGGTTAGTTGAAGCTGGTGAGACTTGAATAATACCTTCCTCTGTATATACCTTAGAAGCTGGTATAGATGATCCTGAGCAGAAATGACCTGCTACATAAGTTACGCCTTGACCAGCAAATTTATTCGCTACGGCCACAGCTTGTTTTGGATCACAAGCATCATCACCAATTACTAATTTAACTTTTTCTCCTAATATGCCTCCCTTTGCATTAGTATCTTTAGCCCACATCTCAGCACCAGCTTTTAACTGAGCACCAAAAGATGCATACTGACCACTCATAGGTCCTGCTGAAGCAACTATTATGTCTGCTTTTACAGTTATTGATCCTAATAAAAAGATTGAAGCGATTAATGTAAGAGATTTTTTCATTATTCTTAACATATGTTCCTCTTTTTTAGTTGTTAATTAATTAATTAATTCCTTAATTGAACACTACATCTGCAAACTTGTAAATATAGAAAAATGCTATTTTTTACCGCCACCTTCTAGGTATGCAGCTTGAATATCCTCATTTTTAAGTAGCTCTTGTCCTGAGCCCTCGAGTGTCACGCTCCCATTGACCAAAACATACCCTCTATCAGCAAGTTCAAGAGCTTTTTTTGCATTTTGCTCAACTAAAAAAATGGTCACTTTTTTTTCCTTATTAATATTTTTAATAGCGACAAATATTTGATTTACAAGTTTAGGTGCAATACCTAGTGAAGGCTCGTCTAGAAGAAGCATTTTTGGTCTAGCCATCAAAGCTCTACCAATTGCTAACATTTGTTGTTCTCCTCCAGAAAGAGTTCCGCCCCTTTGACCCAATCTATCTTTTAAAATAGGAAATAAATCATAAATATCTTTAATATCCTTAGAATAATGAATTCCTTTATCATTAGATGAGGCCCCAAGTCTTAAGTTGTCCTCAACTGTCAATCTAGAAAAAATTCTTCTACCTTCTGGAACTTGAGAAATTCCTAAATTTACTATGTCATGAGGTAAAAGACTCTCAATGTTTTTATCGTTAAAAACTATTTCACCAGCAGAAGCTTTATTGACTCCACTTACTGTCATTAATAAAGTTGATTTACCTGCTCCATTCGAACCTATTAGAGCAACGATTTCTCCATTTTCAACTTTTACATTTACTCCCCTTAGAGCTTGTATGTTACCATAAAATGTTTCTATGTTTGAAATTTTAAGCATAATTAATCGTCTGTTCCTAAATAAGCCTCAATTACTTCAGTACTTTTTTTCGTTTCTTGGGAAGTCCCCTCAAAGATTTTTTTTCCATAATTCAAAACTACAACATGGTCTGAGATTTCCATTACAACACTCATGTCATGCTCAATAAGAAGGATGCCGGTTTTCTTTTCATTTTTAATAAAAAGTAGAAGTTTATTTAAATCAGCAGACTCTTTAGCGTTTAACCCTGCTGCTGGTTCATCTAAACAAAGCAAATGTGGATTTATACACATAGCTCTTACAATCTCCAATTTTCTCTGATCTCCGTACGGTAAGTCTCCTGCATCATCGTCGGCTCTTTTTGTAAGCCCAATAATATCTAGCCAGTATTTTGAAATCTCCATCGCTTCTTTTTCTTTTTTTACAAAAGAAGGAGAGTTAAATAAACCTAATAGGGTAAAACCAGAAGCGTCCATTAACTTGTTATGTTGTGCTACCATCATATTTTCTAAAACTGACATCTGTGGAAATAATCTAATATTTTGAAAAGTTCTTGCTACTCCTGCATTCTGGGCGATTCTAAAATCAGAAAATTTTCTCAAATTTAATCTTTCATTTTCTTTATTTAGATACATTGAACCTGCAGTTGCTCTATAAAAACCGGTTAAACAATTAAACACAGTTGTTTTGCCAGCTCCGTTGGGTCCAATAATTGATGTAATTTGATCTTTATTAGCTGAAAAAGTTAGATCGTCTATAGCTAACAGACCACCAAATTTCATAGTTAAATTTTCTACATCAAGTAATTTTGAATTCATATGTTTAGTCCTTATTATTTAAAATTATTGTGGGTTTTCTAGTAGCTAATATTCCTCTTGGTCTAAAGATCATAATTAATACCATTGCTCCTCCAAATGCTATCATCCTATATGATTCAAAATCCCTAAATACTTCGATTAATCCAATTAAAAAAACTGTTGAAAGAACAACACCAGTTTGGGAACCCATTCCTCCTAAAACTACAATGGCTACTATTATAGCGGACTCAATAAACGTAAAACTTTCTGGGCTAATAAAAGCTTGTCTTGTAGCAAAAAAAGAACCAGCAAATCCACCAAACATTGCTCCAATTGCAAATGCCGTAAGTTTCGTATTTCTTGGATTGACGCCCAGTGATTTACAAGCTATTTCGTCTTCTCTTAAAGCTTCCCATGCTCTGCCTATAGGCAATTTCCGTATCTTAATAGTAAAAAGATTTGTAATTAATGCTAATACCAAAATAAGATAATATAGAAATATAATTCTTTGCATTGGATTGTATTCTAATCCAAAAAAAGTATGAAAGGTTTGTTCTCCTTCATCTGGAAAACTTTTAAAAGGTAATCCAAAAAAAGAGGGTCTAGGTATACCTGTTAAACCATCTGGACCTTTGGTTAATTCATACCAATTTAGCAATAAAATTCTAATCATTTCGCCGAATGCAAGCGTTACTATCGCGAGATAATCTCCTCTCAATCTTAAAACAGGAAAACCTAAAAGAACTCCAAACATTGCAGCAAATATTCCAGCAAGCGGCAAACAAATCCAGAAAGACCAACCAAAATGAATTGCAAACAAAGCGTAGGAATAAGCTCCCACTGCATAGAAAGCAACATATCCAAGGTCTAAAAGACCTGCGAGTCCAATTACAATATTTAAACCCCAGCCAAGCATAATGTAGGTCAACATCATGATTGCAATATCCATTAAATATCTATCTGTAAAAGGCAAAAAAGGAAAAATTACTGAAAAAATAATTGCACTAATAGCGATTTGTGTTCCCTTGGTATCTAAAAAATTTCCTATTGATTTTCCAATGGTTGACTGGTTTCCAAGTTTTTGATCTCTTTTAAAAACGTATAAATTTATTAAAAACCTCCCAATAGCACAGACCGCAACAATTAATATTACTATTAACCATTTTGGTTGTACTATAAGAATTTCATTTTTAGCAACTGTTCTTAGACCAACTATAGGCCCAAATAAAGCTAAAGCAATTAAACCTGTAAAGAGACTATCTTTTACCGAAAATTTTAAAAAATTTTTTCTCATTTTAAACTTTTTCAATATCCGGTTTACCTAAAAATCCTGTAGGGAAAAAAATTAAAACCACCACTAATACTGTAAATGCAGCAATATCTTTATATTCAATTGAAATGTACCCTGACCAAAATACTTCTATTAAACCTATTAGCAATCCACCAAGCATAGCGCCAGGAATCGACCCAATTCCACCGAGCACTGCAGCGGTAAACGCTTTTATACCAGCAAGAAAACCAATATAAAAATCGATAACGCCGTAATACATTACAAACATCATGCCTGCGACAGAGGCAAGTGAAGAGCCAATTATAAACGTTATAGAAATAGTTCTATCAACGTTTATACCCATTAAAGCCGTCATAGTTCTATCTTGCTCACAAGCTCTTTGAGCTCTACCTAGTGCAGTTCGTGTTATGAGTATTGTAAAAATTGCCATTAAAAAAATAGTAACTAAAACAATAAAAATTTGTAAATAACTTAAAGAAACAGTGAATCCTGTATCTTCCATAAATGTAAAGCCACCTTGTATAACTGGTTGCAAAGTTTTTATTCTCGCTCCTTGCGCAGCTTGAACATAATTTTGTAAAACAATCGACATTCCTAAAGCAGAAATCAATGGAGCCAATCTAAAAGACTTTCTTAAAGGCTTGTAAGCTAATTTTTCAACAGTCCAGCCATAACAAGCTGTAAAAACCATAGCTATCAAAAGTGTTAACAATAAAACAATTGGTAATGCAATACTCGTTAGTGCAAAAATAATAAAAGAAATTAAAGCTACAAATGCACCAACCATAAAGATATCGCCATGAGCAAAATTAATCATACCGATTATTCCATAGACCATGGTGTATCCAATTGCGATTAAACCATACACAGATCCTAAAGTTATTCCATTAATCAGCTGTTGTAAAAAATATGCTAGGTCCATTATTAAGTTTTAAATTTTTTAAAAACACTATTTAAAACTTTTTGTTGAACTTTGTAAAATTTCTTTTTTTTTAATTCCTTAAGAACATAAGCGTTCGTACCTCTAGAAGTTTGAGATTCTAGTACAAGTTGTTTTAAAGATAATTTTTTTTTGTTTACCGCATCGAAAGACAGAGCAAGGAAAAGATTTCTTATATATTCTTCAGCTTCTTTTCTTTTTATTCCCTTTGATATCAACCAATTACTTGTGTTCAAATATAAATGATAGTAAGGCGCCATAAAAGATGACGTACTCCAAAATCCTCTTGATAATTTTTCATTTTTAATCTCAATCGGACTGCCTAGATGACTAAAAAAACTTTTAACTTTTTTATTTATCGGACAAATAATTATTGGTCCTTTTCTAGTTCCAATAAATGGAAGTGGAATCACTCTAGTTAAATTATTATTTTTTGTAAATTTTTTTAATTCTTTAATGTTTATTGTTGAAATAAAACTAATGATCTTTTTATTCCTCCTAAAATGAAGTTTACTTAGAATTTTTCTGCCAACTGATGGGGTAATAGCTAAAAAAATCCAATCAGATTTATCTACTAATTGTTGATTATTTTTTGAAATTGAAACTTTTTTAAATCTTTTACTCAACTTTTTTGCTAAGCTTTTGTTGCGAGGGGAAATATAAATTTTTTTTATTTTTAATTTAGACTTTGAAATCCCCTCAATAACAGAAGATGTAATATGGCCAGTTCCTAAAAAACCTATAATCATGAATTATGCAGAATAACCAAGCTATACCCTTTAATAAAGAAAATTTTAAACAAATATTCTCTAAAGAATTTGCATTAGTTATAATTATATCTTTGCCAAGTGCAATTATCGCAGAGTATTTCAATATACCATTAGCATGGTTTTTAGGCCCAATGATTGCAACCTCAATTGCTACTTTAGCTGGTTTAAATATAAAAATGCCAAAATTGGTTTTATCCTCAATACTAATTTTATTAGGTTTATATATAGGTAATTATATTGACAAAAGTTTATTTTCTCAAATTCACCAGTGGGCTTGGACGTCATGTATAATGCTTGTTTATATTATTTTAAGCGTATTTATAGTATCGAAATATCTTCAAAAATTTTCGAAATACGAAGAAAAAACATCAATTTTTTCTGCCGCTCCAGGGGCACTAGGTCCGTTAATGATTTTAGCGGAAGATGAAAAAAAAACTGATTTGAGTCAAGTAGCAACTTCTCATTTGATAAGATTAATAATTATAATTACAGTTTTTCCATTTATTGTAGATAGTTTTTACGAAACTCAAAGTATTGAGGTAGATTATAAAAACTTTGAAGATCAAAATCTCATTAATTTAATTTTTCTAATTATATCTTCTTTAATTATTATATTGGTCTTCGATAAATTAAGAATTCCTGCAGCTTTATTATCAGGGACTTTATTTGCAAGTGGAATTTTACAAATTTCTGAACTTGCAAGTTACAGATTGCCTCCCAATATCATTGACTATTGCTTGTTAATACTAGGTTCATCAGTTGGTTGTAGATTTGCAAATAAAACATTTAATGAAATCGCACAAAATACTTTGCATAGTTTTATTGCAACATTTTTACTAGTAATTTTAGGTTTGTTAGCTGCGCTTGTTGCTAGTCTTGTAATTGATAAAAATTTTTTTACATTACTTTTATCTTACTGCCCAGGGGGGATTTATGAAGTAGCAGTAATTGCAATATTTTTTAATTTGGATCCTGAATTTGTCTCTTTTCACCATATTATTAGATTGCTAATGATTTTATTTATTGTACCAATTATATTAAGATTTACGCAAAAAAACCTAATTTAATCAATCTTGTTTTGACTCCTCCTTTTCAATAAGTTTAAATGCATTATGTCTAATTTATTAGATCTACTAGCTAGATTTTTTATCTCTTCAGTGTTTTTACTGTCTGGTTACAACAAAATTTTTAATTTTGATCAAACTGTAAGTTGGATGGAAGGTTATGGTGTTCCCGGACTATTATTGTGGCCTACAATAATTTTAGAGATTATTTTGCCAATCTTAATAATCATTGGTTATAAAACTCAAATATCAGCAATTTTGTTGGCGATTTTTTCTATTACCACAGCAATTATATTTCACACAGATTTTGGTAATCAAATGCAAATAGTTGCTTTCTTAAAAAATTTAGGATTAGCAGGTGGTTTTATTTTTATAGCATTAAACGGTCCAAAAGATTGGGCTGTAGATAGAACAAAAAAATACGTTAGACTCTAGAGTTACCTTTTTTGAAATAACTGTTATAAATTTGCCAAATTAAAATCAATACGATAGTAATCATAATGCAAAGTGTCAATGGCCTGTTCCAAAGAAATGACCAGGAACCATCGCTTATTAATAATGACCTTCTTAAATTTTCCTCCATAAGCCCGCCTAGAACAAATGCTAATATTAATGGAGGCATTGGAAAATCATATAATCTAAGTATTGTAGCTATAACAGCTATTCCAATCATTAAAAAAATATCAAAATTATTAAAAGACATTAAATAAATTCCAGTAACTGAAAAAAATAATATCATTGGTATTAAAAATGTTCTTGGTACAGCAAGAATTCTTGCAATATATGGAATTAATGGAAGATTGAGTATTAAAAGAACAACCATCCCTATATACATTGACATGATAACAGACCAAAATATTTCTGGATTGGTTTCATATAATCTAGGACCTGGTTGAATACCGAAACCAAGTAATGCCCCAAGCATAACTGCGGTCGTACCACTTCCAGGAATTCCCAATGTAAGTAAAGGGACAAAAGACCCTGAACATGCTGCATTATTTGCAGTTTCAGGTGCAGACAAACCTTGGACACTTCCTTTTCCAAATTTTTCTTTTTCCGCACTTTTAACAAAGTTCCTTTCCATCCCATAAGCTAAAAATGATGCAATTGTTGCGCCTGCTCCAGGTAATACTCCGATAATAAACCCTAAAATAGATGAACGAGGAATAGTCACAGCCATTTGTTTAGTTTCTTCTTTACTAACTTTGATAGAACCTAAGTCTGTTAAAGAAATTTGTTTTGCAGCTTTAGAAGGATCGTTCCCTTTTATAATTATAGTTAAAGCTTCGCTCATTGCAAAAGTTGCCATTACTACTAAAACGAAACTTATACCATCAGAAAGATTCATATTATTAAACGTAAATCTTGGAATATCAGACAAAGTATCTTGACCAACAGATGCCAACATCAAACCTAATACACACATCATCATAGCTTTTAAAAAATTTCCTTTAGAGGAAAAAGCTGCGACTGCAGTTAAACCGAGTATCATTAAACCAAAATAATCTGGTGATCTGAAAGATAAACTAACTTTAGACAAACTTGGTGCTGCAATTAATAAAAAAATTGCTGAAATCGTACCGCCGGCAAAAGAACTATAAGCTGCGATTGCTAAAGCTTTACCTGCTTTACCTTGTTGAGCCATAGGGTAACCATCAAATGATGTTGCTACAGTTCCGGGCACACCAGGTGCATTAATTAAAATTGAGGAAGTAGAACCGCCAAAAACAGCTCCATAATAAACTCCTGCCATCAAAATAAGTCCTGTGGCAGGGTCAAATCCGTAAGTAATTGGTATCATTAAAGCGATCGCTGTCATTGGGCCCAAACCAGGAAGCATTCCAATAATTGTTCCAGCAAAACATCCAATCATCACCATCATTAGATTTTGAAAAGATAAAGCAGTCTTTAATCCAATTAGTATCCCTTCAATCATCCCATTATTCCTATGTATTTTAATAACGGATCTCTAAGATAAACGGCTAAAACTCCATGTAAGAGGTACATAAAAATTGCAACAAAAGGAAAAGAAAAAATTAATATAAATTTCCATCTTCTCTCACCCAAAAAATAATAAGAAAATACTAAAAATAAAGAAGTAGATAAAAAGAAACCAACTTTAAGTATCGTTGCACCATAAACAACCATAGTGAGCACTAGTAAGATTGTTTTTTTAAATTCTAAATATGTTGGATCAACTTCTACTGGTTTTTGATCTGGTAAAACAATTTTCAAACCGGAAAAAAACATTCCTGCATAACCTAAATAAATAGGAAAGGTTTTTGCATTAAAAGGAGCACCTTCATCGAAAGCAAAAACTTGTATTTGATGAGCTGTATATAAATAAAATGCTGATAAAACAAAGAAGAGCAGCGAAATAATTTTTACTGAATTTATTTTCACTGCTCTTCCTCTAAGTTAATTAACTAGATAACACCTAGTTTTTTCATTAACTTTGTCATTTCTTTCGTTTGTTTCTTTAAGAAACTGTCGAATTTACTTCCTGGATTATAAATATTAACCCAAGCATTTCTTTTTCTAACTGTTTCCCATTCTGGAGTTTTTTGAACATCACCTAACATTTTAGCGATTTTCTTAACGTCTCCACTTGGCATACTCTTAGGAGCAAAGAAACCTCTCCAGTTAACAAACTGAACATCGTATCCTTGTTCTTTTAAAGTTGGAACTTCAGGAGCATCACCTACTCTTTCAGGAGCTGTAATACCAATAATTCTTACTTGGTCTCTAGCTCCCATAACCTCTCCCAAACCAGTTGAAAGAATTTGAGTTTCTCCAGATAAAAGTCCAGCTAAAGCTTTACCGCCAGCATCGTAAGGTACGTACACTACGTTGTTAGGGTTTGCGCCAGCCTCTTGAAATGCAAGTGCACCAATTAAATGGTCCATGCTTCCTCGTACAGAACCACCGGCCATTTTAATTGACTTAGGATCTTTTTTATAAGCATCCACTACATCTTTAAAGTTTTTGTATGGTGAATTTTTAGCAACTGCGATTGCACCGTAGTCACCAATTACACCAGCAATTGGCTTAACATCCTTATAAGATAATACACCAGATCCTTTTACATATCCTTTGTGTCTAGTGATTGATCTTAATACTAAAGGTGTTGATTGAACTAATACTGTGCCTTCTGGCTTAGTATTAATTATATATGATAGAGCTTTTCCTCCACCACCGCCTGACATATTCTCATATGAAGCACTTTTTAAAAAACCAGCTTTAGTTAAAGCTTCACCAGTTCCTCTAGCAGTTCCATCCCAACCACCACCAGCGCCACCACCGATAATGAAGTGTAGTTTATCGATTGCGAAACTAGTTGAAGAGATTGAAGTTAAAAGAACAGTTGCGAAAACTAAGCTAATTAATTTTTTCAAATTATTAAACATATTATTTTCCTCTGTTAATTAATTAATTATTTTTAAGATTAAAAATGAACTCTGGATCAGAGTCAACTAGTCTTAATTGAAAAAAGTTCCTCTGATTCTAAGCAATTCTCTGCTCAAATTGGTGTTTTCTTTAAAAGGTTTCCTTCCATGTAACCAAAAATAATTATTAGAAAATATTGTTGATCCCACAGGTAGTGGAAATTCAATCTTATTTTTACTCTCTTCTAAGCAATCAGATAGTTTTTGTAAAAATAAGCCTTGCTCCATATTTTTTGGCTCTGGAAATTGATCAATGTAAGAAATTATAGGTTTGCCGCTCTTATCTTTTGTAAAAACAGGATGTTCAACTTTATAATCTATATTTTTACTTTTAGGGGATCCCCAAGTAAAATTTTGTTGCCCTATAGGATTATTGCTCAATTCATTTAAGTGCTCCCAATCATCTAAATGTAAAATGACACTCTCTCCGCCAGAAACTCCCTGTTCTTCCATTTTGGTCATTATTAACCAATCTGTTTTTTCTTTTACGTAAGTGCCGTCTGTGTGAAGATCTAAATTAGTGTAGGCTTTTCTTAAATAGGAGTCGCTGCTATCTTGGTGTTTTACATAAAATCTCGCGTAATATTTGCCGCTCATTGAGTCAAAGTTGGGATTGCCAACTAAATAAGCAAAACCTGTCGAAAGTTTTACGAGAAAGTCTTTATCAAATTTTTTATTATTAATTTCCGGTTCTAATATTACTGTACCCGTTTTTCTATCGTTTAATATATTAACTAAAGACCCGCTTAGCTTTCCCTCAAAGACTTCGTTTACGCTTTTAGCTAAAGTAAATCTAGAGAATGGCTTATACTCTAAGGAAGTAATAGTATGTTTCTTAAAAGGGAAAATTAGCCTGTCTAATTCACTTTCTTTAATAATTATAACTTTTACTCTTTTAGAATTTTTATGATCTTTTATTTCTAAGCTCATATGCTATTTAAAACTGATAAAAGTATAGCAGAAACTATGGTTGGGAGTACTAAGTTTTTTTTAGAAATCATGAAAATAATTATACAAATTATTAGCACTACAATCCTTATAAAAAGGTCAGAGTCAGCAAGTACTCCTGCTGGAAAGACAATCATTCTGCCTAGCAGCGCGGCTAACGTAGCGTAAGCCACACAATTAAACCACTCAAAAACTTTTGATTTAACGCTTACTTTTTTTGAAGTAATAGCTCCCATAAAACGAGAGATAAACGTTGCTAAAGATGTTGCAATAATTGCTAATATAATTATTTGGCTACTTGCCATTTTTTCCTCCAATTAAAAAAGCTAAAGTTCCCGCAATAACTCCTGCAAACAACAATGCCCACTCACTTGAAACTGTATAAATTAATGGACCTAGTATTGTTCCTCCAAAAACTGCACTAGTAATACTTAAATTTTTCATGGCACCTATCATCATACAAAAGAAATAAACTGGGTTTACGATTGCTAAACCGATCAACATGTCTTTGTTTAAATAATCAGCTGAAAGATAACCTACCACTGTCATTAATATTGCAGTGGTCCAGGTACCAATACCTATACCTATCCAAAAATCTATTCTGTATTTTTTATCTATTTTTTGGTAACCGTCTTTTGCAATCAACCAAGACGTAACAGCTAAAAAATGACAGGATAAAAAATATTTCCATTTTGGTTGTTTCTTATGTTCAAGCAAAGGAAATAGTGAAACTGTCATTGGATAAAGTCTAAAATTCACTAACCAAACTGCTATAAATATATTTATTATTGATGCGCCAACTAATAAAGACTCTGCCATTACTAATTGACCTGGCAATGCATAAGTAAATAAACTTGATGCAGCACTTTGTTGTAAGTTAAAACCAGCATCTTTTAGTAACGCACCTAAAGCTATAAAACATGCTGCTAGAGGTATTGCTGGACTTTTAGAACCTTTAAGAGCTTTTAAACCTTGAAAAAAAATTTTAAAATTTATCATCCACCAAGGAATAATCTCCCTACATCTGGATTTTTTAAAAGATCATCACCTTTACCTGCGATAGCGGTTTGTCCTGAAACTAATACATAGCCAATGTCAGCAAATTCTAATCCTTTTTTAGCATTTTGCTCCACGAGTATAATTGTTTTCTTTTCAACTTTTTGAAGATCCTCTAAAATTTCAAAAACCATGCTTATATATTTTGGCTCTAAACCAATTGACGGCTCATCTACTAATAATACTGATGGTTTCATTACTAAAGCTCTAGAGATTTCTAGTAATCTTCTTTCACCCCCAGATAAAACTTTTGCAGGCTGGTTTCTTCTATTTCTTAATCTTTCATACTTTTCAAAAATTCTTTCTGCTTCTTCATAGGCTTCGTCTTGTTTGTCTTTAATATAGCCACCCATTAAAAGATTTTCCTCAACTGTCATATCTGGAAAAACCGAATTATCTTGTAAGATATAAGCGATACCTACTTTGCTTAATTTTTGAGCTGGAGTTAATTTAGTTATTTCATTTCCCTCCAGTTCAATTTTTCCATCAAAAATATTTGTAAAACCATAAATAGAGTGAAGTATTGTAGATTTACCTGCTCCGTTAGGCCCTATTAAACATAATGATTGAGCCTTACTCACTGTTAAATCAAAATTATGTAGGATTTCCATTTTTCCATAGCCAGCATTTAAACCTCTAATGGTTAGGTGGACATCATTAGGAGATAATTTGTTTAAATCTTCTAAAACAGGCGCTTTACCTAAAACATCATATTGATTTGCCATTACTGTGCTCCCAAATAAGCATCAACAACACGCTTATCATTTTTAATTTGATCAGGTGAACCCTCTGCTAACATTTTGCCGTGTGCTAAACAGAAAATTTTTTGCGCTAAACTCATAATCACTTTCATATTGTGCTCTATTACTAATAAAGTTATTCCATAATCTTTGTTTATTTTAATCAACCTATCAATTATCCCATTAATCAAAGTTGGGTTAATTCCAGCTGTAGGCTCATCTAATAAAAGCATTTTAGGCTCATTCATTAATGCCATTGCCAATTCAAGTAATTTTTGCTGTCCGAATGAAAGATCTCCTGCCCTTAAATTTCTTTTTTGATAAAGACCAACAAAGTTTAGTAAATTTTCTGCTTTCTCAGTAAGCTCAGCAGGTACTTTAGCAAAGATAAATCCTGAGTCACTAGCTTTATGGCTAATGAGCATATTCTCTACACAATTAAGTTTTGAATAAATTCTTGTTTGTTGAAAAGTTCTTAGCAAACCAAGTTTAGCTACCGCAGGAACAGGCATTTGAGAAACTTCTGTATTATCAAAAACAATTGAACCTTGATCGATAGGATGTGTTCCTACAATTGAGTTAAATAAAGTTGTCTTACCAGAACCGTTTGGTCCTATTAAACCAACTATTGATCCCTGCTCTACCGAAACAGAAATATCTACGTTAGCCTGCACACCGCCAAAAGATTTACTTACATTTTTGACTTCTAAAATACTCATTTTAATTCTACCTGTGCTTTCCGATCTTTATCATCGATTACTTCACCGAATCTTTCAGGATATTTTTCTCTTAACCAACCCATCAATCCCTCTGGGAAATAGACTACAATCACAACAATTAAAACCCCTAGCGCAACATATTGCCAACCCAATATTAATGTCCAAAGACCTTCTTTAAAAAAATGAAATAAAGTTGCGCCAATTACTGGTCCCCATAAAGTTCCTTTACCTCCAAGAATTGCCATAAGAACCATGAATACTCCCATCTCTCTTCCGTCAAACGCTACATCTGTTGAGTCAATATATCCAATTAGTCCACCCATAATTCCACCAGCAAGACCACAGAAAAATGCAGAAACCATCCAACCTACAATTTTATATTTCATTGTTTGAATACCCATTGCTTCAGCTTTATCTTCATTATCTCTTATCGCATTTAAAATTAATCTGAATCTTGAACCGTAAATATATTTAACAAAAACAAATGTTCCGATTAATAACGCAAAACTTAAAAAGTAAAAAAACTTACCTCTGGCTTCAACATCAACTATTTCTGCGGGGAAAGGCGGTGTAGTGAAACCTTGTCCAGCTCCAATAATTTCTATTCCTCCGGCAATTTCACCTGCTGCAATTCCAAGACCCAAAGTACAAATTGCAAAATAATGACCTCTCAAACCTAAAATTGCATAACCTATAGCGCCAGCGACGATTGCTGGAACAATTGCTGAAACTAATAATCCGACACCAATACCTTGAAAATATTGTGCGGTAGTATGCACGAATGTTTTTTCACCGCCACTTTCCGTCCATTCTGCTAATGGGAAAAACATCCCCACCTGAACTGAAGCGGTTAAATACATTCCTAGACCATAGAAAAGAATGTTTCCAAAACTATTGTAACCCATTTCTCCGCCCTGTAAGTTCCAAGTCATCGCCAGAACGATCAAAACACAAAGATATGTAAGTTGAACTTTAAAAGCAGAAAATAAATAGGGTGCAGCTAGACCTAAGATGATTAGGCCAGAGTATAAGATTAAATCCTTTTGTTTTATATTACCCATTTATTTTAAATACTCCCTTTTCTTTGAAAGTTTAAATCTTCTATAAACTAGTATGAAGACTAGCAGCATAAATACTGCGCCAATTCTAAATTCTGTTCCTAAAATATAATCTGCAAACTCTTCAAACAATCCTAATCCCATACCCGAAAGTGCTACTGCTGGTAAATTTCCAAGACCTGCAACAATAACTATCATGAAAGATCTGACTGTATATGGAAGTCCTACATAGGGATGTAAAGTAAGAGTGATAGAAATTAAAGCTCCTGCAATCCCACATAATGCAGCATTTATACCAAACGTTGCAGCGTAAACTTTTTCAGTGTCTACACCTAAAATTTTTGCAGCTCTTGCATTTTGTGCAGTAGCTCTTATCGCTCGTCCTAGTCTAGATTTTTTCATGTAAACAACCAAAGCAACTGCATATAAAACACTTATAAAAGCAGAAAATATTTTTGAATTAGGTAAAGTCACTGAATTATCAAATAGCATTGTTGTCCCATATTCAGACTGTGCAACAACAACGTCTGCACCAAAAATAAAATTCATTAATTGTTGAAACACAATTGCGATACCGAAAGTTGCTAAAATTGAAATAAATAAATCGCGGTCTACAACTTTATTAATTACTAATTTATAAAGTGCCCAGCCAACAAAATACATTATGATTGGGGAAACAATTACTCCCCAAGCTGGATGAATTCCAGCAAGATACATAGTGTATGCAATATAACCTCCAAGAATAACTAAATCACCTTGAGCAATATTAATTATGTTCATTACTCCCCACTGAAGAGCCATGCCGTATGCAATTAAAGCAAATAAGATACCTAAAAGAATTCCGTCCAAAGATGCTTGGACCATTAACATTGGAGCTTTAAAAATTAGAAAGTCCATAAAATTTCAAATTTATAAAAGAAAAGCCCCTAGAAAACTAGGGGCTTTTTCAAATTATTTATAAGTTATTAGCTTCTTTCAGACCACTTAGGGATTGGGTGGTAGAATTTATCTGATGCCCACTTAGTCGGAGCAACAACTTTATTCTCACACGTATCACCTTTACATCTTACTTGGAACAAGATCATTGGTTTGGCAACGTTTTGACCACCAGGACCAAATTTAATGTTTCCATAGAAAGTTTGCATTTCAGTAGTTTTAAGAGCATCTCTTACTTTATCTCTATCAAAAGAATTTGCTCTTTCGAAAGCATCTTTAAACACTAGTAAAGCAGCAGATGATTCAGCTGATTGGTATGGTGGAGCATAACCAAACTCTTTTTTAAAGTCTTTGTCATACTTTTTACCTGAACCAAAAAACTTATCTTTGTAGCTTAAGTTTTTATGCCACTGAGAAGCACACAATGCGTATTCTGATTTCTTTCCATGTTGTTTAGAAAGTTTTGCGGCATCACAATGTGTCATCGCTAACATGGGTACATCAACTTTCATTTCAGATATTTGTCTGATTGCAGTTAATGCGCCTTTAGTGTGACCAGATACAACAAGTACATCAGGCTTTGTTGCTTTTACTTTAGCTAATGTAGCAGCCATATCATTTAACTCTTTTGGCAATTTGTCATCAATAATGATTTCAGATCCAGTTCTTTTTGCAGCATCTAAAATACCAAGTCTCACGTCTTGTGAGAAGGCATCTTGTTCAAATGCTTGTGCAATTTTAACTGGCTTACCACCATTTTTTTCGACAGCAAGATCGATAGCTACTTCAAGGTATTGGTTTGCTGGTGATAACACCGCGAACAAGTATTTATATCCTTTTGTAAATAATGATCTTGATGCACCATTCGCTTCAACCATAGGAATTTTATATTTCTCGGTTACTGGTGCAATGGCTTTCGTCAAACCTGAGCTGTATGGCCCAAGCATGTAATGAACGCCATCTTGTTTAATTAATCTTTCAGCTAATTGAGCGGCTCTTTTAGGATTTGACTCATCATCATAATAGATAATTTCAAATTTATAAGATTTTCCTCCAACTTTTACACCACCCATTTTGTTAATTCTTTCAACGGCCATGTTGTAACCGTTTTGAGTGTGTACCCCATTAGAAGAATATTTTCCTGTAAGAGATATCGCTGAACCTAAAACAATATATTCGCCTTCAACTTTTGCAAAAGAAGAAGAGATACTTGCTATTGTTAAAGCGATAGCTGAAATAAATATAGTAAATATTTTTACTAGTTTATTCATTAGTTCCCCTTTGTTAATTAATTAATTAATTTTTAAATATTTAAACAAGAAATTAAGATTAAAACAACAGTTAGAATAATTTAAAAACTTTGTGTCACAGCAACATATATAGCTATTATTATTAATACACACGCTGAGATTGTATTTAATATTTTTGGATTATCTTTTAACCAAATCGAAACCTTGTTCGCCGCAAAAGCATAAATCATCAAAGTTAAAAAATCCAAAACTATGTAAGTAATTATTAATATTAAAAATTGAGCAGTATAGTTTGTAGTAAAATCAATAAACGAGGTAAAAATTGTTCCAAAAAATATAATTGATTTTGGACTAAGACCTGCAACGAGAAAACCATCTCTGTAGAAAGAAAAAATAGACTTCAAATTTTTATTTCCAGAATTTATTATTTTAGCTCTCGACGTGTAAGTGTCGTAAGCCAAATAAATAATGTATAGAATTCCAGCCCATTTTAATGCTTGAAGTATATTAGAATTATCACTCAGAAAAGTTCCTATGAAAAATACAACTAAAATACCTTGACATAGATTGGCAGATATATCGCCAAAAGCCGTCCAAACAGACTTTTTGACTCCATAATTCAAAGTATGCGAAACAATTACTACACGTGGTGGCCCTGGAGTGATGAATAAAAATAAAATTATTTGTAAAAAAATAAAAAAATCGTTTGGAAACATTAGAAAAGTAACTATATAGAAAATTATGAAGAAAAGAAGTTTAATTCCTCAAACAAGAGTTAAAAACCCAGAGCCTAAAGAAAAAGATGACAATTGGGTTATTTGGGCTGCATGGGCAGATCGTATTACTTTTGAGGAAATAAGAGAGAAAACCGGAAAAACAGAATCAGATGTAATTAAATTAATGAGAAAGACCTTAAGGCCGGGTTCTTTTAGGCTTTGGAGAAAAAGAGTTCATAACACAAGTATTAAACATAGAAAAAAATTTAAACTTGGGCGAAAAAAGCTCAGGGAAAAAATTAAAATTACTGATATATATTAATTATGAAAAAAGTCACAATGTACACTGGGGATCCTTGTTCATTTTGTGAAGCCGCAAAAGCTTTACTAAAAACAAAAAATGTTGAAATTGAAGAATTAGATATATGGAAAGATCCAGCTAAAGCAAAAGAAATGTTACAACGAACTAACGGTGCAAGAACTATTCCTCAAATATTTATAGGTGATCATTACATTGGTGGAAATGATAAGCTCCAAGAAGCAAATAAAAGCGGTGAATTAGATAAACTTTTAACGTCTTAATGAGAAGGAATTTTTTAAAGATAATAGGAATATCAATAATTTCATCTATATTACTTCCTTTTAATTTTATCTCAGCAGCAACTAAAAAACTCTTCAATAAAAATTTAACAGATGAACAAAAAAATATAATGTTTAATGAGGGAACAGAAAGACCTTTTTCTAGTGAGTTGAACAAAGAGAATAGAAAAGGATTTTATCATTGTGCTAATTGCGGAGCTAAACTTTTTGCCTCTACTGCTAAATTTGATAGTGGAACTGGTTGGCCATCTTTTTCTGAGGCTCTACCAGGAGCATTTAAAACGAAAGTAGATCGTAAATTCGGAATAGTAAGAACAGAATACCATTGTGCAAAATGTGGTGTACACCATGGTCACGTGTTTAATGATGGACCAAGCACTACTGGAAAAAGATTTTGCAACAACGGTCTTTGTTTAATTTTTAAACCTTCAAATTAATATCTTTTAAAGTTGGCATTGAGTCCCCTGCACCTAATTTTGTAGTAGAAAATCCAGCAACTTTGTTAGCTATTTCTAGACACTCTTTTATTTTTTTTCCTTTTAGCAATGCAAAAGCAAACCCTCCGTTAAAGGCATCTCCTGCACCAGTAGTATCTAATGCTTTATCCGCGCTTGCTTTTAAATAAATTTCTTCTTTACCGTCTGAATAAAATAATCCTTTTTCACCTAAAGTGATTATTACCTTTTTTATTCCCATATCTGTTAGTTTTTTTGCGCATACTTTTGCATCATTTTCATTATTAATTTTAATCCCAGTATAAAACTCTGCTTCAGTTTCATTAGGTGTGAAATAGTCAATTAAATTAAAAAAATCACTACTAAGTTTACATGCTGGAGCAGGATTTAATATGTTTATTAGTCCATATTCTTTTGCAGCTTTTAAACAATGTAAAGTAACTTCTATTTGTATCTCTAGTTGAGTTAAAAATATTTTTGATTGTTTGATTAATTTTGTATCTATTTCTTTTATTGTTAAACTTGAAGGAGCGCCTCTTACAACTGTAATCGCATTTTTTCCAGTGTTTTTATCTACATGAATACCCGCAACTCCTGTTTTGTGCTCATTAGAGATGATAATATTTGAGGTATTAATATTATTTTTTTTAAGTTTATCAATCGCAAGTTTACCGTAATCATCATTACCTAATTTTGAGATAAAATTTACCTTTCCACCTAGTCTCGCGATTGCTATTGCTTGATTACATCCTTTTCCACCTGGTCCGATATTGTAACTATCGCCTAAAATTGTTTCTCCAGTGTTTGGAATTTTAGGTCCAGAAAAACTTATATCAGCAACAAAAATTCCTAGTACTGTAATTTCATTCATTAACCAAGCTTAGCGAGAATTGGAAAGTTCGTCAAAATATAATAACTAATGACTTGAATATAATTTGTAGCAATCAAAATACCTGTAATTAAAAGAATAGCTCCACCAGATTTTGTTATAGTTCCATAATATTTTCCAAAACCTTTTTTAGTATTTAAAAATCTACTCATGAAGTAACCAGACAAAATAAATGGAATAGCTAGTCCTAAAGAGTAAAAAGATAATAATAAAATTCCTTTAATAATTGTAGCTTCAGTTGCAGATAAAGCAATTATAGATCCTAAAACTGGGCCGATACATGGCGTCCACCCAAATGCAAAAGCTGCACCAACTATAAAAGGAAATGCATAATTATCTTTATAATTTGAATTAGTTTGAATTCTTTTTTCAGTATTTAAAAAAGAGAAATTTAAAAAACCTAACATTTGTAATGAAAAGATAATAATTATTAGTCCTGCGACTATCCTTAATTCATTGGAGAAGAAAAGAAGAACGTTTCCTATTGCTGAGGCTGCTGCTCCTAGTATTATAAAAACAAATGAGAAGCCTAATGAAAAAAGAATAGTTTTAATTAGAACACTTGATTTATCTTTATCTATTTCTCCTAAATCTTTTCCAGTAATATAAGAAATGTAACCAGGGATTATTGGAAGGACACAAGGTGTAAGAAAACTTATAAATCCAGCCCCAAAAGCTAAAGCAAATTTAATGATCATATAAACTTTATATTTGCCTTTGAACTTTACCGCAATTACAATATTGGCTCATGATAATCAAATACATAGGCTTTTTATTTACACTTTTGTGGTCCTATTCTTTTATAAAATCTCAAAGTATTTTTAAAAAGGGTTCTGGAATTTTAATAACATTATTCGTAACTAATGTTTCATGGATTACTTTAATAGCTGCCTGTTTTTATGGGTTGAAAAATTTTAGTATTTATCAAACTATTCTAGGTATTATTTTAATCATTATTTTGGTCAATTTAGCATTTGCTAGAGTAAATCTTTTTATTAACTCAAAAATAAATAACAAAAGCAAATTACTTAAAATAAAAACTTTTATAGAGTACTTGATAATTTTTGTAATTGTTTATTATATTTTTAATTAAAATGTATTAATTGTTGTCAAAACATTTAAGTCTTTATCAGTAATAACTAATTCTCCAGAGCTGGCTGCAACGCCAGTAATTGCTAAAATTACAACATAATGTGTTACTAAGATTAAATTCTTTCCGTTTCCATCCCAGTTTTTAATAAATGTTTTTAATTTTTTAATTTGTTCTTCTTCTTTTTTGTCATATGGAGGACTGAAAGTTGAATTTAATGCTGAAAATTCCTTATAATATTTGAATGCATGTTTAGCGGTATCTTTACACCTACACCATTGACTTGATAAAACCTGATCTATCTCAATGTTGTTTTCTTTAAAAAGAGACCCTATTTTCTTAGACTGGTTAACGCCTATCTGATTAAGATTTCTTTGAGTTTTACAGTCATCAATTTTAAAACCATCAGGATCACCTCTTCCCGGTGCTAAAGCATGACGAATAAAAATAATTTTGTCTCCATTTTTCGCTGTTTTCCAGTTTATTTCTTCTGAACAAGCGTTATTAAAAAATATAAGTATGGAAAATGTTGTGAGGAGTATATGGGGAACTATGGTTCTTATCATGGTGGATGAAAAGAAAGTTTTACAAATTTATGTTGCCTTGGTCTAGTGGACATGGCAAATTAAAATTTAAACTTTTGATTAGTTGTATTCAAAACACTTTTAAAGTGAGTTAATAACTTTTCAACTTTTAGGTTTAAAAACTAAGCACACGCCATTGTTGCAATAACGCTTTCCAGTGGGTTTTGGTCCGTCATCGAATACATGACCATGATGTCCTCCACATTTTTTACAATGATATTCAGTCCTGGGATAACCTAAGTGTGTATCAGTTTTTTCTTCAAATACATTTGGTAGAGATTCGTAAAATGAAGGCCATCCAGAACCACTTTCATATTTAGTTGTCGACTCAAAAAGTTTTATGCCACAACCAACACAGTGATACGAACCCTCTCTTTTCTCTCTATTAAGCGGACTGCTACCAGGTGGTTCTGTTCCCTCTTGTTTTAAAACATAATTTTGTTCTGGTGTTAAATTTGAGTCCCAATTTTTATTATTCATCTTTCACTTTTTCATCAACACCATAAGGTTTAAAATTACCTTTATTCTCAAGCTTAACTACTTTAGCAGGAATTCCTACCATCGTTGCGTTTTCAGGGACGTCTTTGACGACAACTGCATTTGCTGCAATTCTCGAATTACTTCCAACATTAACGGGACCAATTATTTGAGCTCCTGAACCAATAACAACTTTGTTGCCAATTGTTGGATGTCTTTTTTCTTTGCGTTGTTTCTCACTATCTATACTTGGGGAGCTTCCACCTAAAGTAACTGCGTGATAAATTGTTACATCATCTCCAATCTCAGATGTTTCGCCAATAACAACTCCCATACCATGATCTATAAATAAATTTTTACCAATCTTAGCCCCTGGGTGTATTTCAATTCCTGTAAAAAATCTTACTGTTTGAGAAATAATTCTTGCAATTAAATCGAACCCTGCCTTGTAAAAGAAATTAGCAAACGAGTGAAAAAAAACTGCTTTAACCCCAGGATATGTGAGAACAATGCTAACTAATGATTTTGCCGCAGGGTCTCTTTTTTTTATAGATTCTAAATAATTGATCATACTGTGTATATAATGACTACTTGAAAAATTTAAAGAAGAATATATACAGAACGTCATGAGTAATTCATTTCATTTAGCCATACCTGCTGGAGATTTAAAAAAAGCAGAGGATTTTTACACGAAAATTCTAGGGTGTAAAACTGGAAATAGAGAAGCCGGCAAATGGGTGGATGTTGATTTTTGGGGAAATGAACTAACATTACACCAAACATCAATGAAGCTTCCTAGAGAAAGACATGATGTAGATATGGGTAAGGTTCCAGTCCCTCATTTTGGCGTTCATTTAAAAAAAGAAGTTTTCAAAAAAATCAAATCAAACATTGAGGCTAATAACATAAACTATGTAGATAAGCCTTATACAAGGTTTGAGGGAACAAAGTTTGAGCAAAATACATTTTTTATCGAAGATCCTAATGGAAATGTATTAGAGCTCAAAACATTTGATTAAACCACAACTTTTGCACTATTTACATATCAGATTATCTTGACGTATCATTCTCATCTATTTAAAAATTAATATCTATGAAATCGAAAACTAAAGTGGTTGTAATTGGTGGAGGCGTAGTTGGTGTAAGCACACTATATCACTTAGCCAAAAAAGGTTGGTCTGATGTTGTTTTAGTTGAACGAAAAGAACTTACATCTGGTTCAACATGGCATGCAGCCGGCCTATTACCGCTTTTTAATATGAGTTATTCAGTTGGTCAACTTCATAGATATGCGGTTCAACTTTATAAATCTTTAGAAAAAGAAACTGGAAAAAATGTAGGCTTTAGTGTCGTGTCGAATATTCGTTTGGCGCAAACTCAGGATAGAATGGATGAGTATCATCAATATGCCGGCGTAGCTAAAACAATTGGCGTAGATGTAAAATTTTTAAAACCCGAACAGGTAAAAGAAATTTGGCCCCTGTGTAATACTGAAGGTTTAGTTGGTGCAATTCAACATCCAGAGGATGGATATATACAACCGGCTGATTTAACTCAAGCAATGGCAACTGGAGCCAGAAATAAAGGGGCAGAAATTTATAGAAACACAACAGTTACAGGAATAAAGCAAACAAAAGACGGTTGGATAGTACAAACTGACAAAGGTGAAATTTCTTGTGAACATGTGGTTTCTTGTAGTGGAAACTTTGCAAGGAAAACTGGTCGTATGGTTGGATTAGAAATACCCGTCATGCCAGTAGAACACCAATACATAGTTACTGAACCACATCCTGAAATTCAAAAAAGAAAAAAAGATGGAAAACCTGAAATGGGAGTTTTAAGAGACAGCGACAACTCTTGGTATATGAGAGAAGAGGCAGGAGGATTGTTGTTAGGACCTTACGAAAAGGGAGCGCCTTGTTGTTATGTTGATGGTCCATCTAAAGATAGCGAGTATGAATTGTTTCAAGAGGATTTGGATAGATTGGCTCCACATATAGAGGGAGCAATAAAAAGAGTGCCAGCATTTGGAGAAGTTGGTGTGAAGAAAGTTTATAATGGAGCAATAGCTTACACACCTGATGGAAATCCAATCGTCGGGCCTGCTTGGGGTTTAAAAAACTTTTGGATAAATGAAGGACACAGTTTTGGAATTACAGCAGCAGGTGGCGCAGGATGGCAATTAGCTGAATGGATAATAGATGGAGAACCAACAATAGATATGTTGGGTGTAGAACCAAGAAGATACGGTGCATACGTTACAAAATCTTATCTTAAAGCTAAAAATGAGGAAGCTTACGCAAATGTGTTTACTGTTCACTACCCAGATGAAGAGCGTGAAGCTGGTCGACCATTAAGACAAGCGCCTTGTTATGATAGATTAAAAAAACTTGGAGCTGTTTTTGGTCAAAAATTTGGATGGGAAAGAGCAAACTTTTTTGCAGAAAAAGGAGAGAAACAAGAAGATGACTGGTCATTTAGAAGATCTAAATGGTTTAAAAATGTTGAGCGTGAATGTAAAAATGTTAAAGAAAATGTCGGACTGCTAGACATGACAGCATTTGGAAAATGTAGAATCAAAGGTCCTGGAGCTGAAGAGTTTTTAGACAAATTAGTTGCTAATAAATTACCAAAAAAAATAGGAAGAATTAATCTTTGTCACGCATTAAATACAAAAGGTGGGGTTCATTCAGAGTTTACCATAATGAGAGAAGCTGAAGATAGTTTTTATTTAGTTTCTGCTGGCGCATATCAAAGACTTGATCATGATTGGATACATAAATGGATGCCAGATGATGGTACTGTTCAATATGAAAATTTAACAAACAGCATGGGAGTATTAGTGGTAACCGGCCCTAAAGCAAGACAGTTAATGCAAAAGGTTTCAAGATCAGATTTTTCTAATGAGAGATTTAAATGGTTAAGTGCTCAAAATATTAATATTGGATTAGCGCCTTGTAATGCTATGAGAGTAAACTTTGTAGGTGAATTAGGATGGGAGTTGCATCACCCAATTGAGTATCAAAATCATATTTTCGATCAACTGATCGAGGCCGGAAAAGAGTTCGGTATTAAGCCTTATGGTATAAGAGCTATGAATAGTTTGAGAGTTGAGAAATCCTACAAACTAGTGGGTACAGAATTATCAATTGAATATTCTCCTTATGAGTCTGGTTTAGATAGATTTATTCATCCTAATAAGGGAGATTTTATAGGTCGTGCGGCATTAGACAAATGGAGAGCAAAAGGCTTTTCAAATAAATTGGTAACTATGGAGATACATGGTGTTACAGATGCCGATGTTTTAGGAAATAATCCAATTTACGATAATGGATCAGTAGTTGGAAGAGCTACAGGTGGTGATTTTGGATTTAGATTAAATAAATCGATAGCTTTAGGAATGGTTAAGCCTGAGCTAGCAAAAGTAGGAAAAAAATTAAAAATTGATATTCTTGGTAAAATGCATGAGGCTTCTATAGTAGAAGACTCTCCTTACGATGCCGAAAATAAATTACTCAGAGCCTAATGAAAATCTTAGTAGCAGTTAAAAGAGTTATTGATTACAACGTTCAAATTAGAGTTAAAGAGGACGGCTCTGGTGTCCATACAGATAATGTAAAAATGTCAACTAATCCACCCGATGATAATGCTGTGGAAGAGTCGGTAAAACTTAAAGAGTCCGGCAAAGTAAAAGAAGTTGTGGCTATTTCAATTGGTGAAGATAAAGCACAAGAAACAATAAGAAAAGCCCTAGCAGTTGGTGCTGATAAAGGAATTCATGTTAAAGCTGATAACTACATAGAGCCTTTAGGGATAGCAAAAATATTAAAAAAAATTGTAGAAAAAGAAAAACCGGACATGGTTTTTTTGGGTAAACAAGCTATTGATGATGATTGTAATCAAACTGGTCAAATGTTAGCTGCAATGCTTAATTGGCCTCAAGCTACTTTTACTTCTAAAGTAAATTTAAAAGATAAGTCTGTTGAGATAGTTAGAGAAATTGATGAAGGATTAGAAACAATTGAGGTGAATTTACCAGCTGTAGTTTCTTGTGATTTAAGATTAAACGAACCAAGGTTTGCATCCTTACCGAATATCATGAAAGCAAAAAAGAAACCAATGGAACAAATAAATGCTAAAGATTTAAGAGTAGATCTTACAAATAGAATTCAGCAAATAAAAGTCGAAGAACCACCTAAAAGAAAAGCAGGAATTAAAGTTGCAAACGTTGCTGAGTTAGTAAGTAAACTTAAAAATGAGGCTAAGGTATTATAATGTCAGTATTATTAATTGCAGAACATGATAATTCAAAATTAAAACCATTTACTCTAAATGCTATTACAGCAGCATCGAAAATTGATAGTGATGTTCATGTTTTAGTAGCTGGAGCAAATTGTGAAAATGTTACAAAAGAAGTGGCGAGTGTTCCGCTTGTTAAAAAAGTTTTATGGTGTGACTCGCCAAATTATCAAAATTATTTACCTGAAAATTTAGCACCTTTAGTAACAAAGACTGCTGAAAAATATGATCACATTGTAGCATCTGCAAATACATTTGGAAAAAATTTTATGCCAAGAGTAGCTGCTGCGTTAGATATTTCACAAGTAAGTGATATCATTAAAGTATCAAGTCCTGATACTTTTATTAGACCTATTTATGCTGGGAATGCTTTTGCTACAGTTAAAAGCAATGACAAAAAGAAGTGCGTAACAATAAGACCAACTTCTTTTGACCCTGCTGAAAAAAATGGCGGCTCTGCGCAAGTTGAAAAAATTGAAGCTGTTGATGTGCCAAATACATCAAAATTTATTAAAAGAGAGGAAACAAAATCTGAAAGACCTGAACTTGGTACAGCAAGAATAGTTGTGTCAGGTGGCAGAGGTTTAGAAAGTGGAGAAAATTTTAAATTGATTACAGATATCGCTGATAAGCTCAACGCTGCTGTTGGTGCATCACGAGCGGCTGTCGATGCAGGTTACATAAGTAATGATCATCAAGTTGGGCAAACAGGTAAAGTTGTAGTGCCTGACTTATATATAGCTGTGGGAATCTCTGGAGCAATTCAACACTTAGCTGGAATGAAAGAGAGTAAAATAATTGTCGCAATTAACAAAGATGGAGAAGCTCCAATTTTTAGTGTTGCAGATTATGGATTAGAAGCAGATTTATTTAAAGCTCTTCCTGAGTTTTTAGCAGAGTTGAACAAACTGAATACTATCCAAAAATAATTAGTTTGATATAGTCTTTTCATGGCAAGAGAAGCAATGGAATATGATGTGGTTATCGTTGGTGCAGGACCAGCAGGATTAACCACTGCAATCAAACTTAAACAACTCGACGCGAATTTAAGTGTTTGCATACTTGAAAAAGGTTCTGAAGTTGGAGCTCATATTTTAAGTGGAAATGTATTTGAAACTAAGGCTCTTGATGAACTAATTCCCAATTGGAAAAATGAAAATGCTCCAATTAAAACAAAAGTATCTAAGGAAAAGTTTCTATTTTTAGGTAAAAAATCATCTTTAAGTTGGCCAACTTGGCTTTTGCCAGCAGTACAAAAAAATCATAAAAATTATATAATAAGTCTTGCAAATTTATGTCGTTGGTTGGCAGAACAGGCTGAAAAATTGGGTGTAGAAATTTTTCCAGGTTTTCCAGCAAGTGAGGTTCTTTATAACGATGATGGATCTGTAAAAGGTGTGGCTACATTAGATATGGGCTTAGACAAAGAGGGTAATAAAAAAGATACCTATCAAGAAGGTATGGAATTACACGCTAAAGTTACAGTTTTCTCAGAGGGATGCAGAGGACATTTGGGAAAACAATTAATAAAAAAATTTAATTTAGATGAAGGTAAAAATCCACAGCAATACGGTATTGGACTTAAAGAAATTTGGGAAGTTAGTGAACAACAACATCAAAAAGGTTTAGTTATGCATACAGCAGGCTGGCCATTAGATAGCAAAACTTACGGTGGTAGTTTTATTTATCACGCAGAAAATAGACAAATATATTTAGGTTATGTAATAGGTTTAGACTACCAAAATCCTTATCTTTCTCCTTTTGATGAGTTTCAAAGATTTAAAACTCACCCGGCTATAAGAAAAATGTTTGAGGGTGGTAAAAGAATTTCTTTCGGTGCAAGAGCTTTGATTGAAGGTGGAATTCAAAGTTTACCTAAAATGTATATGCCTGGAGCATTGTTAATAGGTTGTGATGCTGGAACTTTAAATATGCCAAAAATAAAAGGCTCCCACACTGCCATGAAAAGTGGGATAGTTGCTGCAGAAGCGATTGTAGAAAGCATCAAAAATAAAGCTGATCTTTCAATTTATGAAAAAAAATTTAAAGACAGCTGGGCATATAAAGAATTACATGCAGCTAGAAATGTTAAACCAAGTTTTAGTTGGGGATTGATATTGGGCATAATTTTTACAGGCATTGATCAAATTTTATTTAAAGGAAAATTGCCATTCACTTTAAAACATAAACATGCAGACCATGAGTCTTTAAAACCTGCAAGTCAAATGCCTAAAATAGAATACCCAAAACCAGATGGTAAGCTTACATTTGACAAAACAAGCTCTGTATATTTGACAGGAACTAACCATACTGAAAATCAACCTGTCCATTTAAGGTTAAAAGATCCAGGTTTGCCTATTAGTTACACGCTTAAAGAGTACGATGAGCCAGCCCAAAGATATTGTCCAGTAGGGGTTTATGAGATTCAAAAGGAAAAATTCGTTATAAACTCTCAAAATTGTATTCACTGTAAAACTTGTGATATCAAAGAACCTTCCCAGAATATTACCTGGGTTTGCCCTGAGGGTGGTGGCGGTCCTAAGTATGGCAATATGTAAAAAGCCTATTGCTTTTGTCTCCAGGAAAGCATAATGGCTTTCCACAATGTATAAAATTATAAAAAATTCTTGGGCTCTCTTTACCGGATTTAGTATCATTATTATTTCACATGGATTTCAAGGAAATCTCTTAGGTATTAGGTCAGTAATAGAAGATTTTAATTTTATCGCCACAGGAACAATGATGTCAGGTTATTTTATAGGTTTTTTTGTGGGCGCTAATGTAATTCCAAAACTTGTAACTAAAGTTGGACATATAAGAGTTTTTGCAGCCTTTGCTTCCATGGCATCTTTAAGCTCTTTAGTCCATGTTGTTTTTGTCGATCCAGTAGTTTGGGTTTTAGCAAGATTTTTAACAGGTTTTAGTATGATTGGTATTTTTGTAATAGTTGAAAGTTGGTTAAACGACAGAGCTAATAATAAGACACGTGGAAAAGTATTGTCCTTGTACATGTTAATAACATATGTGGGTATGGCTTTAGGAAATTTATTATTAAATATTAGTTCTCCTAAAAATTATGAACCTTTCATTTTAATTTCTTTATTATTTTCAATCGCATTGGTCCCTATACTTTTAACAAAAAGAAAGCCCCCAAAATTTAAAAAAACTAGTTCAATAAACATCAAAGAACTTTTTAAAATTTCTCCCTTTGGAACAATCTCAATGTTTTGTACTGGATTTATTTTCGCGCCAATATTTACTCTTTTATCAGTTTACGCAGTAACAATGAAATTATCAATTTTTGAAACTTCTCTTTTGCTTGTAGGGGTAATGTTAGCTGGAGCTTTATTTCAATGGCCTATTGGATCAATATCTGACAAATATGATAGAAGAATAATTATTATTGTTTCTTCTTTGGCAGCTTGTTTTTTTTCTATTATGGCAATTTTTGTATCTGGTACAGGAGCTTCATTGCCGAATTTATTTTTGGAAACAACGGTAAGTTTTAACTACTTTTCTACGGTTATGGATAAAACCAAATTATTTTTATTTATAATATTATTAGCTGGTGTCACTCTTCCACTTTTTTCACTTAATCTTGCTTTAGTTAATGATCAAATTCCTAAGGAAAAGTTCGTCGCTGCAGGAGGTGGTTTAAATATAATTTTTGGACTTGGGGCTATAGCGGGACCGATTATTTGTTCTTCATTTATGAAAATTCTTGGGCCTAATGGATTCTTTGTTCATTTAATAATTTTTTTAATTGCAATTATAGCATTTGGCTTTTACAGACTAAGTCAAAGACAACATGAAGAAAATCCAGAGTCTACTTTTACTCCACTTCCTACAAGTATTACTCCCTTAGGAATTGAGTTAGACCCTGATACTGGTGTAGATTTATCTAATACATCGAATGATAAAAAATAGTTCAGCAATAATAATTGTGTTAATTGCCGGATTACTTTGGTCATTTGGTCCACTTGTAGTTAGAAATATAGATAATGCTGAACAGATACCTTGGCAGTATCTTTTTTTTAGAGGATCAGTAATATTTCTAGTTCTAAATATTTACCTTTTTCTTGTAGAGGGATCACGATTTACAAAAAATTATTACAAAATAGGTTTGTCAGGATTTATTGGTGGTATAAGTCTTGGTGTTGCAAATATTACTTTTATTTTATCATTAACATCAACTACAGCAGCAGTTACTATGCTTAGTATAGCCGCGATGCCTTTTATGGCTGCATTAATTGCATATTTTTTTTTAAAAGAAAAAATTTCTAGAACCACTTTATTTTCAATTATTATAGCTGCTCTTGGAATAATCTTCATTTCGCTCGATGCCAAAGGTGAAAAATCACTATTTGGTTTAGTAAATGGATTATTATCAGGTTTAGGATTTGCAGGATTTACAGTTTCACTGAGGTGGCGAAAAGAAACACCGAAATTTACAACGGTAGCAGTTGCAGGAATTTTCTGTGCGCTATTTTCTGTTATTGTTTTATTTTTTTCTGAAAAAGATCTACTTATCTCAATTAAGAATACTTCATTATCAACATTGCATGGTTTCTTAGTATGCACGGGTATTATTTTATACGCATCTAAATCGAAATTTTTACCTGCAGCGGACCTAACATTGCTTTCTTTAACTGAGGTCTTGGGTGGTATATTTTGGGTTTGGATACCAATTTTTGGAATTAATGAAGTGCCTAATTTCAATACTATAATTGGAGGTATTATTATAACTATTGCGATTATCTTTTACGGGTATAATGCCAAAAGTAAATTAGTAAAATATTAACTAAATTAAAGTTAGTTTCATAAAGGTTTCATAAATAACATAAACTACTATCACGGACATAAACGTAATTATAAAAAGATTTATATATTTCCATGTTTTTGTTTTTTTTATCAGCTTTGCAAAAATACTAGACATGTAACCTAATAAATAAAAAAAAATTATTGATGTTAGAGAAGCGCCTGAGGCAAAAATAAGTTTATCAGATATTGAAAAGTTTTTAGATAAATTGCCCAAAATAAAAACTGTATCAGAGTAAACATGAGGGTTGAGATAAGTAAATCCTAAAGTTTTTATTATTACTTCTTTAAATCTTTTAGATTTTTTTTTATCTTCGATTTTAAAGCTTTTATTAAAATCAACCACTTTATTTTTAACAAAATTTATTAAAAATAATACTAAAAGGACATTTAAAATTACTTCTAATTCTAAAGGTATGGAGTCAAAAATAGAATATACAAAAACCCCAAAAAAAATCAAAAAAATATCTGACACCGCACATATTGATGTAACGATAAATATAAAATTTTTTTTTAGACCTTGTTCAATTACAAAAAGATTTTGAGGTCCAATAGCTAATATTAAACTTGCACTCGTTAACAAACCAAGAATGAAATTTTCCATTAGAGACTGGCAATATCTTTTAGACGCTCTATAAAATAACTTTCAAAAGACCTATTGCATGTAATAATATATTTATCTTTCAAATTGAAAATTGAACACTCAATTCTGGCAATTAGTGTCTGAGCCATTGAATTAAGTGGAAATTTTTTTGGACGTAAATCAAATTGAGTTAATTTATTCAAAAACTGGTCTTTATTTTTTCCAATTACCTCAAAATAAACTTGGCCGTAGGAATAATCTGTTGCGAGGATTTCATCTACTTTATTTAGTTTGGAAATATTTATTAAAATATTATTATATTCTTGTTTCTCCAAATATAACAAATTCCACTGATCAAATGAACTTTTGGCAAATAAATATTTATCAGTATTTGTTACTTCAAGATTTTTTGAGGGTGGTGATACTGATAAATTTTCTTTAATTATTTTATTAAAATTTTCCCTGCCATCTCCCCTGATTAATATTTGCTGAAAATTTTTTTGATAAATATCTAAACCATCGAGAGTCACTACTTTATTCATGAAATTAGCCTTTTGTTTTCCGGATCAATAAAAATTGGTTTAACTATTTCAACAGGAATATTTTTTATTCCACTTGGGGTTGATACAAATAATGTTTTACCAATTAGTTTGTTGCCTCCTTTGATCATTGCCATTGAAATGCAATGATTTAAATTTGGACTATAATAACTAGATGAAATATGTCCTAAATATTCTATTGGAGTTTTAATTTGTTTTGGTAAATTTTCACACTCAACAATATGTTGCCCTTCATCTATTAGTTGGGATTTATCTAACGGAACTACACCCACTAATTGTTTTCTATCTTCTCGTGCTGTATCACTTCTTTTCAAAGATCTTTTTCCAATAAAATCTTTTTTATTTTTACCAATCATCCAATTAAAATTAATATCTACAGGAGTTACTGTTCCATCAGTTTCTTGACCAATAACTACGTAACCCTTCTCGGCTCTCAATAAATGCATAGTTTCTGTTCCGTAAGGCACTAAATTAAATTCTTTGCCATGTTTAAAAATTGTTTCCCATAATTCTAAAGCATGTTCGGGTGAAATATAAATTTCATATCCAAGCTCACCTGTAAAACTTGCTCTCATTATTCTAACCTGTGTGTTTTTGTAGTTAAAACTCTTAAATGTCATGAAGGGAAATTTTTCATTACTAAAATCAATTTCTGTAAAAATCTGACTAATTATCTCTCTAGTTTTTGGTCCACTTATATTAAATGTTGTAAATTGCTCAGTAATTGAATTTAAGTATACTTGTAAATGGGGCCATTCTGTTTGAAGAAATTCTTCCATATGAGCGAGAACTTTTGGTGCTCCACTCGAAGTGGTGGTAGCTATAAAATGTTTATCGCTTATCTTGCAGATAATTCCATCATCCATAATCATACCATCTTCACCTAACATAAGAGCGTATCTTGATGTCATTGGTCTCATTTTTGTAAATGCATTCGTATACATAAGGTTCATAAATTCTAAGGCGTCTTTACCCTTTATTTCAATTTTGCCAAGTGTACTTCCATCTAATATTCCAGCTGTCTTACGTGTTTGTTTTGACTCTCTCTGAACTGCCTGATGCATTGTTTCATCTTCATGTTTTTTATAATACCAAGGTCTTTTCCATTGCCCAACATCTTCAAAAACGGCATGATTTTTTACGTGCCAATTATGTATTGGAGTTTTTCTCTCTGGATCATAAAATTCATAGGTGCTTCTACCTGCTATTGCTGCAAAGCTTAATGGAGCATATGGGGGTCTATATGTTGTTGTACCTATTTCTGAAATTTTTTTATTTAAAAGCTTGGATACTATACCTAATGAGTTAATACTACTTATTTTACCTTGATCAGTTCCCATGCTATTTGTTGTGTATCTTTTAAGATGTTCAATTCGATCATACCCTTCATCGATAGCTTGTGTTAAGTCTTTTGTAGTTACATCATTATGTAAATCAATAAAAGATTTTGACCAATTTGATTTTTTATCATTTTTTGTTTCCCACAATTCTGTAATTGAATAATCATCTTCAACATTTATTTCTATTTTAGCAACGTATTTATTTATATTTAGAAATGATAATTTTTCTTCAACTTCTTCAAAAATTTTGTGAAAATTGTAATTACCACTAACTGATCCTAAAGTAATTGTATTTTGAAAAGCAGTGTTTGGTTTGAATGTAATGATTTTTTCATCCCATTTTACTAATCCTTTAGATTGAGTGAATAAATGAATATCAGGATTTAAACCCCCTGAGATGCACAGCATCGATGAATTAATTGAAATTATCGAATTATTTGTTCTTATTCTAACTTTTTCAACTTCTTTATTCCCTTGGCACCCTTCTACCTCAGCCTCTGGAAAAAATTGTATATCGTGATTTTTCAAGTAATCTTTTAATTCATCTTCTATATCCTCTTTTTTTCTTGCGTCTATATATGCAAGAGGTTTACATCTTTGTTGGATAAGTGACTTAACTAAACTAAATGTTGAAGAATTATTAGTGAAGATCACTGGGTTTTTCTCAGGTACTACTCCATATCTGTGAATATATTTTTCAAACGAAGATGCAAGCATTACTCCAGGCAAATCATTGTTTCTAAAAGAAATAAATCTTTCTATATGACCATTCGCCAAGATCGTATTAGTTGTTCTAATTTTATGTAGTATAAGTTCAGATTTGTCTAAATCTATTTTTTTACCTACAAATTTATCTTCTAAAGCTATTAAATGATTAGTAAAATTATAACTTGTAACAAGAGTATTTTTTAAAATTTTTATATTGTTTGATTTTAAAATTAATTTTTCAGTTTCATTTATCCAGTCAGTTGTTTTTTTTCCGTCGATACTATCTACTTTGTTTGAGTTTTTAAGTATCCCGCCTAAATAACTATCTTGCTCAACAAGAAGAACGTCATAGTTAGTATCAATCAGTTTTCTAGCTGCAATTAAACCGCTTAATCCACCACCAACAATAAGAATGTCTACATTATGATTTTGATGAATACTTTTTGATCTAAAGTTATTTGGAGGCTTACCTAGACCAGCTGTACGTCTTATTAATGGCTCATAAATTTTTTTCCAAAATCCCCTGGGACCCATAAAAGTTTTATAATAAAAACCCGCAGAAAAAATAGGTGATAAAAGGTTATTTATTGAACCTACATCAAAAGCGAGTGATGGCCATCTATTTTGGCTGCTTATATTAATGCCATCATATACTCGTTTAATTGTTGCTCTAGTATTTGGTTCATTATGTTCATTTAAAATTTGGACTAAAGCATTGGGCTCCTCTATCCCGCAAGTGTAAATACCTCTTGGTCGATGGTATTTAAAACTTCTGCCAATTAATTTTATCTTATTCCTGATTAATGCAGAGGCAATAGTATCTCCCTCAAAAGCATCATAAGATTTTCCGTCAAAAAATATTTTGATTTTTTTATTGGTGATATAATTACAATTACTGTTTTCAATAGATGACATAATTTATTTTTTTACCGCAAAGTTTCCTGACCCAACGATTGGTTCGCCGGATGGTGATTTAAGTGTTGTTTGAAACTCACTTATTTCAGGTCTTCTATCAGATAATTTATAAATTTTTAAAATTGTATCAGTTGAAGTATCGCGAACTGCATTGAACCATTTTTTACAACCATGTGTATGGACCCAGCGCTCATAAAAAATTCCTTTAGGATTAGAACGAAAGAACACATATTGTCCCCACTCTTTATCACTTAAAGAATCTGGATCTTTTGGTCTTACTACATGGGCTTCTCCCCCGTTGGTAAACTCAGATTGCTCTCGTTCTCCACAATAAGGACAATTTATTAAAATCATAACTAATGGGCTACAGCGGCAGCACCGTGTTCATCGATTAATCTTCCGTCGGAGAATCTTTCTAAATTAAAAGCTTCATTAATTTTATGAGGTTCATCTTTAGCTATAGTGTGAGCAAAAACATTTGCGCTTCCAGGAGTTGCTTTAAATCCACCTGTTCCCCAACCACAATTAAAATATAAACCTTTAACTTCACACTTACTTATTATTGGGCTTGCATCTGGACAGATATCAACTATCCCTCCCCATTGACGTAACATTTTCATTTTTCCAAAAATAGGATAAAGTTCGACTATAGCTCTAACTGTTTCTTCAATTACATCATAACCACCTCTTTGAGTAAATGAATTGTAACCATCCGTCCCTGCGCCTATAACTAATTCTCCTTTATCTGATTGACTTACATAAGCGTGGACTGCGTTTGACATAACAACAGTATTGATTACAGGTTTGATCGGTTCAGAAACTAGGGCTTGCAAGGGTCTACTTTGTAAAGGCAAACGGACTCCTGCTGTTTGTGCAAGCACACTAGTATGGCCCGAAGCAACAATTGCAACTTTGCTAGCTTTAATTAAACCTTTGGATGTTTCAACTCCTTCTACTTTGTAATTATCTGTTTTGATGCTCTTAACCTCACAATTTTGAATTATATCTACTCCCATTTCATTTGATCTTAACGCATAACCCCACGCTACAGCATCATGCCTAGCAACTCCTCCTCTTGGCTGGAAAGCAGCACCTAGAACAGGGTATCTTAAATTTTCAGTATTCATAATTGGCACGAGTTCTTTAATTTCTTTTGCATCTAACCATTTAGTATCGAGTCCATTTAATCTATTAGCGCTTATTCTTCTTTTCATTTCTTTAATATCATGCTCATTATGCGCTAAGTTCATTACTCCTCTTTGGCTAAACATCATATTAAAGTTTAAATCTTCTGATAAATTTTCCCATAATTTTACTGAATGATCATAAAGATGAGCACTTTCATTCCAAAGATAATTAGATCTAATTATTGTTGTGTTTCGTCCAGTGTTTCCTCCACCGAGCCAACCTTTTTCTATTACTGCGATATTTTTAAAACCATGTTCTTTAGCTAAATAATAAGCAGTGCCTAGTCCGTGACCTCCACCCCCAACTATTATAACATCGTAACCTTTTTTAGGATCTGGACTTTCCCACATCTTTTGCCAATTTTCATTATTGGTAAAAGCGTTTTTTATTAGGCTTAAAAATGAATATTTTTTCTTCACAACTCAAATTAGCAAAAAAGTAGAAAATAACAAAATAATTCCAACGCTAAAAGGTATCAGGATTTTTTAGAATTAACCTGTAAATTCAACATTTTATACAACTTGACAATTAATGTTAAAGGTCCATAATCAAAATATAGCGCTGATTTAAGTCAAATTGCTGAGCGCTTTAAAAATCCAGCTAAAGCGATAAAGTCTTTAGACCACCGCTTTAGCCGGTGGTTTTTTTTTGAATATCTCTCAAATTAAAACTAGGCATTTGAACTATATTGTACGCCTGACATATCGTCGAAGTACTAAAAAAGGAGAGAAAAATGAGTAAAATAAAACATCCAGAAACAATTGGTTTACATGGAGGTGAATATAGGAGTGATCCTGCAACAACTTCTGTAGCTGTTCCAATTTATCAAACTACATCATATCAATTTAAAAATGCAGAAACAGCTGCAAATTTATTTGGATTAAAAGAATTTGGAAACATTTACACAAGAATAATGAATCCAACTTGTGATGTATTAGAAAAAAGAGTAGCCGCATTAGAAGGAGGTATGGCTGCAGTTGCAGTTGGATCTGGTCAAGCAGCTTCCGCATTTTGTATCCAAAACGTTTGTCAAGCTGGGGATAATATTGTTTCCTCGACTGATTTATATGGTGGAACAGTTAATCTTTTCAAAAATACTTTAAGGATGCAAGGTATAGAAGTAAGATTTGCTGACCCTGCAGATCCAAAAAACTTTGAAAAATTAACCGATGAAAAAACAAGAGCTTATTACGGTGAGTCTTGCCCAAACCCTTACTTAAGAGTTTTTCCAATTAAGGAAGTTGCAGACATCGGTAAAAAACATGGTATCCCATTAATTATCGATAACACTGCAGCACCTGTAATTTGTAAACCTTTAGAGCATGGAGCGGCAATAGTCATGCACTCTCTGACAAAATATATTGCTGGTCATGGAACATCGATAGGTGGAATAATAGTTGATAGTGGAACTTTTGATTGGGTAAAAAATCCAAAGAGACAACCTCTGTTTAATGAACCTGATCCAAGTTACAATGGAGCAGTATGGGGAAGAGATGTTCCAAAATTAACCGGTGCTAATATACCTTTTGCGATAAGAGCTCGAGTAGTTTTACTTCGAGACTTAGGTGCTCCTTTATCACCTTTTAATGCATTTCAGATTATACAAGGACTAGAAACTGTTGCATTAAGAATGAAACAACACTGCTCTAACGCTGAAAAAGTGGTTAAGTTTCTTGAGTCACAAAAAAAAGTGAAGAATGTAATTTATCCTACTAATCACCAAGGTGAGATCAGGGAAAGAGCAAAAAGATATATGAAAGGTGGCTACGGATCTTTAGTGGGAATGGATCTGGGCAGTAAGGAAGCTGGAGCAAAGTTTATAGATAACTTAAAGTTGCTTTATCACGTAGCAAATATTGGTGATGCAAGAAGTTTAGCTATTCACCCAGCATCAACAACACATAGTCAATTAAATGATAAACAGTTGGCTGAAGCCGGTGTAACACCAGGATATGTAAGATTGTCAATTGGTATTGAACATCCTGATGATATCATTGCAGATATTGAGCAAGCATTAGCAGCTTAAATAAATTAAAAGCCTCACCTTTTTTCTAGGTGGGGCTTAAAATAAATTATCTTCTTTTATGGATATCTGAATTTCTAGCTAAGTCCTCTATTTTAGAAGATTTTATTTTATGGATATCTGAATTTCTAGCTAAGTCCTCTATTTTAGAAGATTTTATAATTTTTTGTTTTATAACCTTATTTTTAGTTTGAGAAATATTTTCTTTTATCGCAGAACATATTTTTGAGTTTGTGGACTCTAAAAACTTCACACATTTTTCTTTTTTATTTTCTGGGTTGAATTCTTTCATATAATCTAAAGCATGTTCAGACGGAGATTTTCCAGTTTGTTTTTTTACACCATAACTTACCGCAGATGATAAAGCTGACTGCGTAAGTTTTCCTCCGCTTGATGTTGACGCCGGACCAAGAAACGCTACTGTTTCAACACCACAATTGGTTAAAAATAAAAATGTTAATAATAAACCTAAAATTTTACTCATATTTCCCCGGTCTGCTTATACATTGATTTGTGAATTTAAAAACAAATGACTGCATCAAATTGAGTTTATCAACATTTTTTTTCAATCAATAATTGCAGGAATTAACTTTAGAGAGTGCGAATTGGTTTATTTTCTAAACAAGATTCCAAATTTTCTATCATTTGATTATAAAATTTAGAGTAATTTTCTGCAGTTACGTATCCAATATGGGGTAAAAGTAATGCATTAGAGAGAAATCTAAGTTTATGGTCTTGTGGAAGAGGTTCTTTATCATAAACGTCTAATCCCGCGCCAGCTATAGACTCATCTTTTAATGCTTGTATCAAATCATTCTCATGAATAATGCTTCCGCGAGAAGTGTTAATTAAAAAAGAAGTCTTTTTCATTATTTTAAATTCATGTTTTGTAATTAAATTTTTATACCTATCTCCCGGCACTACGTGTATTGAAACTATGTCAGAATTTTTTAACAAATCTTCTTTACCCATTGGAAGAACACCTATTTCATTAGCATGTGATAAATTTAGATTTTCACTCCATGCACAAACTTCCATACCAAATGATTTTGCAATTTTCGCTACTTGAGACCCAATTTTACCAAGTCCTATCAATCCTAAAAGTTTCCCTTTTAATTCAAATCCTATTGTTGACTGCCAATAGCCTTGGAACATGTTGTCAATTTCTTGTTTCATATTTCTAATTAAGCCCAAAATCAAAGCCCAGGTGACTTCTGCAGCTGGGTTAGAGTTAATTTCAGTTCCACAAACTAAAATATTTTTTTTTCTTGCACTTTCAAGATCAATAGCATTATTTCGCATTCCAGACGTCATCAAATATTTTAACTTGGGTAATGTATTAATTAATGATTTTGTAAATGGAGTTCTTTCTCTCATAATAAAAATAGCTTCAAAATCTTCTAAAGCTAATATTGCTTCATTTTCATTTGCGAAAGTTTCATTAAAAATTTTAAATTCAAATTTATCTTTATATTTTTCAACATCAATGATTTGTTTAAAAACATCTTGATAATCATCTAATACTGCAACTTTAATCATAGGGTTTTTCTATTTGATAAATAGATACCAGAAATTATAAAAGTTGCTCCAATAAAATGATAAAATTGAAATTTTTCTTCAAAGATTAGTATTGCCATCAATGCACTGAAAAGTGGCATTAGCTGAATAAACATAGATGATCTGTTGGGTCCTATGAGTTCAATAGCTTTCTGCCAACAATAATATGCTGCAATAGCGGGAAAGATAACTACATAAATTAAAATAAAGATAAAAGCTTTATTTATTTTTACGTCTAATCCGATGGATTGTTCATATAGAAATTGTGGAAACAAAAATATTAATCCTACGGTAACCATTATTTGAATTAAAGAAAATTGAGACAATTCAAGCTTACTTTTTTTAAGTAAAGTTGAATACAACGACCAACTCAAAACACAAACTAGCATCCATATGTCACCTTTATTAAAACTTAAAGAAATTATTTTTTGAATGTCAGCATTAGAAATTATTGTTCCTACTCCAAATATTGATAAGATTAACCCAGAAATTTGAAAAATATTTGTTTTTTCAATATTCATAATTGATGAAAAAATAATTATCGTTGGAGGGATTGCAGCTAACATTAAAACTGCGTTTATTACTTGCGTGTAGTTCAATGCAAAATAGACGACTGAATTAAAAGTGCTGATTGTTAATATTCCCATAACACTTATTACCAAAAAGTTTTCTTTAATATAGTTTCTCTTGGCTAAAATTTCCTTAACTGTAAGAGGTATCAATATAAACCATACCATGACCCATCTAAAAAAATTTAAAGTTAATGGTGGGACTTCAAATAAAGTTGCAAATTTGCCAATAATAAAATTTCCTGACCAAAATAAAGCTGCTAAAGTTAGGAAAGTATAAGCTATATAATTTTTTGACAAATAATACCTAATTAAATCTTTTTGAGCTGTATGGAGATAAATCTAAATTTGTTTTCTCCTCAGCAATTATTCCAGAAACTATTTTGCCCGTAACAGCTCCTAAAGTCCAGCCTAAATGATGATGGCCAAATGCATAAATTATATTTTTATTTTTTAATGAAGGTCCAATGATCGGCAAAAAATCTGGAAGAGTAGGCCTAAAACCTAACCATTCATCTTCATGATTACCTAATTGAGGTAAAAGCTCTTTTGCACATTTGATTATATATTCAATTCTTTTTTTAGATGGAGGGTTTTTTAAACCTCCTAATTCAACAGTGCCAACTGCTCTTAGCCCTTGGTTCATGGGTGTCATACCAAATCCTCTATCTAAAAATATAACAGGTCGTGAAATTAAATCATCCATGCCTTTAAAATGAACATGATAACCTCTTTCTGTATCTAAAGGAATATTTTCTCCTAATTGTTCAGTAAATTTTTTTGAAAATGCTCCTGAAGCTATGACTGATTTTTCAAATTCGTATAATTTATTATCTGATTGAATAATCGTTTTATTTTCATTTTTTTGTTCCACATATGTAATATTTTCTTGAATAAACTTTCCTCCTTTATTCAAAAATAGTTTGAATATTTTTTTGAGGATTCCATGGGGATCTCTTGCGTGCATAGCGCTCTCATAGATAACCCCCGCGTCAAATACAGGCTTTAAATTTGGCTCTAATTCTAAAACTTCTTTTTGACTTAAAAGTTTTTGTTCAATACCTAAATCATTTCTTACCTTGATTTCTAGTTGTCTACTTTTTAAATTTTTATTAGTCCAAATATAAATTATTCCCTTTTTTTCAACTAAAGAACTTATATCAATTTCTTTAAAAATTTCTTCATAAGCATCGTTAGATAAATTTAATATTTGATGCATATACTTCGCGGTATGAAGCATTGACTCTTTGTTAAAATTTTTTAAATAACTTACAAACCAGGGAATTAATTTATGTACATAATTCCATTTTAGAGCTAATGGACCGTATGAACTTAAAAGCATTTTAGGAACATCATATAAAATATCTGTTCGATTAAACTGTAAAACGGCATAAGGAGAAAAATGGCCAGCGTTACCATACGATGCCGCTTTAAATTCTTGAGAGAGAGGATCGTGTCTATCAAATATAGTTACTGGGATACCTTTTTTTATCAATTGAAGACCTGTACAAACCCCTTGGATACCAGAACCAATAATACCTACAGATTTACATTTATATTTTTCCATCAAGAAATTTATAATGCAAAGGATAAGAAATTAGTAGTGCGGTAGATTATGCTAGTGCTTCTGTATCTTTATTAACTACAGTCTCAGGTTGTTCAGAGTCTTTAGATTTTTTATCTTCTTTTGACTTACTGAATAAAAAATCAGCCGAAAGCTTAGATTTTGAAATATTAGATTTTTTTATGTAGCCATCAATGTCTGCACCATTTTCAGTTTTAAGATTATTAGCAAACTCTATATCTCCTTTAACAGTGCCGGTGCTTCCGATGACAATATCATCCCCAGAAATTTTACCGTCCATGTGTCCATGAATTTCTACATGGTCTCCCTCTATTGAGCCTGTAATAGAACCAGTTTCTCTGACAATGATTTCTCTTGAAATAACTGGTCCTTTAACTAATCCTGCAATATCAATTGCTCCTGAACTATTGATTGTTCCTTCTATACTAACAGTCTCACTTATTAGAGATCTTTCTGAGTCTTTAAGTTTATTTTTTTTATCACCAAACATATTAAAATTATTACTAACTAATCATCTAAAGGGTTAATTGACAAGAACTATTTGAAAAAAAAATTAGACCATTATAGGTTTTTTTTTCTAGTTTACAGGACTGTCTTTATATACTCTACATGACATTACTATACCTAAACCTAACATAATTGCCATCATTGAGGATCCGCCATATGACATAATTGGTAATGGAGAACCAACAATAGGTAATAAACCGAGTACCATCCCCATATTAACCACAACATAAACAAAAAAAGCAGAGGCAAAACTATAACAGTAAAGCTTTCCAAAATTACTTCGAGTGACATTACCTGCTTTAATTATTCTTAAAATTATAATGCCGTATAAAACTAATATAAAGATTGACCCAAAAAAACCAAACTCTTCAGAAAATAAAGTAAATATAAAATCGGTATGTTTTTCTGGTAAATAATCTAGATAACTTTGTGAACCATTTAAGAAACCCTTGCCAAATAGTCCTCCAGACCCTATAGCAATTTTAGATTGAATTATTTGATATCCGGCGCCCAAAGGATCTTTTTCTGGGTTTAAAAAAGTTAATATTCTAGCTTTTTGATAAGGTTTCAAAAAAGAAATAGCTACTGGTAGAAGCGTAATGAAAAGTAAAGTAGCATAAGTAAAAAACTTTGCTCTTACACCTGCTAACCAAGCTACTATTAGACCACCTGCAGCTATTAATAAAGCTGTTCCAAGATCAGGCTGCATAATCACCAAAAGTACCGGGGCTACAAGAACAACGATAGGAAGGAAAAGAAATTTAAGTTTATTTATGTTCTCAATAGAAATACGGTGATAATATTTAGCAAGAAAAAGTATTAACCCAATTTTCATCAATTCAGAAGGTTGAAGATTCATAAAATAAAGATTTAACCATCTCTGTGAACCAGAAGACGTAAGTCCAAAATACTTTACACATATAAGTAAAATAAAAAAAATTGTATAAATCAAGTAACTAGTGCTATGCCAAAATCTTATTTGAATAAAAGATAAAATGAAAAACATGATAAAAAAAATTGAAAATCTTACAATATGACTTTCCGTATGGTACTTAAATTCACCTCCGTCTGTAGAATACATTGCAAACATACTTGTTATTCCTAAAATTAAAATAGAGAAAACTAAAATGTAATCTATTGAAAAAATTTTATCTCTAAAACTTAAGGACGATTGAATAGATCTTGGTTGAAACATTAGATAGAGTCTCCTTGTAAATTATTCACAGATTGTCTTAAACTATGTCTTTCTAATACTTTTTTTATAACTTTTTTTGCAATTGGCGCGGCTGCTTTACTGCCAGAGCCTCCATGTTCAACAACAACACTAATAGCATATTTTGGATCTTTGTAAGGTGCAAAAGCTACAAATAATGCGTGGTCTCTGCTTTTATAATCTAAGCTTTCTTGTTTAACTTCTGCCTCTCTCTGCTCTTCAGTAAATTTTTTAATTTGAGATGAACCTGTTTTACCAGCAAATGTAAATTTACTATCCTCCAGTCTTGAACCATATGAAGTTCCACCGGGTTCGTTAGAAGAAGAAAACATCGCATCTTGAATGATCTTTATATTTTCTTGATTATTAAACAGTGGTTTTAAATCAAAATTTGACACTAATAATTCTGCAGGTAATGGTTCATTTGGATTTTCATTTTTAAATTTAAGATACTCTTTGAGACTATTTTTTTCTTTATCAAATATAATTCTTGGCTTTATTTCAAATCCCCCATTAGCAATTTGTGCTGTCATTAAACACAATTGAATTGGCGTGCTTAAAAAGTACCCTTGGCCAATCCCAGAGTGTAATGTTTCTCCTAGATACCAATTTTGTCCTAAATATTTTTTTTTCCATGAAGTATTTGGAACTACACCTGAACGCTCTTCAATAAAATCATTTAAAACTTTCTTTCCAAGTCCAAATTTTTTTGCAGTAATAGACAATCTGTCAACACCTAACCTTCTTGCAACTTCATAAAAATATACATCACAAGATCGTTTTATACCTGATCTCATATTCATAACCCCGTGACCCTTTTTTTTCCAACAATGAAATTTTTCACCAAACATTTCAATTTTACCGTTACATTCAACTCTATTAGAAGGTGTTATGATCTTATTTTCTAATGCGCTGAGAGCAACAATGGTTTTTATAGTTGATCCAGGAGGATACAGCCCAGATAATGCTTTATTAGTTAATGGTTTTTTTTCGTTCTTAATTAAATTTTGCCAATAATTTTTTTCAACTCCGTGAACAAAAGCATTTGGATCATAAGAGGGCGATGAAACCATTGAAACTATATCTCCGTTGTAAATATCCATTACACAAACAGAAGCTGCTGTATCACCCAATATTTCTGTTACATATTTTTGCACTTCAAGATCTAGTGTAGTTTTAAAATTTTGACCAGCTTTGCCAGGGTCAACTTTAATTTGTTTAATTCTTTTACCAAAAGCATTAACTTCATACCTTTGGAATCCTACTTCACCAATAATTTTTTCATCTAATCTTCTTTCTAATCCAGTTTTACCTACAGCCATACCTGGAACTGACATTTCTTTTAAATACTTTTTATTTTTTAAATCTTTTGCGCTGGCCTGTGAAACGTATCCCAAAGCATGCACTGAAGAATTATCTTCATATTTTCTGGCAATTGAAACAATTGGCTCAATCCCTTGCAGTTCATGTAAAAATAAATTTATTCGTGAAAATTCAGACCAATTTAAATTATCAGAGATAATAACTGGTTCCCATGGTTTTTGTTTTGCAATTTTTTTCTTAAGAAAAAAAATTTTTTTATCACTTAAATTTAAAATTGTTTTTAATCTAAAGAAGACTTCTTCAATACTTTGAGTATTTTCTGGTATCAAATGTATTTGATAAACTTGTCTATTTGATGCAATATCTACATTAAAATAATCTCTAATTATTCCTCTCTCTGGAGCTAATTTCCATTCTCTAAATCTGTTCTTATCCGATAAGGTTTTATATTTTTTACTCTCATTTATCTGAAGGGAAATTAGTCGACCTAAAACTCCTACTACCACTATTGCTTTTCCAACGGTGAGTAAAAACATTCTTCTACTTATTAATTTTGATTTAATAACTGTATTACCGGGGCTCGAGTTAAGCATTTTTACCTGAGGTTATGATTGTATTGTATAGATTAAATATAAACCAAAAAAATGGAAAAAATATTAAAGTAAAAAAAGTATTATAAGATAAATCTAAAAAAGTTATTTTTATTTCAGAAAAATTTAGTAACAAAAATAAAAATGTCGCATTAGAAAAAAATATGGCGATGAAAAACGTGAACCAATCAGTTGTAATGCTTGTGTTAACAGTCATATTCTTAATATAAGTTGCTACAAGAGAAACAATCAAATATGACAGAGAACTTATGCCCAGGGGGTAACCCATCACAACATCATTTATCAGACCAGCAAAAAATATATGCCCATTCCCAAGCACTTCTGGTCTTTTAATTGCCCAAAAATAAATAATTATTAATTGAATATTAAAAGATAAAATTTCAAAATAGCTTTCGAAATGACTGTCAATTTCACTTATAGACAAATAATATAAAAGTACTAGTGGTCCATAATTAATTATTTTTCTCAAAGAGTAAATGTTAAACATTAAAAATTTTCCTTATTTATTTTTGCTGTATCTATTTTGACAAATGAAAGTTGGCTTGCCTCAGAAAAAAGCTTAACTTCTCCGTTGGCGAATGTTTTTCCTATGGGAGATCCTGGTGAAAATATTCCATCTTTTCCAGAAGTAAAAACATCTAAACCCTCCTCAATAATGTAACCTTCTGGTAAATATTCTAGTACAGGCCTAGTGCCTCCATTGCCTTTTAAAATACCTTGAATTCCATCTTCGCCAAAAGTAACTGGAATTCTACTGTTTAAATCGTTTAGAAGAAGAACTCTCGAAGATAAATAATTTGTTTCTACAATTCTTCCAACTAAATATTCTTTATCTAAAACTGGCATTCCTTTCAAAATTCCAGACTTTGATCCTCTATTTATTATTATGGATTTTAAATATGGACTATTTTTATCTATAAGAACTTTTGATAAAATAATATTTTCTTTTCCTAAAAAAGTTTCTTCAGAGTCTAAAATTTTTTTTAAATTTTTATTTTGATTTTCTAAATATTCAACATTTAGCTCTTTTTGTTTATAAAGCTCTAATTCTTTTTTTAATCTTTCATTTTCATTTTTAATGTTAATTAAATTTGTAAAACCCTCTGTAACATGAGGAACAAACCTTGAGGGTGAAGAAGCCACTAATGAAATTCTATAAACTCCATCATTAATTATAGAACGAATAGGTTTTATAAAATTAAAGCTATATATATCTAAAAAAAAAATAATTAAGGCAAGAATAATTAAAGAAAATAATGAAAACTTTTGCGCTGCCCCTCTTTGTAAAAGGGCTGAACGGAAAGCTATACTAAAATCATCTCTACTAGAAGACATTTATCTTTTTAGATAAATTAATATTCTGAAAGCATCGTAGAAAATAGTTCCTCATTTTCTAGTGCTCTACCAGTTCCAACTGCAACACAAGATAAAGGGTCATCAGCTATAGTAACAGGTAAACCTGTATCTTGTGATATTAATTTATCAATATTTTTTAAAAGTGCACCACCTCCAGTAAGAACTAAACCCATATCAATTAAGTCGGCAGACAATTCTGGTGGTGTATTTTCAAGTGCTTCTTTAATGCCTCCTAAAATTTGATTTAAAATTGGCATCAACGCTTCACAAGCGTCTTTTTCTGTTAATTCAATTTCTTTTGGCGTTCCAGATCTTATATCTCTTCCTTTCATTAAAAAAGTATTAGAAGTAGAGGGAATAGCTGTACCTATTTCTTTCTTTATTTTTTCAGCAGTTGAGTCTCCAATCATTAAATTCATTTTTTTTCTCATGTAATCAATTACTGATCTATCAAGTGCATCTCCAGCAACTCTTAAAGACTTTGAGTACACAACTCCTCCTAAAGACATTACTGCTATTTCTGTAGTCCCGCCTCCGATATCTACAACCATAGAGCCAGTGGCCTCTGAAATAGGAAGTCCGGCTCCAATCGCAGCAGCAATAGGCTCCTCGATTAATTGAACTTTTCTTGCACCTGCAGCTAAAGCTGAGTCTTGAATAGCTTTTCTTTCCACTGGAGTAGATCCGGTTGGTACACAAATTAATATTCTCGGATTTGCGAAAGCATTTTTTTTATGCACTTTTTTAATAAAGTGTTTAATCATCTCCTCAGTAACAACGAAATCGGCGATAACTCCGTCTTTTAAAGGTCTTATTGCAGAAATATTCCCTGGAGTTCTACCAAGCATAGTTTTAGCTTCATCTCCAACTGCTAATACAGACTTTTTCCCTCCATCTTCAATTACCGCAACAACTGAAGGTTCGTTAAGCACTACCCCTTGATCTTTCAAAACAACTAAAGTGTTAGCCGTACCTAAATCTATGGCCATATCTTGTGACCATAGTGATGATAAGCCTGTTAATCCTTTAAACATTTATATTTTCTCCTTATATTTGTGCGCTCAAACTTGGGTCTGGCGCTGTTTTTTTTCTTTTTATAATTAATTTGTTTAATGCACTTAAGTAAGCGTTAGCTGAAGCAACTAAAGTATCTGTATCTGCGGCTTGCCCAACAGTAGTTTTTCCTTTTTCCTCTATTCTTACGCTAACAGTTGCTTGTGCATCTGTTCCTTCTGTAACCGCATGAACATTGTACAAAAGAAGTTTTACATCATGAGGATATAATTTTTTAATGCATTTAAAGATTGCGTCGACTGGACCATCTCCTGTTTCGGATGAACTTTTAACCTCTCCAAATACTTCTAAAGTCATTTCAGCTTTTTGTGGTTCACCTGTTCCGGCATAGACTTTGAGAGATTTAAGTTTAATAACGTTATCGTCAGTTACTAAACTATCGTCTACGATTGCAGCTATATCTTCATCATAAATATGTTTCTTTTTATCAGCTAATACTTTGAATTTTCCAAATGCGGTTTGAATAACATCATCAGTTACTCCTACATAACCAAGATCATTTAATTTATCTTTAAAAGCATGTCGACCTGAATGTTTTCCCATAACAAGAGATGTTTTATGAACCCCAACACTTTCTGGTGTCATAATCTCATAAGTATTTCTATTTTTAAGCATTCCATCTTGATGAATTCCTGACTCATGAGCAAATGCATTTTTTCCAACAATTGCTTTGTTGAATTGAACTGGAAATCCTGTTGCGTTAGAAACTACTTTAGATGCTTTACTTAAAAGCTTTGTGTTAATATTTGTTGTGTAAGGCATTAAATCATGTCTTGTTCTCATTGCCATAACAACTTCTTCAAGAGCAGCGTTTCCAGCCCTTTCTCCAATTCCATTTATTGTACATTCAATCTGTCTGGCTCCTGCCATAACTCCAGCTAAAGAGTTTGCTACAGCCAAACCTAAATCATTGTGACAATGTGTAGAAAGAACTGCCTTATCAATATTAGGAACTTTATTTAATAATGTTTCTATAATTTTTTTGAATTCAGATGGAACTGTATAGCCAACAGTATCAGGAATGTTAATAGTTCTTGCGCCTGATTTTATTGCAAGCTCAACGGTCTTACACATATAATCCATTTCCGTACGTGTCCCGTCCTCACATGACCACTCTACATCATCAGTAAATTTTCTAGCGTAAGAAACACTTTCTTTAATTGCATCTAACACTAATTCAGGTGATTTATTTAATTTATGCTTCATATGAAGCGGACTTGTCGAGATAAAAGTGTGTATTCTAAAATTTTTTGCATGTTTTAAAGCTTCATGACAAGCGTCTATATCTTTTTTAGTTGCTCTTGCTAGGCCAGCTGGTATGGATTTTTTTAAAGTTTTACTTATTTCTGTTACAGCTTCAAAATCTCCTGGTGATGCAATTGGAAAACCTGCTTCAATAATATCTACTCCAAGTTCATCAAACACTCGAGATATTTGCAGTTTTTCTTCTAAGCTCATTGATGCGCCAGGAGACTGCTCTCCGTCACGCATAGTTGTATCGAAAATTATAATTCTATTTTTATCACTCATTTGCCTTAAGGTATATTACAAGCAAAACGAGAATATGCAATACTTAACCAGAAATCAGTTTATTTTTTTGATCAGATTGGGCTAATTTTTGTCTTTGTCGACTAATTTATTTTTACCTATCCAAGGCATCATCGCCCTAAGTTGTTTTCCTACTTTTTCAATTGGATGATCAGCTAATTCCTTTCTCATCTTAAGAAAATTTTTCTGGCCAGATCTATGTTCATCCATCCATTGTTTGGTAAATTTACCTGATTGAATATCTTTCAAGACTTCCTTCATTTTTTCTTTAGTCTTATTATCTACAATTTTTTTTCCAGAAACATACTCTCCATACTCTGCGGTATTAGATATTGAATAATTCATATTAGCAATCCCACCTTCGTAAATTAAATCTACAATTAATTTAACTTCATGTAGTGTCTCAAAATATGCCATCTCAGGTGGGTAGCCAGCTTCAGTCAAAGTTTCAAAACCATTCTTAATTAGTTCTACCAATCCTCCGCATAAAACTGTTTGCTCTCCAAATAAATCAGTTTCACATTCATCTTTAAAGGTCGTTTCTATAATACCAGCTTTACCTCCTCCAACAGCTGAAGCATATGATAAAGCTAAATCTTTAGCTTTGCCCGAACTATCTTTGTGCACAGCCATTAAGCAAGGAACCCCGCCACCTTTCTGGTATTCGCTTCTTACAGTGTGACCAGGTCCTTTGGGAGCGACCATAAAAACGTCTAAGTCCTTCCTAGCATTAATTAAATCAAAATGGATATTTAATCCGTGAGCAAAAGCTAAACTAGTTCCCTCTTTCATTCTTTGCTCAATATGATTTTTATAAATTTCAGATTGTAATTCATCAGGTGTTAACATCATCACAACGTCAGCCCAAGCTGCAGCATCTGACAAGGACATTACTTTTAAGCCAGCGTTTTCAGCTTTTTTAATACTTGATGAACCATCACGTAAAGCTACAACAACTTCTTTTACTCCACTATCTTTAAGATTAAGCGCATGAGCATGACCTTGGCTTCCATAACCAAATATTGCTACTTTTTTATTTTTTATCAAATCTTTGTTGGTGTCTTTGTCGTAATATGTTTTCATAATTAATTAAATATTTTAGATCCTTTTGTCATAGCAACTGAACCGGTTCTAGAAGTGCTTATAAGGCCTAATCTTTTTAAATCAAGCGCTAATTTATCAATCTCCACTCTGAGCGCAGTTACTTGTACTACTATTGATTTATTTGTTTTATCAAGAATAACAGGATTAAATTTTTTACAAATTTTTTTAACCTTTTCTTGCTTTTTCAAATTTCCTAAAACTTTAAATAAGGCTAGTTCTCTAAATAAAATATCTTTTTCGCCTCTCTTAAAGTCAGCCACCTTATGAACTGGGACAAGTTTTTTTAATTGTAAATTTATTTGTTCAATTACTTGTGGAGTTCCCTCAGTAACTATTGTTATTCTAGAAATATGTTTTTTTTTATCAACTTCTGCGACTGCCAAAGACTCAATATTATATCCTCTGCCAGAAAAAAGTCCTGCAATCCGCGCTAGAACACCAGCCTCATTATCAACCCATACTACAATTATATGTCTTTCGATTTTTCCAATTTTACCAGGAACGCTGTAAGCAGATTTAGACTTAGGCATTAAACTAAAATTTTCCCTTCATCAGAAATTTCTTCCTCTTCCTCTGGGCCTAAAATCATTTGATTATGTGGCTTCCCTGAGGGAATCATTGGAAAACAATTTTCTGCTTTATCTACAACGCAGTCAAATATTACAGGTTTATCGACATTAATCATTTCCTTAATTTTTTCATCTAACTCTTCTGGTGTTTTTGCCCTTATTCCAACACACCCATAAGACTCTGCAAGTTTAACAAAGTCTGGTAGCGCAGCCGTATAACTTTCAGAATAATTTTTTTCGTGTAAAAGTTCTTGCCATTGTCGTACCATGCCCATGTATTCATTATTTAAAATAAATATTTTTATTGGTAATCTATATTGCACAGCTGTAGACATTTCTTGCATTGTCATTAAAACTGATGCCTCTCCAGCAATATCGACTACTAATTTTCCAGGATTAGCAATTTGAACACCAATTGCTGCTGGAAGTCCATATCCCATTGTACCTAAACCTCCAGATGTCATCCACCTATTAGGTTTATTGAATTTATAATGTTGTGCAGCCCACATTTGGTGCTGGCCTACTTCTGTAGTAATAAAAGTGTCTTGGCTTTTTGTTAATTCATACAATCTTTGCACTGCATGTTGGGGCTTTATAATCTTTTCACTGTTTATAAAGTTTAAAGATTTTTTTTCCCTCCATTTTCCAATTTGTCCCCACCATTTTGATGTTTTCTGTTTGTTTGAATCAAGAAAGTTTTTATTCTTTTCCTTAAATCTTTTAATTAAAGATTTTAAAAGCTCCGAAACGTCGCTCACTATAGCTAAATCAACTTTAATATTCTTTCCGATAGAAGAAGGATCAATATCTACATGAATTTTTTTTGATCCTGGAGAAAATTCATCTACCTTTCCTGTAATCCTATCATCAAACCTTGCCCCAATATTTATCATTAAATCACAATCATGCATTGCATTATTTGCTTCATAAGTTCCATGCATGCCTAACATTCCTAAAAATTGTGGATCATCTCCAGGGTACGCACCTAGTCCTTGTAATGTTGAAGTTATCGGAAAACCAGTTAAAGAAACTAGCTCTCTTAAATTTTTACTAGCCTCTGGTCCCGAGTTTATTACTCCTCCACCAGTGTAAAAAATAGGTTTTGACGATTTTTTAATTAAATCAATAAATTTATCTAATTCTGAATTAGATACTTTATGAGTAGTTTTTCCATTAAGTTTCTTTTTAAGTGTATTTTTAAAAAACTTGTATTTACCTTTTTTAAATTGAATATCTTTTGGAATATCAACTAATACTGGACCAGGTCTACCTGTTGTTGCTACCTCAAAAGCTAAATGTAAAACTCTAGAGAGATCATTTACATCTTTTACCAACCAATTATGTTTTGTGCATGGTCGTGTTATTCCTGTAGTATCACATTCTTGAAATGCATCAGTTCCAATTAAATGAGTTGGCACTTGTCCTGAAATACAAACTAAAGGAACTGAGTCCATATAAGCATCTGTAAGTGCTGTTACAGCATTTGTTGCACCAGGACCTGAAGTTACAAGTAAAACTCCTGGCTTTCCACTTGATCTCGCATATCCTTCCGCTGCATGACCAGCTCCTTGCTCATGTCTCGCTAAAATATGTTTTATGGATTCATGATTTTTTAACTCATCATAAATTGGTAAAACTGCACCACCAGGGTAACCAAAAATATATTCAACTTTTTGGTCTTCCAAAGCTTTAAAAACTATTTCTGCACCACTAATTAATTTTGGCATAGATACAATCTAGCCTAGAAATATTTCCCGTCAAGTTTTAGCTTACAACTTTTAAAGTTTTTTTTAAAAGATCGTTAAAATCTTTAGAATAAACCTTATTCCAGTTCAACATATGACCACGAGCCCAAGTATTCTGTCTTTTTGCATATTGTCTTGTTTTGATATTTATCATCTCTTTGCATTCGTTTAAGGTCATATTTCCCTTTTGAAATCTAATAATTTCTCTAACCCCAATCAATTTATTGGCTGATAGGGATTTATTCAATTTCATTTTATTATAATTTTCAACCTCATTCACACAATTTTTTTTAAACATCATTTCAATCCTTAGTGAGATCTTTTTTAATAACTCCTCCCTCGGTATGTTTAAAAAAACTTTCTTAATTTCAAAATTTAGGAATTCTGATTTAGTATCTAAAATCCAGTCAAAAATCGATTTATTAGTTTGTAAAAAAACTTCATAAGCCCTTTGAGCTCTTTGGGAGTCGGTTGGTAAAATTTTATTATTTACTTTTGGGTCAACTCTTATTAGTTCTTTGTAAAAATTGTGTGTCCCAAGTTTTTTGAATAATAACCTAACTTTGTTTCTTATCCTCAAGTCAATATTAGGTATTTTAGAAATTCCTTTTGTAATAGTGTTAAAATATAAACCTGTTCCACCTACAATTATCGGTATTTTATTTTTTTTATGACAAAGATTAATTTTTACTTTAACTTTTTGCAGCCAATCCCCTGCAGAGAAGTTTTTCTTTATTGACATAAAACCGAATAAATGATGTTTGATTTCTCTCTCTTCTTTTTTTGTAGGCCTAGATGATAAGACAGAAAATTCTTTATATATTTGCATACTGTCAGCATTTATTATTTCACCATTTATTTTTTTTGCTAAATGTATAGCTAATTTTGACTTTCCTGATGCTGTGGGTCCGGCTAAAAGAATTATTTTTTTTGGCAAACTATTTTAATTTTACACCAAGATATCTTCTTCGATTGTTATTATCTATTATTGAAAGAAGTAAATTTTTGTCACCTTGCTTAAGAATTTTTTCAACTACATTTTTTAAGTCAGATGATTTAGTGATCGGTGTTTTTTGAGCTTCAATAATAATATCGTTAATATTAAGTAAACCATTCAAAGGACTTTTATTTGAGATTTCAGTTATAATCGCACCTTTAATATTGTTATTAAGTTTTCTATTATTAATATCATCGCTAGTTAAGTCTCTTACAGAAATTTTTAGTTCTTCAATTTCTATTTCTTTTGGTTTCTTTGTTTTTGATTTTTTTGCTTTAAATTCTTCTGATGACTCAAGGCGTCCTAATTTAAGATTTTTCGAAATTAATTTTTTATTCCTCCATATTTTGAGATTTACCGATTTTCCTACTTGTGTATTTGCTACAACTTTTGGTAAAGTTCTCATTGTATCTATTTTTTTTCCATCAAATTCTAAAATTATATCACCTGCCTCTACTCCAGCTTTATCTGCAGGACTTTTTTCTCCAACACTTGCAACTAACGCTCCTTCTTGTTTTTTAAGATCTACTGCTTCAGCGATCTCTTTTGTAACTTCTTGGATTCTTACTCCTAACCATCCTCTTCTTGTTTCTCCAAAACTTATTAATTGGTCAATTACTTTTGAGGCAGCGTTAGCCGGAATTGCAAACCCAATACCTATAGAGCCCGATTGACCTGGTGCAATAATTGCAGTGTTAATTCCTACGACTTCACCTTTCAAATTAAATAACGGTCCACCAGAATTTCCTTGATTAATCGATGCATCTGTTTGAATAAAATCATCATAACGCGTCATACCAATATCTCTATTTCTAGCAGAAACAATTCCTGAAGTTACTGTGCCACCCAAACCAAAAGGGTTTCCAATTGCAACCACCCAGTCTCCTACTCTAGCTTTATCTGAGTCACCGAATTCAACTGGTGTAAATTTATCATTTGTTTGCATTTTTAATACTGCAATGTCCATGTAAGGATCTGCTCCAATTACTTTTGCTTTATATTCTTTAGAATTTACTTTGATCAAAATGTCATCTGCGTTTGCAATTACGTGATTGTTAGTTACTACTACTCCATCTTTTTTGATAATAAAACCTGAACCTAAAGATGAAGCTTTTCTCTCAGTAGGTTTCTGGAAATCTTTAAACATTTCCTCAAAAGGGGAACCCGGCGGAAATTGAAATGGAAATTGATTAGAAGAAGTTTTTACTGTTTGAGTAGTTGATATATTTACCACCGATGGCATTAAACCTTCAGCTAAATCAGCAAATGAATCTGGAACTGCTTTTGCTAAAGAGTAAGTGCAAATATTGAAAAGAAATAGAAATATGAATATTTTTTTTAAACGTATCATTTAAATTTTTATATACCAAATTATTAAAAAACCAAAAACAAGAAAAATTATTCCAAAAATTCTCAGTTTATTCTCTTGAATATCCTTTATTAACTCAAGCATACTTTTGATTCTTGACGGGAAAATGGCAAGTATTAATCCCTCAATAAAAAATATTAGTCCAATAGCGGTTATTAATTCTTTCAAAATGAAGTTAGATTATCTTTTTTTAATTATAGGGCTAGTAGATTTTCCAAAAAATTTGAAAAACTCACTGTCTGGAGATAAAACTAAAGAAGTTTCGCCTCCTATTAAAGCTTTCTCATAAGCCTGCATTGCTCTATAAAATGCGAAAAATTGAGGGTCTTGTCCAAAAGCATTTGCAAAGATTTTATTTCTTTCTCCGTCTCCCTCACCCTTCATAATTTCAGATTTTTTATTCGCTTCGGCTATTATCACAGTAACATCTTTATCAGCCGTAGATCTTATTTTCTGCGCAATCTCAGCTCCTTGGGCTCTAAACTCTTTTGCCTCTCTTTGTCTTTCTGTCTGCATTCTTGAATAGATTGCTTCACTATTTGCAGGAGGTAAATCAGCTCTTTTAATTCTTACATCTACAATTTGAATTCCAAAATTTTCAGCCTCAGTATTAACATCATTTTGAATTATTGACATTTGTTTAGCTCTATCTGTAGATAAAAGTGTAGCTAATTCTTGTGTACCTAAAACTCCTCTTATTCTTGAATTAATAATTGTAGAAAGTCTAGACCTAGCAACTCTTTCGTTGCCAACTGATATATAGAATTTCAACGGGTCAACAATTTTAAATCTTGCGATTGCATCTACTATTAACCTTTTTTGGTCTGCTGCAATGACTTCTTCTGGTGCACTATCAAGGTTTAATATTCTTTTATCTAGGTAAACTACATTTTGTATAAAAGGTAATTTAAAGTTAAGTCCGGCTTTAGTAATAATTTTTTTTGGATCACCAAATTGAAGCACTATAGCTTGGCTAATTTCTTGCACTATAAACAAAGATTGGAATATTACTACTGCAAGTAAAACTATTATTGGCAATATAATTTTAGGTGCTTTCATTCTTTAATTTGCTCCTGTAGTTTTTTTTAATTCAGGTAAAGGTAAGTAAGGTACTACACCTGATCCAGAATTTTTATCTATAATAACTTTATCAATATCTGCTAAAACTTTTTCCATTGTTTCTAGATACATTCTTTCTTGTGTTACTTGCTTTGCATTTTTATACTCATTGTAAATAGCTAAAAATCTACTTGCCTCACCCTCTGCTAGAGCTACAACTTCTTTTTTATATGCTTCAGCTTGTTGAAGAACTTGTTCTGCTTCACCTCTGGCTCTTGGTATTACATCGTTAGCGTACGCCTCGGCCTCATTTTTAGATCTTTCTCTGTCAGCTCTTGCTGCTTGTACATCTCTAAAAGCATCAATTACCTGTGCAGGAGGGTCGGCTTGTTGAGTTTGCACTTGAGTAATTTGGATCCCTGATCCATACTCATCTAAGATTTT
>CACMCJ010000003.1 GCA_902612235.1 uncultured Pelagibacteraceae bacterium
ATTATTGCCGGGCTTAGGCATTGGCATTAACTGCATTTCACCCAATATCCGTGAAACCCTTAAAGTTGGTTGAGCTCCTTTACTCATCCAGTATTTTACTCTTTCAAATTCTACCTTAATTCTATCCTTTTTATCTTTAGGTAATAATGGATTATATGAACCAAGTTTTTCTATAAACTTCCCATCTCTTGGATATCTACCATCAGCGACTACAATTTTATAAATAGGTCTTTTTCTTACTCCACCCATTGATAATCTAATTCTTAACATATTATTCCTTTCATTTTAGTTGATTGAGCATTTCATCTGGAATCATTCCAGATGGAATTTTTTTTCCTTTTGACATTTTTTTCATCATGTCAGACATCATTTTAAATTGTTTAAGTAATTTATTAATTTTAGAAACATCTACACCAGCTCCTTTAGAAATTCTTTTTCTTCTAGATCCACTTATAATTTTTGGATTTTCTTTTTCTTTTTTTGTCATTGATAATATAATAGCTTCGTTTTCTTCAAGCATTTTTTCGTCAATATTAGCTTGATCCATTTTAGCTTTCATTTTATTAACACCAGGTAGCATGGACATTACACCCTCCATTCCTCCCATTTTTTTCATTTGTCTAATTTGAGATAGATACGCGTCCATAGTAAAAATACCTTTTTTAAGTTCTTCCTCAGTTTCCTTGATTTTTTCATCGCTTAAGTCTTGTTGAGCTTTCTCCACTAAAGTAACTACATCGCCCATTCCTAATATTCTGTTTGCTAATCTATCTGGATGAAATAATTCAAGATCAGTAATTTTTTCACCAAGACCAATATATTTAATTGGCTTGCCGGTTATATGTTTCATGCTCAGTGCTGCTCCTCCTCTTGCATCGCCATCAACTCTTGTAAGAATTATTCCGGAAAGATTGACTGCAGTATCAAACTCTTTAGCTAAATTAACAGCTATTTGTCCTGTCAATGAGTCTGCAACTAAAATTGTTTCAACAGGATTTGCAATATTTTTAATCTGTTTTATTTCAGACATCATAGGTAAATCTATTTGTGTCCTGCCAGCTGTATCAAATATTACAACATCCGAACCATTAAGGTTGGCAGCATTTAACGCTCTTTTAGAAATATCAATTGGCTGCTGATTTTCGACTATTGGCAAACATTGAATTCCATTTGCCTCAGCAAGTAATTTTAGCTGTTCTTGAGCTGCAGGTCTGTAAACATCTAAGCTTACTAACATTACCTTTTTTTTAAAATTATTTTCAATATTTTTTGCTAATTTCGCTGCAGTAGTTGTTTTTCCGGAGCCTTGCAAACCCACAAGAAGTAATGAAACAGGTGGAACAGCTTTAAAATTTAAACCCTCATTTTTTGAACCTAAAATGTTTACTAGTTCGTCATAAACAATCTTTACTATCATTTGACCAGGAGATGTTGATTTAATTATTTCTTGACCAATAGCTTTAGGTTTCACATTTGCAATAAATTCTTTGGTGACAGAAAGAGCTACATCTGCCTCTAATAAAGCTAGCCGTATTTCTTTTAGCCCTGATTCAACTTGCTCCTCAGTAAGTGAAGGAGCACTTTTAAGCTTAGAAAAAATACTTTCTAATTTAATCGTTAAATTTTCAAACATTTTTATAACACCCAACACCGATTGCACTAGTGGGCGAACCTTCGCTGACTAGTGTCGACGCTCTTATTATAAGAGCACCGCAAAAACATGCGTATTTGCGGAAAGTTCGTGAAAACTACAATTTGGGGTTTTAAAAGTCAATGAATAATTATACTAATTAAATATGACAACTATAGGCGCTTTTAGAATGGATGGTTTAGGTAATGATTTTATCATAATCGATAGAAGAAACAACTCCATTAATTTAAATAAAGAAAAAATTATTGAATTAGGTAAAAGAACTAACATTGGTTTTGATCAAATAATCTTCATTGAAAAGGAAAAAGAAAATTCTTTTCCAATAACGATTTTTAATTCTGACGGAGGTGAAATAAGCGCATGTGGAAATGGTTCTAGATGTGTGGCTTATCTTTTAAGTAAAAATTTAAATACTAAAGAGATCAGATTAAAAACAAATAATCGTTTACTTAATGCAAAAATAGTTGGAAATTTTCAGGTCAAGCTTGAAATGGGTAAACCTTTGTTTAACTTTGAAAGTATCCCACTATCTAGAAAAATAGATACTTCCAACATCTCCTTAGATGTTGATGAAAATAAATTTACGGACGGATTTTGTGTTAATATAGGAAACCCACACATAATTTTTTTTGTCAAGAATTGTTTTGAACATGATCTTAAAATTATAGGACCTAAAATTGAGAATAATAATCTATTTCCAGAAAAAACAAATGTTACATTCGCTCAAATTTTAGATAAAAAAAACGTAATTGTTAATGTTTGGGAAAGAGGTGCTGGTCTAACGAAAGCATGTGGAACAGCTGCTTGTGCTACTGTTATTGCCGGATTTAAAAAGAAATTAATTAACAATAAAGTTGACGTAAAATTTAATGAAGGCCTTTTAAATATTGAGATAAATAGTAATGATAATGTATTCATGACTGGTCCAGTTTCAAAAATTAAAAATATAAATATAGAAATTTAAAATGGGATTGTTTGATAAATTTAAAATAGGACTTGGAAAAAGTTCAACGGGTTTGAGCGATGGATTTAAAAACATTTTTTCAAAAAAGAAAATAGATGAAAATGTATTAACTGAATTTGAAGAATTGATAATTTCTTCAGATGCAGGAATTGAGGTTGCTAAAGAACTTAGAAAAGATTTTGAAAATTTTAAAATTGATAAGAAACTAGATAATCATAAAGAAATATTAAAATTGTTAGCTGATAAAATGGCCATTGAACTTTTAAAATATGAAAAAGATCTTAGTTTAATGGGAAACGCAAAGTCATCTGTAATAGTTGTCTCAGGAGTGAATGGTGTTGGAAAAACGACAACAATAGGAAAGTTGGGAAAATATTTTAAAGATAACAATAGATCGGTAGTTTTTGGGGCTGCAGATACTTTTAGGGCTGCAGCTATAGACCAGTTACAAGTATGGGCAACAAAAGTAAGAGCGGATATAATTAAATCAGAAATTAACAGTGATCCTGCCTCGGTTGCTTTTAAGACAGCTGAATTTGCCAAAAAAAATCAAATTGATATTGCGTTAATAGATACTGCTGGAAGATTGCAAAATAAAAAAAATCTCATGGAAGAGTATAAAAAGATTATCAATGTTTTAAAAAAAATAGACGAAAAATTTCCTAACGAAGTGATTCTAGTTTTAGATGCAACAACAGGGCAAAATGCCCTTAATCAAGTTGAAGAATTTAGCAAAATCCATAATATCACTGGTTTAATTGTCACTAAACTTGATAGTACGGCAAAAGGAGGAATTATTTTAGCTATTTGTAAAAAATATAATTTGCCTATCGTTGCGGTTGGTATGGGTGAAAAAGACTCTGATCTTCACCCTTTTAAAGCAGAATTTTTTGCAAAAGCTCTTTTAGGGTTTAACTCTTAATATTTTTCTATAAAATTTTTCACTTCATTTAATAAATCAGAATTAAATTCCATCATATGATCATCGTTAGATGTAAAATATGAATGTTTGGGATGATTAGCTTTTTCAAATAACTTTTTCCCCATTGAGAAAGGAATAACATCGTCTTTTTCACCATGCATTATCAAAATTGGAGAATTTATCATCTTAATTTTGCTAATTGAGTCATATCTGTCCTTTAATAGAAATTTTACAGGTAAATACGGATAGTAAATTTTTGCAGAGTTTTCGATTGAAGTAAAAGGAGATTCTAAAATTATACTATTAAAATGATTTTTTTTGGCCATTTCAACTGCAACACCTGTTCCGAGTGACTCCCCATATAAAATAATCTGATTATTTTTCACATTTTTTTTATTTAACCACTTAATAGATGCTTCTGCATCTTTATAAAGATTTCTTTCAGAAGGTGATCCTTTATTTCCACTAAACCCTCTCCAAGAAATTAATAAAATATTAATATCTAATTTATTAAGCTCATTAAGTTTATATATTCTGTTTGATAAATCACCAGCATTTCCATGAAATATCAAAAGAGTTTTAAATTTATTAAAGTCTTTTTTTATTAACCAGGATTTTAATCTGATTTCGTTCTCGACCTTAATATTTACCTCTTCATAATTAAATTGAGCTTCATCATTTTGATAATTATTTTCTGAGGGATGATAAAGTAAATTTCTTTGGTAAAAATAAATAAAAATCATTACTAATAAATAAGCAATTATAATTGATGATAATGCTAAGTATAAATATTTCATTTAAATATCTTTCTGGCTAAATAAACTCCAACAAAAACTAATGCTGCACCATAATAATGGAAGTGCAAAAGCGGTTCATCAAATAAAATTATCCCATAAATTGCAGAATAAATTGAAAATATATATAGTGTAAATCCAGCAAAAGAAGCCCCAACATATTTTTGAACCTTGGTGTATAACGTGAAAGCAATTATGCCTGGTGATATAGCAGCAAATAAAACCCAAAATAAAAAATTATTATTAAATGTTGTATTAAAAAAGTATAACTCTTCAATTAAGTAAAAAGGAAATAAAGACACGGCTCCAAAAAAGGCTATTAAAGTAAATCGAGCCATGAGACTAAAACTAGACTTCCAGTTAATAAGAAAAATGGAATAAATAGCCCAACCTACGGCTGCTCCTAGCATCCATAAATCGCCTGATGTAAATTTAAAATTCAATAAATAATTAAGTTCACCTTTACAAATTATAGTTATTACACCCAAGAGACACAACACTAAACCAATTATTCTAGATAGATTAATTTTATCTTTAAAAAATAAAACTGACAATATGATAATAAATATTGGTGAAGAGGTATAAATTATTCCCATATTCGCCATTGTAGTTGACATCCCAGCTATAAATGGAAATGCTCCACAAATCCCGCAACCCATCAGTCCTAAAAGAAAAAGGTCAAATGATTCTTCTCTAAAATGTTTTCTTTTTTTTGAAATCTCATTAAAGAAAAAAGGCATCAAAATAATAAACACTGTTAACCATCTCCAAAATGCTAGTGAAACTGGGGGAACATATTCAACCCCACCTCTAGCAACAATAATATTCGAAGCCATAAAAATGGGCTGAATAAATAAAAGTAAAAAAGGAAAGAAATTATTTCTTTTTGTCACCAAAGGCTTCATATAACATCATTAGTATTACTAAGCCCATCAATATGTAAACTGGTAAAACGTCTAGGAAACCAATCATCATTGATCTTGTTAAGGTAGTTGCTAAACCAATTAAAAAAGCAATACATAACGCACATCCTAGTATTGAAGTAAGTTTATTCATCTTTACAATTTTTCTCCAACCAATTAGCGGTGCCTAAAAATCTTAAGTCATCAAGTTTATTTCCAACTAATTGAACTCCTAATGGTAAGCCATTTTCCCCGGTTAGTAAAGGAAGTGAAATGGTCGGTAATCCAAGATAAGTCCAGGTTTTTTGGAAGTCTGCACTACCAGTAGATTTTAAACCTTTATCAGCTACCCCGCTAGAGGAGGGTGTAATTATACCGTGATAATCCTCAAAAACTTCCTTGTAGGACTCGTAACTTTGTTTCATAAAATCGATAGCATCGGTATATTCTTTTGCTGAATATTTCATTCCTCTTTCAATAGCTTCTCTCATTTCTTTTGAAAGTTTAGTTTTATCTTTTTTATAATAAATTTGAAAATTGTTAGCTAAATCTGTTTCATGTATAATTTGGTGAAATTTAGGTATTTCGTTAAAATATGATGGAGTATCAAAGACCTCAATATTTTTTTTAAAACTTTTTATTAAAAATTCAAATGCTCTCTGAGACTCTTTTCCCAGATCTTTCCAATTATTTGTTTTATAAAATATAAATTTTGGCTCAAAAATTGGTCCCTCCTCACAAGCTTTCATCATATCATCAGCAGCAAAATGGACTGTTGCAGGATCATATAAATCTTTTTTTATTAAAGCTTTGGATAATAACGCTACATCTTTAACTGTTTTACCAAATACACCCATTGTATCTAGTTTTTCTGAAGTTTTTAAAACTCCACTTCTCGAGATTAATCCATAAGACGGTTTGTATCCAACTACTCCGCAATAAGAAGCTGGCCTTATAATTGATCCACCAGTTTGAGAACCGATAGCTAAATGTGCCATGTGTGCAGCAACAACTGCGGCCGACCCGCTAGATGATCCCCCAGGTGTTCTTGAATAATCATGTGGATTTTTTGTTTTACTAGGATGAATATATGCTAGCTCACAAGTAACCGTTTTTCCCATGATAATTGCACCGGCATTTTTTAATAAATTTACTATTTCTGAGTCTTGAGAGTTAGACATTTTTTTTCTAAAAACTGTCCCACACTCAGTTGGCATATCATAAGTTCCAATTATATCTTTTATAGCAACAGGCAGGCCATGTAACGCTCCTAACGGTTTTCCAGATTTTCTATACTCGTCAGCTTCCCCTGCTTTTTCTAAAAGTATTTTTTTATCTAAGAAGGCCCAGGCCTGAACATCTTTCTCAAATTTTTCAATTCTTTTAATATAGGCTTTACACAAATCTAGAGATGAAATATCGCCAGATTTTAATTTTGAAACCAATTCATTGGCGCTTAAAGAAGCTGTATCTATCATTTTAGTTTATTAATTTGCAAATAATGCATCAGGTAGCCACAATGCGATGCCTGGAAATAAATACATTAATACCATTGCAAATATTACAATTCCAAGAAATGGCATTATACCTCTAAAAATGTCTAATAGTTCAACATTCTTTGTTTGAACACCTTTTAAATAATATGCTGACATTGCCATTGGTGGTGTTAAAAAAGACGTTTGTAAATTTAGAGCAATCAACATTGCAAAGAAGTAAGGGTTTACTCCAAAAAATTCAACTAATGGTAAAAATATAGGTACAAAGATTATCAATATTTCCGTCCACTCCAACGGCCAGCCAAGTAAAAAAATTATAATTTGAGTGATAACTAAAAATTGCCAAGGTGCTAGGTCCATGGATTTAAAGAAATGTTCAAACACCTCGTGACCACCTAAATAAGAAAATACTGATGAAAAAGTCCATGATCCTATAAATAACCACATTATCATTGCAGTTGTCTTTGCTGTAAGAAAAACTGACTCTTTAAAATTTTTCCATTTTAAAGTTTTGTAAAAATAAGAAAGGACAATAGCCCCAAAAGCACCTACTCCTGCCGCCTCAGCGGGTGTAGCTAAACCTCCTAAAATTGTGCCTAGTACCAAAATGATAAGTGAAAAAAGTGGAAGAAATGAAACCAATACTTCTCTCATTATCTCAGATCTCGGAGGAATCTCCTCTTCAGGCGGTCTTGGTGCTATAGAGGGATTAAAATAAGCTCTAGTTATAGCATAACCTATATAGAGCCCAGCTAAAACTAAACCAGGGAATATCGCGGCAGCAAAAAGTCTTAAAGGAGAAAGTTGTGCTATCACTGAATAAACAATTAACATAATGCTCGGTGGAATTAATATTCCTAAACACCCTCCTGAACAAATTACTCCAGAGGCAAATTTCTTATCGTATCCTGCTTTAACCATAGCTGGCCAAGCTAATAATCCCATTAGCGTAACAACTGCTCCAATAATTCCTGTTGCAGTCGAAAAAAGTGCACATGTAATTAATGCTGCCACTGCCATTGATGCAGGCAATTTGTGAGAGGCTAATCTGATTGCAAAAAATAATCTAGAAACAATACCAGCTCTTTCTACAAGATATCCCATGAATAAAAATAAGGGGACAGCTGTCAATACCGTGTTATCCATAACAGTGTATGTATTTTGAACAAACAACTGAAAAATTCTATTATCTAATAAATGTTCCATTCGAGTTGGATCAAAATATGCGTAATAACCAAAACCAACTCCCATTGCCATTAAAGTGAAAGCTATAGGAAAACCAAGAAGCACTGCAAATAAAAATATTGCCATCATTAGAATCGCTACTTCTGGATTTGTTAAACTAAATAACATCTTTTTGATCCTCGTCTTGTGAAGTTCTCATTAACATTTTTTCTGTTTCTTCAGCAACAACCATTCTAGCTGGCCAATGTCCCGTTTGAATACAAATTATTGATCTAAATACCTCGCTTATACCTTGAATAATTAAAAGCACTCCAGCTGAAGGTATTAAAGCTTTTGCCATATAAATTTGGATCTGTGCTGGACTGTTCCAACTTGTTTCTTTAATTTTCCAAGCTAGTGAAGCGTACTCATAACCATAAAATGCTAATGCTAGTACACCAGGAAAGAAAAATATAAAGTATAATATTAAATCTATGTACCCTTGTGTTCTAGGTTTAAAAAGTCTGTAAATAACATCACCTCTCACATGTGCCTCTGTTGAAAGCGTATAAGCTCCTGCCATCATAAATATTGCTCCATACATTTGTAAACTGAAATCAAAGTTCCAAAGAGTTGGAGCATTAAATGCGTAAGCCATTACTACTTCATAGCAAGTTCCACCCATTAAAATTACGATACACCATGAAAATGCTTTTCCAACTGATGTACTCAAATGGTCAGCAAAGCTAATAAATCCTCTCATAAAAACAAACTATTCTAAAATAAAAATTTTTTCCATAAAAAAAGGGGGCTATAAAAGCCCCCTTTGATAATTCTTAAAAATTAATTAAATTTTTACTTTTGCCAATGAACCGAACTCATTTTCATAGGCCAATCTGTAGTTTGGCTGGTTCATTAGTAAGTATTTCATTACTCTCTTAGCGTATTTTTTCTGAGAATCTACAATTTTCTTAAAGAATGGATCCTTCTTGTTGAAGTCTCCGATTACTTTATCCCAACCTTTTAATTGTTGAGCTAAGATTTCATCAGATGTTTGATACACGTTTACTTTATGTTGATTCATTAATTTTGATAAATCAGCAGAGTACCTTACTAACGCTTTGAAGTAGTTGTCCGTATTCGCAGCATAAGCAGCATTTTTAAGTATCGCTTGGTGTGCAGGCGATAAACTATTATATGTCTTCTTATTTATTGGAATTTCAAACATCTCTTGTGATTGGTGGAAGCTTCCTAAGTGATAGTGCTTAGAAACATCTTGCATACCAAACTGAGAGTCCGAAGTTGGGTTGTTAAACTCAGCAGCTTCAATTAACCCTGTTTTCATAGCGGGTTGAATTTCACCACCTGGTAATTGTCTCACAACCATTCCCATTGCTGTTAACACGTTAGTAGCTAAACCAACTGTTCTATACTTCATTCCTTTTACATCAGACACTTTAGTTACGTTCTTTTTGAACCAACCGAATGGCTGAGCAGGCATTGGCATATGGAAGAAACCAATATAGTCGAAACCAACTTTTGCAAGTGTTTCCTCATAAAGTTTTCTACCTCCACCATACTCCATCCATCCCATAACTTCTTGAGATGACATTCCATATGACGGACCTGTTCCAAATAATGAAGCGGCAGCATTTTTACCATACCAATATGCAGTTACCCAGTGACCCATATCTAAAACTCCTGAGCTTACTGCTTGACCAATTTCTCCAGTTTTAACAACTGAACCAACTGGCTGAAGATCAATTTTTAACTGACCTCCTGACATGTCGCTAACCATTTTTGCATAGTCGCCGGCCATTTCAAAGAATATATTTGCTCCTGAAGGCCAAGCTGCTTGCATCTTTAAAGTTTTCGGCGCTCCAAATGCAATATTTGGCATTGCAACTGTTGCCGCCGCTGCTGCACCCGTAACTGCAGCTGCTTTAAAGAACTTACGTCTTGAAGGAGTCTTAACTCCTTTGATCGTTTTTTTTGACATATGTCCCCCTTAATTATTAATAATTACAAATATTTAAACATATAAATTTTTAAGAGTCTCACCAAAATTTAAATAATTTGACGCTTGCAACCTTTGCTAGAATATAAGAATTAATGTTTAATTTACTTTGTTTTTGCAGCTGCCAGTTTTAAAAAATTCATCGATATTATCTATGGCTAAATTCCCCATAGCAGTTCGAGTCTGTTTTGAAGCACTACCTAAGTGAGGAAGAATAAAAGCACTCTTATGTTTTAAATAACCGGGATTTAAATTTGGTTCACCCTGATAAACGTCTAATCCAACAGCATAAACTTTCCTAGAATTAAGAGCTTTAATTAAAGCTTCATCATCAACGATATCACCTCTTGCAACATTAGTTACTACTGCTCCGGTTGGTAGGTATTCTAAAGTTTGTTTATTAATCAAATTTGTAGTTTCCTTTGTTGCAGGACAACAAACTGACAATACATCTGAAACACTCATCAAGCTTTTTAAATCCTTATGGTAAGTAGCTCCATTTTCTTTGTCATTACTAAGTTTAGATCGATTATGATAATGTATTATCATCCCTAAAGATTTTGCAATTTTTGCTATTTTTTGACCTATTCTACCCATACCTAAAATTCCTAGCCTTGTTCCTGTCAATTGTTTGCCTATCAAATAATCGGCAGACCATTTCCAATTAGACTCTTTAGCGGCTTCGATACCTTCAGGTGCCCTTCTGCAAGCACCTAATATTAATAAAATTCCAATTTCAGCTGTAGCATCAGTCAAAACGTCGGGGGTATTGGTTACAATTATATTTCTTTTTTTTGCAGCTTCTAAATCAATATTTCCAAATCCTACTGCAAAGTTTGATAATATTTTAATACTTTCTGGTAATTTATTTATAGTTGCAGCATCTAATTTGTCCGTAAGAGCAGATAAAATCCCATCACATCCTTCACTAAGCTTGATCAATTTTTCTTGTGAGTGTAATTCGTCATTAGAATTAAATTTTGCATCAAAAATCTTTCCAGCTTTGTCTTCGCAGGATCTTAGTAGTCTTCTAGTGATAAGAATTTTTTTCATTTGGATTATTAGTTTAAATCAAAAATCTTGCCAGGATTCATTATATTGTTGGGATCTAGAGTTCTTTTAATAGATTTCATTACTGGAATATTATCTCCATGTTCTTTTATAAGATATTCTTTTTTATGAAGTCCAATTCCATGTTCGCCGGTGATAGTCCCTTTTAATTCTAATGTTTTCTTAATTAGTAAATCGCTGAACTCTCTAATCTTTTTATAAGTTTCTTTTTTTTGAGGATCGTACGGCAAAATTACATGAAAATTCCCATCTCCTAAATGTCCGACCATTGGAGCTCTTAGTCCAAATTTTTTTGTTTCCTCTTCTGCAAAATTTACACACTCAGTTATTTTTGAAATTGGAAGACACACATCTGTTGAATAAACTCTTCCATTTTTAATCAGAGCTTTCACTGAATAATAAACATCCCACCGAGCTTGCCATAATTTGTTTCTTTCTGCTAAATCTTTAGCCCATTTGAAAGAGCTTCCATTATTGTCATTAGATATTTCTTCGACAACTTTTATATTTTCCTTATTAGATGACTCTGATCCATGAAATTCAAAAAACAACGTTGGTAAAACTTTAAGATCCTTTAATTTCGAATAGTTAATGCTTATATCCATTTGATCTTTATTTAACATTTCAATTCTAGCAATTGGCACACCATATTGAATAATTTGTTGTGCAGTTTTAACTGCGTCTTCTAATGATTGGAAATGGCAAACTGCACTCATAATGCTCTCTGGTATTGGAGATAATCTTAATTGTATTTCAGTTATTATTCCAAGTGTGCCCTCTGAGCCAATAAATAGATTTGTTAAATTATATCCTGCAGAAGTTTTTTTTGTTCTGCTTCCTGTATTAATTATATCACCGCTTGGAAGAACAACTGTTAAACCTGTAATTACTGTTTTCATGGTTCCATATTTTACAGCCATCGTTCCAGATGCTGAGGTAGAGGCCATACCTCCTATTGCAGCGTTAGCGCCAGGATCAATTGGAAAAAAAACTCCATCCTCTCTTAAAAAATCATTTAATTGTTCTTTAGTCACACATGCTTGAACTCTACAATCAAAATCTTCAACGTTTACACTTAAAATTTTATTCATCTTTTCTAAAGAAATGGTAATACCTTGATCGTTTCCTACAACATTGCCCTCTAAAGAGGTTCCTGTTCCAAATGGCACCACTGGTACTTTATGATGATTGCAAAGTTTTAAAATTTTTGAAACTTCTTCGTTTGTTTCTGGAAAAACAACTGCTTGAGATAAAACAGGATCAAAGGTGTCCTCGCCTCTAGCATAATTAGACCTTGTCGAAACAGATGTAGAAAATCTGCCATTAAAAATTTTTTTTAGCTCTGATTGAACTTGTTCATTCATAAATAGAGATATTAATTGAAATTTGAGGAAAATACAGCCTATTTAGCTAGCATTTTTTTTATGTTTTCAAGAGCTTGTGAAATATTAGCTTGTGATGCAGCAAAACTAAATCTTACATAATCTTTTGCAGTCTTCCCGAATGCAGTTCCAGGCACTATGGCAACACCAGCTTCATGCATGCATTTTTTTGCAAACTCCGCACCATTCATCCCTGTACCGATAACCTTTGGAAAAGCATAAAAAGCTCCGCCAGGCAAACTACATTCTACACCTGGAAGATTGTTTAAACCTTCATGAATAAGTTTTCTTCTAATTGTGAACTTATTCATCATATGATCTATCGATTCATCTGAGCCATCTAAAGCAGCAATGCCCGCAAATTGTGCAGCTGCATTTACACAAGAAACACTATTAATTAATAATTTATTTACATGTTCCACTAATTTTTCTGGCCAGAAACTCCAACCGAGTCTCCATCCAGTCATAGAGTATGCTTTACTCCATCCCTCAAGAACAATTAACCTTTCTCTAAGTTCAGGGTAATTAAAAAATGTTGGCATCTCTTTTCCGTCAAATATTTGTCTACTATAAATCTCATCACTTAAAATAGTAACATGAGGATGTTTTTTGAGTCCTTCTGCCAAAACATCGATATCAGATTTATCAACAAAGCTTCCTGTGGGATTATTTGGATTGATTAAAACTAGTAGTCTAGTTTTATCAGTTATTAATGATAAAATTTTTTCTGGATTAAATTTCAAATCTTTATCCTCAGTTAAATCGTAAGGAACAGGTTTTGCTCCTGTAAAATTTATCATAGACTCGTAAATTGGAAATGCTGGTGTTGGGTGAATTATTTCGACGCCCGGTTCGCCAAAACATTGAATTGCATAACTCATCGTAGGCTTTCCACCTGGCATTATTATAATTCTTTCTGGATCAACATCCTGATTGTATAATTTTTTAATCTTTCTTGTAACTGCCTGTCTACATTCAAGAATTCCATTTGATAAAACATAACCGTGATGGCCATCATCTAAAGCTTTCTTTGCAGCATCAACAATATGTTTTGGAGTTTTAAAATCTGGCTGACCTAATCCAAGATGTATCATCGGCTTTCCTGCTGCTTCTAATTTCTTTGCTTCAGCAAGCACGCTAAAAGCAGTTTCAGTTCCTAATCTATCTAAACTTTTTGCTAATTTCATATCTAATATTAGAATCCTTAGTCTCTAAATGCAAGATTGTCTTTAGACAAATCTCCTATGTTTTTTTTACCCAGAAGTATCATGTCTCTTCTTAATTCCTCTTTCATTCTTTGAAGTATCATTTCTACCCCTTTTTGTCCTCCTGCGCTTAATGCAAAAAGAAAACCTTTACCAAAACTGCAGGCTGTCGCACCTAATGATAGGGCTTTTAAAACATGTGTTCCTCTTCTTATTCCTCCATCGACAATAATTTCTATCTTCCCTCCCACTGCATCAACTATAGTTTTTAATTGATCAAATGGTGATCTTGATCCATCCAATTGCCTGCCTCCGTGATTTGATAGCATAATTGCACTTGCACCAATATCAATTGCTCTTTTAGCATCCTCTACTGACATTACACCCTTAAGAGCGAAAGGACCTTTCCATCTTTTTACACAATATTCCGCATCTTTCCAGCTCATAGCTGGATCATATTGTTCATTAATGTATTCCATTACACCTTTAGCAATTGAAGAACCTTTTTTTGTAAAATGAGAGACATTTGCTAACTCGAATTTTTCATGAGTTAAATAATTAAAAGTCCATTTAGGATGTGTGATAAAGCTCATTAGACTTTTTAAAGTAAGTTTAGGTGGAGTGGTAAATCCCCATCGATGGTCTCTTTCTCTGTTACCTGCAACAACAGTATCTACAGTCAAACACAGTGATTTAAAACCAGAACTTTTACATCTATCAATTAAATTGTCGGTTAAGGCTTGATCTTTATGAATATATAATTGAAACATCTTTGGTCCGCTTGAAACATTTGCAATTTGTTCAATAGACGAAGTGGCCATTGTAGACATGCTATAGAAAGTACCGTATTTTTCGGCTGCTCTCGCTGATGCCTTATCACCATCATGATGATAAAGTCGTTGCATCGCCGTTGGAGATAAAAAAAGAGGCATATCTATTTTTGTGCCTAATACTGTTGTAGATAAATCAGGCTCACCAACGCTTGCTAAAATGTTTGGAACTAAGTCGTATTTTGAGAATGACTCAGTATTTCTTTTCAATGTAACTTCGTCATCAGAACCGCCATCTATGTAATGAAATATCGGAGCAGGTAAATTTTTTTTCGCTAGTTTTCTAAAATCTTGAAAATTGTAACAATTTTTAAGATTCATTACCTTCTGAATCTTAAATTTTTTCTACTTAGTTCGCTTATCTTTGTACAACCCATTAGTTTCATATCTCTCTCTAACTCAGCTTTGTACTGACCTAGAGCTCTTTCTACACCAGCTTGACCTGCGGCAGCTAAAGCGTACAAATAGAGTCTTCCCCCTGAACATGCTTTAGCGCCTAAGGATAAAGCTTTAAGCATATGAGTTCCTCTATGAATTCCACCTTCACATATCACATCTAATTTATCTCCAACAGCATCAACGATTTCTGCAAGTTGATCGAATGGAGATCTTGATCCATCAAGCTGTCTTCCACCATGATTTGATACCATTATTCCTGTACATCCAATATCGACTGCTCTTTTAGCATCCTCAACACTCATAACTCCTTTTAATGCAAAATGACCTCCCCATTGTGAACAAAGTTTTTCTGCATCTTTCCAATTCATGGATTGATCCAACATAGTAGAAAAATAATTCCCAATTGATGTGTTAGTGCTTGTACCTGCCTCAAGATATTCTTGAATATGAGGTAATTCAAATTTACCTTTTGTTAAATAATTTATTCCCCACATTGGTTTTGTAGCAAAACTAAATAAGCTCGATAACGTAAGTTTAGGGGGCGAAGTGAAACCAGTTCTTAAATCTCTTTCTCGATTTCCTCCTGTTATAGTGTCAACTGTTAAAGCCATTACATCAAATTTTGCTGCTTTAGCTCGCTCTAAACAAGATGTATTTAAACCTCTATCTTTATGAAAATAAAACTGAAACATTTTAGGCGTATCGATCATTGAGGAAATTTCCTCTACACTTACTGTTGCAAGAGCTGAAACGCCAAACATAGTGTTAAATTTCTTTGCAGCTTTACCTACTGCTCTCTCGCCATCGTAATGAAAGAGTCGCTGTAATGCAGTTGGTGAAAGATAAAAAGGTAAATCAAGTTTTTTTCCAAATATCGTAGTTGATAAATCGATGTTCTCAACTCCTCTTAAAACATTTGGGACTAAGTCAACATCGTCAAAAGCGTTCGTATTTCTTTTGTAAGTTATTTCGTCATCTGCAGCTCCATCGATATAATGAAAAATAGGACTTGGCAATTTCTTCTTTGCCAATTTTCTAAAATCATAAAAATTATGACAATCTTTTAAATTCATATTTTTAGAAATTTTTTGTAAACGTAATTTGTTGATTATCTGTTCCTGGGTTTGTATCACCCCAATCATTATTTGAAATATGACTGTAACTGTATCCTAATTTGGAATTTTCAAAAATATCAAAGCCAATCTTAATTTCACTTTTAAATTCTAAAACGCTTCCCAAATCTTTACCATCACCCTTTTCGTAATATCCAGGAGTAAAACTCGGTAAAATTTTTACCGGACCAATATCATATTGAGCCTCAATACCTGAATACAAATAAAAAGAACTGTCACCAGTCACAAATGCACCCGATACTGGTTTTACCCTTCCAAATAAAGTGTCTCTAAATAAATTTGAATTTTTATGTTCTATACCTAACAAAGATGTTTGATCGTCACCTTCTTTGTCGATTACATCAAAAGTACCTGTGTAAAGAGAAACATCCGTATCAGTTATATTTAAATAAGACGGATCTTTTTTTTGCCTTTTTTTTACAGATCTTATACATTCTTTTTTCTTGCCACTACCACCTGGTAGATCTCTTCTAATTACTTTTTCTAATAAACTTTTATCGTCTATATGTTCACATTCAATATAAACTTCTTGTGTACTTTTTTCTTTTTCTTTTTTTAACTCTTTAATTTTATTTTTTTTTGCTTTTGACGCTGCTCCACCAGGTAAATCTCTGTTCAGTATTTTTTCTAACAAGCTTCTATTTTCTGCAGAAACTAAATTCTGTGCTCCAAGTAATATAAATAGAATTGCTAGTGGAATAATTTTTTTCATAATTTAAAATACAACCTTAACATGAAAATGTACATAATGATTTATCTTTAGTTTTGATTATTTTGCCTCACTAAGAAAAATATAAGAATTCCGCCGCCTAAAAAAACCAAATATGGAATAATCCATAATAATAAATTATTTTTTGTAAAAGGTGGATCATAAACCATCCATTCGCCATATTTTTCTATCAAAAAATCATATATTTCTTTTTCGGACTTGCCATCATTAATCTGGTCTCTTACTACTAACTTGATAGTCTGCGCGTATTCGGAGTTAGACTCGGCTATAGACTGTCCCTGACAAACCAAGCATCTCAAATTTTTGAAAATTTTATTTGCATCTACGAGGTGCGTTTCTGCTTTTATAAAATTAAAAATCAATAAATTAAATAAAATAAATATTAGAAATTTCTTCATTTGTTTAAGATCATTTTAATATATTTAAAGTCTTCAGCAGAAATTGGGCCAATAAATTTTTTAATAATGACTAGTTCGCTGTTAACTAGAATACTTTCTGGTATTCCATAGATTCCAAAATTAATTGAGTTTTTCCCAAATTCATCTTTAGTTAATAGATCATACGGATTTCCTAATTCATTAAGAAATTTTGTTGCATTCTCATTTTTATCTTTAAAATTTACACCTAATATTTTTAATTTTTTTTCACCGTTTAATTCAAGTAAAAAAGGATGCTCGATACGACACGGTGCACACCATGATGCCCAAAAATTAATTAAAATAAAATCACTATTTTTTATATCTTTTTCAGTAATTAGTTTATCTTCGTAAAAATGATTTAAATTAATATTTTCCAATCTATTTCCAACTAAGTCTTTCGTGTCATAGATTGAACTTTTTTTTAAAGCAATAAAAAATACCCCTAAAAAAAATATTATAAAAAAAATAATTAATAATTTAAAAATTCTTTTTTCCATTATTTATTAACCTTAAAAATCCTCCAAAAGAAATAAACATAGCAGAAATCCAGATCCATAACATAAAGGGTTTTTTTTGAAACTTAATATTATAGTAATCAGATCTATCGATATTGCTCATGGTAATATAATAATCTTTGAATAATCCTGATCTAATAGATGCTTCATAAGTTAAAGTGCTCGGGTTATCGTAAATTCTAATTTCAGGATAAAGAAATTTAATTGAATTATTTCTTGAGTCATCAATTTTAAATTCTCCTATTACAGCTTTATAATTTTTCAATTCATCTAAACGTAAATTTTTAAATTCTAGCGTATAATTTTCAAATTTTTTTCTTTCTCCCAATTTCAAATTAAAATCCTTTTCTAAAGAAAAATTATGATTTAGACCAATAAATAGAATTAAAAAACCAAACGATAAATGTGATATTATTCTTGGAAAATCATTTTTATTATTGTTAATTAATTTATGTAGATCTCTTGAAGAGGAAATTATTAAGAAAATTGCGGATATAATTATTAAATTTGATAAAAAACTATAACTTTTAAAAAAATAGAAAATACAAAAGTTTATTAAAATGGATATAATCCCAATTTTAAGGAGAAAGTTAAAATTTTTAAGATCGTTTTTTATCCATTTAATATTTGGTCCAACAGCCATAAGTAAAAGAAATAAAACCACAATAGGAATTATAACTGTATTATAAAAAGGCGGTCCAATAGATATTTTATGGTTAGTTATTACTTCTGTAAAAATAGGATAAACAGTTCCTAGCAGCACTGTAATTAGATAAAAAATCATAAACCAATTATTTATCAAAATGAAAGTTTCTTTACTGTTAGTATTTATATTTTGATTAACGAATTTATACTTTTTAAATAAAATAAATAATGAACTAAATATCATTAAAGATAAAAAAATAAGTATATAAATTCCTCTTGTTGGATCATTTGCAAAAGTATGAACTGAGTTCAAAATCCCAGATCTAACTAAAAAAGTTCCAGTCACACTTAGAGTAAAAGTTAAAAGACAAAGAATAATTGTCCAAAAGTAAAGTAAATTTCTTTTTTCAAGAACAATAACCGAGTGCATTAAAGCCGCCATCGCAAACCAAGGGAGCAAAGAAGCATTTTCAACAGGATCCCAAAACCAAAATCCTCCCCATCCCAACTCATAATAAGCCCAAATAGAGCCAACTAATATTCCTAGAGTTTGAAAAGACCAAGATATAACTATCCATTTTTTGATTGATAGGGCAAATGACTTACCTGAATAACTTGTTACTAAAGAGGACATTGCTGCTGAAAAATATATCGAGGAGCCAACAAAGCCTAAATAAAGTAATGGAGGATGAATTGCTAGAGCTGGATCTTGTAAGATAGGATTTAATCCTAAGCCCTCTGTTGGTATAGGAATAATTTTACTAAAAGGATTTGAATTAAAAAAAATAAAAAATAAAAAACCAAGTATTAAAATGTTTTGAATTATTAAAGTAATAAGCCTATAATTTTTTGGATGTTTCTTATTATATAAGAGGAACAAAAAGGAAAAAATTGTAAGAATAATTACCCATAGCAACAAACTTCCCTCATGATTACCCCATGTTCCAGATATCTTATACAATATAGGCTTAAGGCTATGTGAGTTGTGATAAACGGTGCTTACAGAGAAATCTGAAATTACAAAGGCAATTATTAAAGATAAAAAACACATTATAACTAAAGTGCTTTGAAAAACACATAATTGATATATTCGGCGCTGAATAAAATTTTTTTTAATTGTTAAGTCTTTGAACGAATTATAGATTATAGAAAATCCTATAACTATATTTGTTATTAGAAGAATATTTCCAAGATTACTTAGCATCATTATTCATTAGTTCTTTTAATTCTGGTGGCATATATTTTTCGTCATGTTTTGCTAAAATTCTATCAGCAATAAAAAATTTTTTATCTTGGAGTCTTCCCTCCGCAACCACCCCTTTGCCCTCAGAAAATAAATTTGGTACAGTTCCAGTATAGCTAACTAAAAGCTCGTTATTAAAATCTGTAATAATAAATTTAATTTCGTTATCATTAATATTTAGTGAATTTTTTTTTACCATTCCTCCAACCCTAATCTTTTTTAATGAATTGACATCTTGTTCTAATTGTACATCTGTGGGTGATTTAAAATAAAGAATATTGCTTGTAAGAGATTTCAAAATAAAAAATAATGAAATAATTAATAAAAATAATAATATACTTAGGAGGGAGACTCTCTTTTTGACTTTTTTGGTGAGCATTAAGATGCTTTAAATTGAATTTTTGTATGAGGCAAAAACTTGTGAAGCAACCTTTGACTTTTCTAAAATCAATCTTCTTTTAGAGCCAGAAAGTTTCACTAATTCTTTTGCGAAATCTTTTTCGTATTTTTTTAAAGTCTTATAAGTTTTATAATAAACAACCGCGCATGCTAAAAAGGTGAAAGCAAATGATAGCCATACGTAAGCCCCATAACCATTCATAAATAAAATATTATTTATCATATTCTTTTAATGTTTTTTTTCTTTATTTTAATGATTTCTGTCTTATATTTCATCAGAAAAATTAGCGCACAGTATAGTAATAACACCAATAACATCAAGATCAGTGGCAATAACATAGATGGGTGTATAGAGCTTGATCCTTTTAACAAATTTATGCTCGATGGTTGATGAAGTGTGTTCCACCAATCTACAGAATATTTGATAATTGGGACGTTAATGAGTCCTATTATCGCTAATATGTTAAAAATTTTATTTGCTTTAAAATCTTCTAAAATGAACTTATGTGTTAGTATAAGAAGAATATAAAAAATTGATAAAACCACCATTGAACTTATTCTCGCATCCCAAGCCCACCAAGTACCCCAAGTTGGTTGTCCCCACAAAGACCCAGTGACTATTGCAATACAAGTAAATAAAAGCCCTATAGGGGCGAGACTTTTTGAAATCATATTTAAATTTTTTATTTTAAGAGTAAAATTTAGAATTGAAAGTAAAGCAATCGCTGTAAAAGAACCTAGTCCTATCCATGCAGAAGGGACATGGATATACATTATTCTCACACTATCGCCTTGCAAATAATCGGGGGGAGATAATATTAAAGCAAATGTTAAGGCTACAATTAATAGCAGGAAGAAAATTGAATTTATAAAATTTATAAGTTTTTCTATTAAATTAAAAACTTTACTTGGACTTATTAAATAAAACATATCCCTTGACTACTATAATATCAATTTTATGTGAAGAGCTAATAAGAGCCTAATTGAGAATTGAGAGGGAGTTCAAGAAGTATGAGTAAATTCCCAATTAGGCAACAACAATTTAGTATAAGAAAAATCTATGTCATAGATTTGAATGAATAATGTTAAATTTTAGGCAGTAATAGCTAACTTAATTTGAGGGCTTAAAATAACTCGACCCTTTTTTTCCGGAAAAAATTTCCTCTATCAAAGGATGTTTTACTGGTTTTTTAGATTTGTCTAATAAAAGATTTTGTTCAGAAACATATGCTTCATAAGTAACATCATTGCTTTCAGCAAGAAGATGATAAAAAGGTTGATCCTTTCTTGGTCTTACATCTTTAGGGATAGACTGATACCACTCCTCTGAATTATTAAATTCAAAGTCAACATCATAAATAACGCCTCTAAAATCAAAATGTCTATGCTTAACTACTTCTCCTATTGAAAATTTCGCATAATTTCTTGATGCCATAACCTATAGTTAGTATTTTTTAAATTAAAATCAATATCTAATTTATAATAAATTTATTATGTGTTAGAAATACTATGTGAATAAGTCATTATTAAAATTTATTGCTGATTTTGGTCCCTTATTAATTTTTTTTGTAATTTACTATAAAAGCGGAAATAATCTAAGTGTTGCAATTCCGCCACTTATAGTTGCTACGATCGTTGCAGTTGCGGTTATTTATTTTATAGAAAAAAAAATTCCTTACATACCTCTTATCGGAGGAGTTATCATTTCTCTATTTGGAGGACTCACTTTATATTTTAACAATCCAGTATTTATCTATATGAAACCAACGATTATTAATATAATTTTTGCTCTGGCATTAATTATAGGCAGAATTTTCTTCAATCAAAACTTTCTTAAGTTCTTTTTAAAAACTGCATTTCAATTAGATGAACCCGGATGGATAAAATTAAATAATAGGTGGGCCTTTTTTTTTATATTTCTAGCAATACTGAATGAATTAGTCTGGAGAACTCAACCGGAAACAACATGGGTAAATTTTAAAGTTTGGGGAATATTACCTTTAACCTTTATCTTCACTGCTGCACAATTGCCACTAATAAATAAACATAAAATATGAAAAATATTAGATTAGTAGTAAATAATGAATTTAAAAAAGATAAACAAAAATTTTTTATTAAAAATGAGCTTCGGTGTATATTAAATTTGTATGCTAAAATGGTTTCAAATGGTAATTGGAAAGATTACTCTTTTACTTCAGGATCGAAAGAAATATCTTTTGATGTTTACCAAAGGACTTCTGAAAAACCTGTTTTAAGGATAACTAAAAATCTTAAACCAAATTATTATAATGAAAAATTTTTGATTAAGGACAAGCATGGAAATATTTTAAAAAAATCAGAAAATTTAGATAAATTAATTACGAAAACTAGCTGGAATAATTTAAGATTAATAAGATAATTATCTTCTTTGACCAAAAAGCCTTAACAACATTATAAATAAATTTATGAAGTCTAAATATAAAGTTAAGGCACCCATGACAGCTTTTTTACCCATAACTTCGCCGCTGTCACTTACTAAATACATATTTTTAATTTTTTGAGTGTCATAAGCTGTAAGACCTACAAAAATTAACACTCCTAAAATTGAAATTACAAAATACATCATTGAAGATTTCATAAATATATTTACCAAAGAGGCTATAATGATTCCAATAAGACCCATCATTAGGAAAGATCCTAATTTAGTTAAATCTCTTTTTGTTGTATAACCGTAAATACTCATAGCTCCGAATGTTCCAGCTGTTATAAAAAAGACTCTTGTAATACTTGCGCCAGTGTAAATTAAAAATATTGACGATAAAGACGCGCCCATTAAAGCCGCAAAAATCCAAAAAGTAGACTGGGCTTTTGCTGCAGACATTTTAGCGATTCCAAAACTCATGTAAAAAACTACTGCTAAGGGTGCTAACATAATTACCCATTTTAATCCCGAAGCATAAATAGAGTTTCCGAAGCTTGTAAGACCTACTATTTGGCCTCCTTCAGTTACAACAGCCATTTTAAAAAATGCTAAGGCAACGAAGCCGGTTAATGCAACACCGGATGCCATATAGTTGTATACCTTAAGCATATATGATCTTAGTCCTTGATCAATTATAGCTTCTGAAGCAGATGATCTTGTAGACGCGGTTTGTTTATTAAATTCCATAATCTCAATATATGAATTTTTATTAACTTTTCAATAGTCAATAATTGCTTTAAAAAAACTATAAAATTAAGGATTTATGAAGTTTAAAAAATTGGGTAACACAGACCTAAATGTAAGTTTAATTTGCCTTGGAACTATGACTTGGGGCACTCAAAATTCTGAAAAAGATGCTTTTGAACAAATGGATTTCTCAGTTGATGAAGGAGTAAATTTTTTTGATACTGCTGAACTTTATTCAGTTCCTCCAAACTCAGAATCTTATGGAAAAACAGAAAAAATAATCGGTAATTGGTTTGAGAAAAGAAAGAACAGAAACAAAATAATTCTTGCATCTAAAGTTGCAGGTCCAGGGTGTGATTGGATAAGAGGAGGAGAAAATAACTTTAATGAAAAGAATATTGGTAAAGCAATTGATGGAAGTTTAAGGAGATTAAAAACAGATTATATAGATTTATATCAATTACACTGGCCTGAAAGATCTACTAATTGTTTTGGAAGGAGAGATTACGTTTTCAGAGAAGATGAGAGAGAATGGAATGAATTCGAAACAATTCTTCAAGCTTTAGAAAAATTTATAAAAGCAGGAAAAATTAGATATATTGGAATGTCGAATGAAACTCCTTATGGTTTATCAAAATATCTTGAACTTGCAAAAAATAAGCGTCTTCCACGAATGATGTCAGTCCAAAATCCCTATAGTTTAGTTAATAGAACTTATGAAATTGGAATGTCAGAAATTTCAATAAGGGAAAAATGTGGTTTATTAGTTTATTATCCACTAGCAGCTGGCGCACTATCAGGAAAATACAGAAATGGAAAAATGCCTAAAAATGCGAGAATGACTTTATTTAAAGGTTGGGAAAGAATGATCAATCCACTTGCTATGAAGGCCTATGATGAATATTACGATTTGGCTAAAGAAAATAACATTACTATGGTTCAGTTAGCTCAAGCTTTTGTAAACTCGAGACCATTTGTTACTAGTAACATTATTGGTGCTACAACAATGGATCAGCTACGTGAGAATATAGGTAGTATTAACATAGAACTCTCTGAAGAAGTGCTGAATAAGATCAATGTTATTCACGATAAAAATCCTAATCCTTCACCATAATTCAAAGCATTGAATTAGATAATTTTTAGTATTAAAAAGGGCACATGTTTAAAAAAATTTTTATTTTATTTTTATTTTTGGCGTTTTCTTTTAATTGTTTTGCTAATACTCCAAGGTCAACGGGAAAATACAAAAATTGGGAGAGTTTTACAGCTGAAACAGACAAAGGTAGAATTTGTTTTGCTCAAACTATCCCCACAAAAAGAGCTCCTTCATCTATTCAAAGAGGGAAGTCAAAATTATTCGTTACTTTTAGGCCATCGGAAAGCGTAAAAGACGAAGTAAGTTTAACTAGTGGTCATGAATATAAAACATCTTCTGTTACAGCAAAATCTGGGAAAAAAAGATACTCTTTTTTTTCACAAAAAGATTTTGCGTGGCTGCTAGATGATCAAGAAGAAAAAAACTTCATTAAATTAATGAAAAGAGCTACTAATCTCATAATCAAAGCAAGAACGATGAATGGTGCTGAAACAACTGATCACTATTCTATGATGGGATTTACAAAAGCTTATAATACCGCTAAGAAAACTTGCAGTTAAATGAGAAAAATTGTTTTAGCCTACTCTGGCGGGCTTGATACTTCTATAATTTTAAAATGGCTTCAGGAAAATTACCAAGCTGAAGTAATAGCTTATACATCTGATATTGGTCAAAAAATTAATAAAAATAAAATTATAAAGAACGCTAAAAGACTTGGTGTTAAAAAAATTATAATCCAAAACTTAAAAAATGAGTTTGTAAAAAATTATGTTTTTCCAATGATCAGAGCACATGCTGTTTATGAAGGTGTTTATTTACTTGGAACCTCAATTGCTAGACCATTGATTGCAAAAAAACAAATTGAAATTGCAAAAAAGTTTAAAGCATTTGCTGTATCCCATGGAGCTACAGGAAAAGGAAATGATCAAGTAAGATTTGAATTAGGATATGCTTTTTTTGGTGGAAAAAAAATTAAAGTAATTGCTCCTTGGAGAGAGTGGAAATTACAATCTAGAACTGACCTAATTAATTATGCTAAAAAAAATAATATTCCTATTCCTAAAGATAAAAAAGGAGCACCGCCTTTTTCAGTTGATGATAATATATTTCACACTTCAACAGAGGGTAAGGTATTAGAAAATCCTAAAAATTCTGCACCTGAATTTATCTTCCAAAGAACAACTTCTCCAGAAAAAGCGCCAAATAAAAAGACAAAAATTAAAATAACATTTAAGAATAGCGATCCGATTGCAATTAATAACAAAAAATTAAGTCCAGAAAAACTATTAGAAAAGCTTAATTTAATTGCCGGCAGAAATGGGGTTGGTAGAGTTGATTTAGTTGAAAACAGGTTTATTGGAATTAAGTCTAGAGGTGTTTATGAAACACCTGGAGGTACAATTTTGTATGTAGCTCACAGAGCTATTGAGTCGGTTACTTTGGATAAAGAGACTATTCATGCCAAAGAAAGAATAATGCCCCAATATGCAGAACTAGTTTATAATGGATATTGGTTTTCAAAAAAAAGAATTAATCTTCAAAAAATCGTAGATAAGAAAAAAAAACAGGTTTCTGGTGATGTGCTTTTGAGTGTTTACAAAGGAAATGTCACAATATTATCCAGAAGAACAAACAATAAGGCTTATTCTATGAAGAAAGTTTCTTTTGAAGAAAATAAATCATTTAATAAGACTAAAGTTGAAAAATTCATAAAATTTCACTCTAAACAGTTATATAAATCATAAAAGTCTGATAATATTTTTATTATGAATTCAACGATTCGAAATATTCAGTTAGTAGCCGTTCTTTTTGTACTGCTCTCAACAGTAATCGCCTTTTTTTTAGAAGTAAGAGATATGTACATTAATAGGGACATAGAATTAGCTGATCTTCTACTAATGTTCATTTATATAGAAGTAATTGGTTTGGTAAGGTCTTATTGGGAAACAAGGTCTATTAGAATTTCTTATCCATTGGTTATAGCCATAACTGCACTCGCTCGGTTTATAATCTTACAAGACAAAGAAGGAGATCCAGCTAATTTGATATATATATCAACCGCTATATTAATCGTTGCTATAGCTACAGTAATTATCAGGCTTAGAAATAGTAAATATTTAAAATTAGATAAGTCTAAGTCAAATGAGCTTTAAAACACTCGAGAGTATTTTTTAACAAACAGGCAATTGTCATTGGCCCTACTCCTCCAGGTACGGGTGTTATGGCTTTGACTTTATCTTTTACTCCATCGAAGTGAACATCCCCTACTATCTTATTATCTAATTTATTTATCCCTACATCGATTATAATTGAGTTTTCTTTAACCCAATCTTTCTTGACTAGTTGCGGGACTCCTGCTGCCGCCACTAATATATCGGCCTTAACACATTCATCTCTCAAATCATTTGTCTTCGAATGGGCGACAGTTACAGTGCAATTTTCTCTAAGTAATAATTGAGCCATGGGTTTTCCATTTAAATTAGACCTTCCAATTATTACCGCATGTTTTCCTTCTAAATTTTTTTCAGCTTTTTTTATTAATTTCAAGCAGCCTAAAGGCGTGCAAGGAATTATAGATTTAGAACCGGAAGCCAGATTTCCCACATTTATTGGATGAAATCCATCAACATCTTTGGTTGGATCAATTAGGTTAATAATTTTTTCTTTATTTATCTGTTTTGGGAGGGGTAATTGAACTAAAATACCTGAAACATCAGTATCACGGTTAAGTTCTTCAATTTTTTTTAACACTTCTTCTTCTGAAACAGATTCAGGATATCTAATTACTTTTGAATTAATTCCTACTTCTTCGGACATCTTGACTTTATTCTTTACATAAATTTCACTTGGTACAAATTTGCCAACCAAAATAACTGTCAAATTTGGTATTTTACTTAATTTGCTTTTTAATACGCTAATTTCTTTTTTTATTTGGTCTCTTAAAACTTTTGCTTCTCTTTTTCCATCAATAATCATAATTAAAATAATCCTGGAGCAAACATTTCAAAAACAAGATTTCTTAAAAACATTAATCCTAAAATTAATATAATTGGCGATATGTCTATCGAGCCTAAATTAGGGAGAAATCTCCTTATATAGTCTAATGGAGGGTTCGTTAATCTATAAGATACATCTAGAACAGAATATACAAACCTATTAGACGTATTTAAAATGTTAAAAGCTACCAACCAACTGATAATAACATGAATTATTAATACCCATATATAAAGTGTAACGATATTATCAAACAAAATTAATGCGGACTTCATCAGTTTTTCTCCACATAAATTGATGTGCTTGGGAAAGCAAATGATGCTCCATTACTCTCAACAATTTTTTTTACTTCAACAGCTAATCTTTCTTTTACTTTGAGCCATTCACTCCATTCGTTGGTTTTAGTAAAACATCTTACATAGAGATCTATTGAACTATCAGAGAACTTATCAATCCTAACTGCGTGCTCAGTGTCTTCTCCAATTTTAAAATCTTTATTGTTCTCAATATATTTCTCAATTTGATCTCTTATATTTTTCAACTGATCTATCGTTGAGTTATACTGGAGTGTAATTATCCAACTTATTCTCCAATTAGTGGTCTCACTTATATTTACTACTGCATTTTCGGCAAACGAAGAATTGGGAATTGTTGCAATTGATTTATCAAATTTTCTAATTACTGTTGATCTGAACCCAATTCTTTCTACAATGCCCTCTGTAATGCCTTCAACATAAATCCAATCACCAATTTTAAATCTTTTTTCTACCAAAACTAAAACACCTGAAATCAAATTTTTAAATAAGTCTTGAGCACCTAAAGCAACTGCAACACCAAATAAACCTAATCCAGCAATTATGGGTGCGATTTTTATGCCCCAAATATCTAATGTTGCTGCAAAACCAAAAAAAATAATTAAAATTTTATTAGCTTTTACAACCCAGTTTAATAAATCTTTTGATAAAAGTTCCTCCACCCTTCTTATTAGATAGGTAAGTGGTTCAACAATTTGATGTATTAACCAAAATATTAAAATTGTTATTAATGATCGATTAATGTTGTCTACAAAAAGCAACATTTTACCGTCAAATTCCATGTACGAACTTGCAACAAATATTCCTAGAACTATGGGAACAAATTTTATTGGACCAGTAGAAGCCTTTACTAGAGCGTCGTCAAACTTGTTTGATGTTTTTGCAACGTAATTTTGTAATCTTCTCAAAATGAAATTTGAAATTAAACCCCTTAATAATAGAAATAATAAAAAAATGACAATACCAACTCCAATTTGTGTAAAGTTTATTCCAGCTATTCCTTGCTGCCAAATTTCAACAAATAGATTTTTAAAGTTTTCCAATACATTCATATTATTCTCTCAAGTTCTATAATTTCATCTCCAGGATTGAAAATTTTGTTTTTTTTCCATCCAGCTTTATCAAAATAATCTACAATTTTTTTACTTATACACATAACAATTGATTGTGTCATCATTGGAGCTAAAGAATAATTAGCGACTATACTGTTAAAACTCTCTGCACTTCTTAAAGAATAAACAAATATAACATTGGGTGGATATTTTTTAATTAAATCAATATTTGCATCATTTAAAGAAGTAATTTTCTCAGAAAAATAATTTATAAATTTTTTTACTCTAAATCCCTCTCTTCCAAGTTCTTTATCAAGTTCAAGAGTTATCTGGTCCCCACAAATGTAAGCCAATTTATCATTTTTCTTAAGCTCATTAGAATTTAAAATTAGGTTTTTAAGCGCATTAACATTTCCACTCGCAGATATTGTTTTTGTAAATCCACTTAATCTAGCAATTTTTTCAGTAACGGAACCAACACAAAAACACTTTATGTTTTCCTTTTCTCCTTTAACACTTAAATTTTTAACAGCATTTGAACTTGTAAAAACTAATGCATTAAAGTTTTCTATATCTATTTTTTCTAAATTAGCGCTTTTAATTTTCAAAGTCGGTATATGTATAATTTTATGACCTAAATTGAAAAGTTCTTGCATTAAATTTTCAGTATCATTCAGTGGTCTTGTTAAAATTATATTCATCTTTTTTTTTTATAATTACCCTCAGACTGTTTTAATAAATCTTGTCCAGCAGAAATTCCTAGTTGTTCAGGAAATTTTTTATCTCCTGTTTTTTTAATTGAAAACGACTTAAGTCCATCATCTGAAAATAGCTGTGATATAATTGTAATATTATCTTTGTCTATTTTTGCATAAGCGCCCACAGCTGTATGACAATCTCCTCCAATAGTTTGTAATAAACTTCTTTCTGTTAACGCGCAAATTTTTGTATCTTTATCATTGATTTTTTCTAAAATTTTTATGTTTTCAAGATCATTTTTTCTACATTGCACAGCTATTACTCCTTGTCCAGCTGATGGAATAATTTTTTTTTCTGAAAATATTTCTTTAATTTTGTCTTCAAGATTAAGTTTTTGGATACCAGCTAAAGCAAGTATTACACCATCATATTCACCATTTTTAACTTTGGAGATTCTACTATCGATATTTCCTCTTATGTTTTTAAATCTTACATTTTTAAAATATGTTCTAAATTGAAGCTCCCTTCTTTTTGAACTTGACCCAATAGTAAGCCTCTCATGATCGAGCGATTTATCTTTTTGAAGAACTATTACATCTCTTGGATCATTTCTTTTAATGTAAGCACCTATCATTAAGTCATTTTCTTCAAAAGAATCCATATCCTTTAATGAATGAACAGCAATATCAATTTTTTTTTCAGATAATTGCTTTTCAATTTCTTTACAAAAAATATTTTTACCGCCAATATCTGAAATTTTTTTATCGTGAAACATATCTCCTGATGTTTTGATAGTTTTAATTTCTATTTCTATTTTTTGATCTGATGCTAAAAAAAATAACTTTTTTACTTTTTCAGCGTAGGAAAGTGAAAGTTTGCTGCCACGTGCACCAATTATAATTTTTTTATTCATTTAAGTATTTTAAAGTTTATTTTATAATATCTAATCTTATGGAAAAAAAACTAATTTTTTTAGGTATAGAAACTAGCTGTGACGAAACAGCGGCCTCAATAGTTCAAGAAAATTTAGATGGCAGTGCGAAAGTCTTGTCTTCTATTGTCTCGAGTCAGATTAAAGAACATGAAAAATTTGGAGGAGTTGTGCCAGAGCTAGCTGCAAGATCTCACATAGAAAATATTGAATTTGTTATAGAAAAAGCAATTAAAGATAGCAATATTTCCTTAAGTGAAATAGATGGTGTAGCGGCAACAGCTGGACCGGGATTAATAGTTTGTTTAACAGTTGGACTAAATATAGGTAAAGCAATAGCAGGTTTTTCTAATAAACCATTTATAGCAGTAAATCATCTTGAAGGACATGCGCTTAGCCCTGGTCTTGAGAAAAAGATTCAATTTCCGTATTTGCTCTTGTTAATTTCTGGTGGGCACAGTCAATTTTTAATTGTCCATGATATAAATAACTATGAACAGTTAGGCACAACTATAGATGATGCATTAGGTGAAGCCTTTGACAAAACAGCTAAAATGCTTGATTTAGGCTTTCCTGGAGGGCCAGCTGTAGAAAAGTTTTCTAAAGAAGGTGACAAAAAATTTTTCAAACTACCAGAACCAATTATAAATAAAGCCGGATGTAATTTATCTTTCGCCGGACTTAAAACAGCTGTGTTGAGAGAATCAAAAAAAATTAAAGATAATAAAAAATTAAAGTATAATCTTGCTGCTTCGTTCCAATACACAGTTAATAAAATTCTTTTTAAAAAAACAAAAATTGCTATTCAAGAGTTCAGAAAAAGAATCAATAAAGAAAGACCTCAATTAATAGTAGCAGGAGGTGTAGCAGCAAATCAGTCTGTAAGGGAAAATTTTTACAAGCTATCAAAAGAAATTAATTGCATAATAACGTTTCCTGATGTGAAATATTGTGGTGATAATGCTGCAATGATTGCTTGGGCAGGAATACAAAGATTTAAAAAAAAATTAATTGATGAGATTAATATCTCCGCAAAATCAAGGTGGCCATTAGATCCAGATGCACCTTATATGAAAGGTCCAGGGTTAAAATTATAATGAATTATTGGTTACTAAAATCAGAGCCAGATGTTTGGTCTTTATCACAACAAAAAAAATCCGGTTTGAAAGGAGTTGCTTGGGATGGTGTCAGAAATTTTCAGGCTAGAAACAATTTAAAAAAAATGGATGTGGGAGATCTATGTTTTTTCTATCATTCAAATATCGGAAAAGAGATTGTAGGGGTCGTAAAAGTCATTAAAAAAGCGTTTTTAGATAAAACCGATAAAAAGCAGAGATTTTTTGCTGTTCAGGTTAGGTTTGTAGAAGAATTTAAAACGCCTATTAAATTAGAAAAAATTAAAAAAATTAAGGCTATTTCTCATCTGCCGTTAATTAAACAAAGCAGGCTTTCAGTAATGCCTATAGACTATAAAAGCTGGAAAATTTTATATAAGATGGGTAATATCTAAATAGATTTATTAAGGGGGAGCAGTGGCAAAAAAAAAGAAAAAAATAAGAAAGAAAAATTCTCGAAAAAAAAATAAAAAAAGATTTAAAAAATCTAGAAAAAAAAGATCTAATCGAATTAGAAAAAAAAGGTCTAGAAGAACTAAAAAATTTAATAAAAAAAGAAAAAAAACAAAAAAAAAGCAAAATTTTAAATCTCCGATACAATCTAAAGATAGTGATGGAAATAGTGTATTTAAAGTGTCTGATAGTTGGTCAAATCACGCATATGTAAATGACTCAAAATACAAAAAGAAATATAAGTTATCTATAAAAGAAAATGAAAAGTTCTGGGCAAAAGAAGGAAAGAGAATTTCTTGGATTAAAAAATACACAAAAATTAAGGATGTAAAATATAGTAAGGATGAAGTAAAAATAAAGTGGTATTATGACGGTACACTTAATGCCTCGGCTAATTGTATAGATAGGCATTTAAAAAAAAATCCAAAAAAAACAGCAATCATTTGGGTCGGTGATGATCCTGCAGACTCTAAAAAAATCTCTTATAAAGAATTACACCAAAATGTATGCAAAGCTGCAAATGGCTTAAAGAGTATAGGAGTACAAAAAGGTGATAGAGTTACAATTTATCTTACAATGATTCCAGAACTTGCTTATGTAATGTTAGCTTGTGCAAGAATTGGTGCGATACATTCGATTATTTTTGGTGGATTTTCACCAGACTCTATTGCTACAAGAATTAATGATTGTGAATCTGATTATCTTATAACTGCTGATGAAGGTATAAGAGGAGGAAAAATAATTCCTTTAAAGAAAATTGCAGATGAAGCACTTTCTCAATGCCCTGACGTTAAAAAGTGTGTAGTTGTACAAAGAACCGGTAATCAAGTTGATTGGAACAATGAAAGAGATATCTCATACAAAGAAATGATTTCTTCTGTATCAAATAAATGTGAACCGGAGGAGATGAACGCTGAAGATCCTTTGTTCATACTTTATACATCTGGTTCTACTGGGAAACCCAAGGGGGTTTTACATACAACTGGGGGATACATGGTTTATGCCTCAATGACACACCAATATATTTTTGATTATAAATCTAATGATATTTATTGGTGCACTGCTGATATTGGTTGGGTAACAGGTCATAGCTATATAATTTATGGTCCACTTTCTAATGGAGCTACAACAATAATGTTTGAAGGTGTACCAAATTATCCAGATAGCTCTCGTTGGTGGCAAATTGTAGATAAATATAAAGTAAATATCTTTTATACCGCCCCTACAGCAATAAGGGCCTTGATGAGAGAAGGTGAGAAGCCTGTTAAAAAAACAAGCAGAAAATCATTAAAATTGCTGGGTACGGTTGGAGAGCCAATTAATCCAGAAGCTTGGATGTGGTATTACAAAACAGTTGGTGACTCTAGATGTCCAATTGTAGATACTTGGTGGCAAACAGAGACCGGAGGTATTTTAATAGCTCCTCAACCTGGAGCAATAGACTTAAAACCAGGTTCTGCTACTAAACCATTTTACGGCATTAAACCTTTATTAGTTGATAAAGATGGAAAGATTATAAAAGGTGAAGGTAAGGGAAGATTATGTATGGCAAGTTCTTGGCCTGGCCAAATGAGAACAGTTTACGGAGATCATCAAAGATTTATTGATACTTATTTTTCTCAATTTGATGGTAAATACTTTACTGGTGACGGGTGCAGAAGAGATAAAGACGGGTACTACTGGATAACAGGTCGTGTTGACGATGTTATTATAGTATCAGGTCACAATCTTGGAACAGCTGAAATCGAAAGCGCTTTTGTGGCACATCCCAAGGTTGCTGAAGCAGCTGTAGTTGGTTTTCCTCATAGCATTAAGGGTAACGGATTATATTGTTATGTAACATTAAATGTGGGTGAGCAACCAACTGGTGATTTGGAGAGAGATCTTAAACTTTGGGTTAGAAAACAAATTGGTCCAATTGCAACGCCTGATGTAGTTCAATTTGCACCGGGTCTGCCAAAAACAAGATCAGGAAAAATTATGAGAAGAATTCTGAGAAAGATCGCTGCAAATGAGCCGGACAATTTAGGCGATGTTACTACTTTAGCAGATCCAAGCGTAGTAGAGTCATTGATACAAAATAGGCAAAACAAAAATTAATTAAAATTAAGATTTTTAGTAAACTTCTTAAAATCATTTTCAACTAGGTTCCATTTTAATTTTATTGAATTCAAAACAATTTCTTTGTCCAAAACTTTAAGTTCATCAGCTATCGGAGCCCAATTATAGAGTGCTAAACCACTATCTTCAAATGGTTTCTCAAAATGATATTTGTTCCAATTTATAATTTTAAATTTTTTTTCAAATTCTTCTAAAATATCTTGACCGATTTGTTTGCTTAAACCATTTTTAAATTCACTATTAATAATTTTTTCAAAAATTTTTTTTGCATCATTTTGTTTTAAGTTTTTTTGATCAATTAAATAGGAAAAAGTGTAAAAAGTTAAATCTAAAATAGCTGAAACATATATATTCCATTTTGCTATATTTGTGGACTCAGCAAATTTTTCATCTTGAATCATTGATACATATCTTGTGCCGATTCTTGTTTTTAAATATCCATACAAAGTTGTTTGTGTGACATGGGCTGCTCTTTCTTGAATAAATCTCTCTAAATCATCTATTGAATTAATTGTAGAAAACTTACTTGTAATTTTTCTCATAGGAAAAAAATACTCACCCATGATTTTTATCGTATTTAAGATATTTTTAAGATTCAATTTCACGTTGTATTACAAAAAACCTGTGTTTATGGTACTTTGAAGCATTTTATCATTATTTAAAAGGACCTTTTTTCTCTTTTAATTAACCTTCATATGAGTATGATCTTTCCCATTAATTAATACTTTTTACGTAAAAAGTTAAAAAAGGGGGAAATATGTCAAACAAAGACGCATATTGGGCGAAAACCAAAAACCACATGATAGTTACATTGGTTCTTTGGGCTTTCTTCTCATTAGTCATATTCATGTTCGGTACTGAACTGAACACGATGTCTTTTCTTGGCTATCCATTAGCATATTACATGACGGCGCAAGGTTCACTTCTTGCCTTTGTAGTAATGTTATTCTGGACTGCTAACAAACAGGAAAAGATTGACGAAGAACATGGGTTCTCAGAAAGAGAGGAGGACTAATGGACTTTAAAGGTGGATTTATAAAAAATCTTCCAAAGATATATGGTCTCTACACTGGAGGTTTTGCAGTATTCATTTTAATAATGGCTATTGCAGAACAAGCAGGTGTATCTGCAAAAAACATCGGGGTGATGTTTGTTGCTTTTACCGTTTTGATTTATGCCTTAATTGGTTATTTATCAAGAACAATCCAAGTAGATGCTTATTATGTTGCTGGAAGACAAGTGCCAACCGTATTTAACGGAATGGCAACTGCAGCTGACTGGATGTCAGGTGCATCATTCGTAGCCTTAGCGGGTGGAGTATACTTTGGTGGCTATACTTATATGGCTTTCTTAGTAGGTTGGACAGGCGGATACGTGCTTGTAGCAACTTTAATGGCTCCGTACCTAAGAAAATTTGGATGTTACACAGTTCCTGATTTTATTGGAACACGATATGGCGGTAACCTAGTAAGAGCTTGCGCAGTATTCGTGTTATTCATAGCATCATTTACTTACGTAACAGCACAAATTAACGCTACGGGAACAATTGCTTCTAGAGCTCTTGGAATTCCGTTCGAAGCAGGAGTATGGGTTGGATTAATAAGTATCTTAATCTGTTCAATGCTTGGGGGAATGAGAGCCGTAACTTGGACTCAGGTTGCTCAGTACATTGTATTAATCATTGCTTACCTAATTCCAGTATTCTGGATAAGTAATAAAGTAGGTGGAGGAGTTTTCCCTCACTTAATGTTAGGTGATGAAGTTGCAAGACTTGGTGAACTTGAACAACAGTTTGGACTAGTTAAAAACAGCGCCGCAGATATGAAAGCAGCTGGAGTACCGGGGGGATTAAAATATATCTCTGGAACTCACTCTGGAGTACCTGAAGGTGGAATGGCTGTCTGGAAATACTTATCATTAGCGATTTGTATGATGGTAGGAACTGCATCGTTACCTCATATCTTAATGAGATACTTTACAACTCCTTCTGTTAGAGCAGCAAGAAAATCAGTAGCATGGTCGCTATTCTTTATTTTCTTACTTTACTCTTCAGCGCCTATGTTAGCGACATTGTCTAAGTTGGCATTAATGGATCCAAATCTACCAACTGGAATTATTGGAAAATCTATTTCTGATGTTCAGTCGATAGAATGGGTGCAAAGATGGTCTGAAGTTAAACAAGTATTTATCGCAGACTTTAATGGTGACGGTATACTTCAGTTGAACGAATGGTTCATGAGAGGTGACGTTGTAGTATTAGCTACTCCAGAAGTAGCGGGACTACCGTTCGTAATCTCAGGCCTTGTGTTTGCTGGTGGTATGGCTGCTGCCATGTCAACTGCTGACGGTCTTGTGTTAGCGATATCAAATGCTTTATCTCATGATATTTACTACAAAATCATAGACCCTAAAGCTGATACTGCTAAAAGACTTTTAGTTGCGCGTGTGCTTCTAGTAATAATTGGAGCCGCAGGTGCTTATATAGCCTCTTTCAGGTTAACAAGTATCTTAGGTTCAGTTGCATGGGCATTTGACTTTGCTATGTCAGGCCTTTTCTTCCCACTTGTACTTGGAGTATGGTGGAAGAGAGCTACTAGACAAGGTGCAATCGCTGGTATAATGGCAGGAATTATTTCAGGAACAGTTTACTTAACGTGGGTGTTCCCTAAATTCTCAGTGCCAATATGGGGCGGAGTAAATACTCCTTTCTTGGGTATTGATCACTTAAGATTTGGATTAATTGGTGCACCAATTTGTTTAGTTGTTATGGTTGTTGTTAGTTTAATGACAAAAGAACCAGATGCAGCTACTCAAAAAATGGTAGATGATACTAGAATACCTACAGGTAAAGCTATCTTAGGTAAGCAACACTAGTTAAGATTAAATTTAATAATTAAAGGGGCGATTTTTTCGCCCCTTTTTTTTTACTTAAATAATGTTATTGTTTGAATATGATACCTACATGGGCGATTGTACTAGATTATATACTTGGAATGATTATGTGGACTCTAATTGGTAGAGCTGCAATGAATATTTTTCAAAGAGAGGACTCAAACTTTTTTTTTATGAGAGTGTTCGTAAAATACACGAATCCTATTATAAAATTATTTAAACCTATTACACCAAGCTTTTTATTTGGGGGTTTCATCGCCCTTTATGTAGCCTGGTTTTTTTACTTGTTTAGATTTTACGCAATGCCCTATTTACTTGGGTATGATGTTTGGGGGATGCTGGCTTTTCCTTTAGAAAGTGATTTCTCAAAACAACTCTATCAACTGTTTAATTAACAGTTTATTTTTTTGACAAATTTATTGATTAAAATATAAATAAGTAATGAGTAATCTTATTAAAATATCACCATCTATTTTATCCGCAGATTTTAGCAAATTAGGGGACGAGGTCATAGCTTTAGAGAAGGCAGGTGCAGATTACATACACATTGATGTTATGGATGGACATTTTGTTCCCAATTTGACTATTGGTCCAGAAGTTATAAAAAAATTAAGACCCCTGACCAAAAAAACATTTGATGTTCATCTAATGATTTCTCCAGTTGATAACTTTATAAAAGATTTTTCAAAAGCAGGCGCTGACATAATTACTTTTCATCCCGAGGCAACTCCAGATATATCCAATACAATAGATTTAATTAAAAAAGAGGGAAAGAAAGTTGGCATCTCGTTAAAACCTAAGTCAAAACTAGAGTTAATAGAAAAATATATAGATCGGGTTGATTTGATATTAATCATGAGTGTTGAACCTGGATTTGGAGGTCAGAAATTTATGCCTGAAGTTTTAGATAAAACAAAAAAAGTAAAAGAAATTATTGATAAAAAAGAACTTAAAATAGATATTGAAATAGATGGAGGAATAAATTTTGAAAATTGCTCTAGCGCTAAAAAAGCAGGAGCTAATGTTATAGTTTCTGGCTCTACGATTTTTAGAGAAAATCAAGGTGATTTAAAAAAAAATATAGGAATTCTGAGAACAAATTAATAGATGTTTAATATAAGAAGTATCTATTTCTACTTTTTAGCTATTCAAATAAGTTTAATTAAATTAATTAAAAAAATCTATTTTACTACAAACTTTTATAATAAATCGTTAAAATCTAAAACTCCTCAACAGTTTTATTTTCACCCTAATCCTTTTTTGCTGACTTCTATAACTAATTATACGAAGCACTCATTTAAAGTAAGCAGTATTGACCCGACCACTTTTTGGCAGATAAAAAAAAATTCTTTTGAAGAGAGAGAAATACATAGTTTTTTATGGTTAAATCTTATTGATAGAAAACATGACGGAAAATCTTTGCAAAAAATAATTGATTTATGGATTATTAAAAATGGAAATTATAAAAGAAATATTTGGGAAACCTCAGTATTAAGTAAAAGAATTATAAGTTGGATCTTAAATGTTGATATAATTTTAAATAACGGCTCATTTTATTTTAAGAGAAGTTTTTTGAACAGCATAACTTCTCAAACTAATCATTTAAAAAAAAATATAACTTTTGAAAAAAATTATATTAAGAGGTTAGAGATACTTACTGCTCTTATTTTATCAGGGTTAGTTTTTAAAGAGTATATTAGTAATTTTGATATTAGCATTAAAGAACTCGAAAAATTAATTAAGGAACATTTTGATAAAGACGGTTTTCCTTTAACAAGAAATCCAAGTGATTTAATCTTTTTCTGTAAATATCTGATTCTTTGTAAAGAGTGCATCAAAGATGCTCAAAAGTATGTACCAGATTTCTTAGAGTCTATAATTGAAAAAAATCTTAATTGCATTAAAAACATTACAACTCCTAATAATCAAATACCATTATTTAACGGTGGAAAAGAAGATAATCTAGAAAAATTCAAAAAATTTCTTAATGAGCTTAATTATAAATTTAAGAATAAGAAAAATTTAATAGGGGGTATTCATTTATTTTCTACAAAAAATAATGCGATTTTTTTTGATGTTGGTGAGCCCCCTGGTAAAGGGTTTTCTACAAGTTATCAATCAGGTCCGCTTTCTTTTGAGTTTTATTTAGACGGTAAAAAAATAATTACTAACTGCGGTTTTGGTTCAAATATTTCGTCTAAAGCAGAATTATTAAGCCGTTTGACTTCGGCTCAATCAACTTTAACATTAAATGATACCTCTATTACTAAGTTTGAGAGAAATAAATTAATAAATAAAATATTTGGTAATTCAATCAAAAATAATTTTAAGATTAATAATCTAAATTTTGAAGATAACAAGAATTATGTAAGATTTATCGCTTCACATACTGGTTATGAAAAAATATTTGGATGTCTGCATACCCGGGAAATTACTATTGACAAAAAAACAGGGCAATTAAAAGGTTTAGATGAAATTAAAAAAAAAGTTGAAGATGGAAAACCCATTAATTATAGTTTTAGATTTCATTTATACCCGGGTTTAACTGCTGTAAAAACAATGGGTGGTGACAGTGTTTTAATCCAAATTTCAAAAAATAAATCACTTATTTTTAGAGTTATTGAAGAGAACATAGTATTAGAGAAGAGTATATTTTTAGGCAGGAATAGAATATTAGATAATACTTGTATTACAATTTCAGGTAATTTAGTTAATAAAAATAAATCTTTTAATTGGGAAATTATAAAAAAAACGTAATTATGTCACAAAAAATTAGGAACGCACTTATATCTGTATCAGATAAAAGAAACTTAAAAAATCTTTTATATGTTCTTAAAAAACTTAAAGTAAATATTATAAGCTCTGGTGGAACATATAAGTATATAACATCAATGGGTTTTAAGTGTAAAGAAGTCTCAAAATTTACAGATTTTGAGCCAATGCTTGATGGTAGAGTAAAAACCTTACATCCGAAGATTCATTCTGGAATTTTGTTCAATAGAAAAAATAAAAAACATAAAATGGAAATGGTTAAAGAAGATTTTCAGCCAATCGATTTGGTAATAGTTAATTTTTATCCTTTCAAAGAAACTCTCAAAAAAACAGATAACATAAGTAAAATTATAGAAAATATTGATATAGGAGGTCCTACCATGGTGAGGGGGGCCGCAAAAAATTCTGATGACGTAGTAGTCTTAACCGATACAGAAGATTACATTGTACTTATTAATGAATTAAAGAAAAATAACGGTAGGACAAGTTTAAATTTCAGACGCAAAATGGCCGGTAAAGCTTTTGGTTTAACAGCTTATTATGACTCTTTAATATCAAATTGGTATAATGAAAAACTTGGTATCAAGTTTCCTGAAAAAATTACATTTTTTGGAAAAAAAATTAATCAACTAAGATATGGAGAAAACCCACACCAAAAAAGTTCTTTATATTTAAATAATCTTAGAGATAATGAATTAGACCTACAACAACTTAATGGAAAAGATTTAAGCTACAACAATTACAATGATATATTCGCTGGATTAGATATTCTTTTTTCAAATAAAAAATTTCCTTGTACAGTTATAATTAAACATGCAAATCCTTGTGGCGTTTCTACAAATAAATCCTCTTTTCAATCATTTATTAATGCCCAAGCAAGCGACCCAATTAGTGCTTTTGGTGGTGTGGTTGCTTGTAATTTTACAATAAACAAAAAAATTGCTTTAGAAATTAATAAAACTTTTTTTGAAGTTATATTGGCAAAAGGTTTTGAGAAAAAAGCATTAAGCATGTTAAAAAAAAAGAAAAATATGCGAATTATTGATATTTCAAAAGTTTCATTGAAACCAAAAATATTAGCTAAATTTTTTGAGAAATCCATTCTTGTACAAGAAAAAGATCAGATAATCTTTGATAAGAAGAAGTTGAAATTTGTTACGAAAAATAAACCATCAAGAAAAGAGCTTAAAGATATTGAATTTGCATTTAATGTGTGTAAATACGTCAAATCTAACGCGATTGTCATTGTGAAAGACAGCTCCACAATTGGTATTGGTGCTGGCCAGCAAAATAGATTAGATAGTTGTAAAATAGCGGCGCAAAAAGCAAAACAATTTCAACCGAAAAAGCTTTACAACTCAATAGCCGCTTCTGATGCTTTCTTTCCTTTTGCGGATGGTATGAACAATTTAATTAGAGCCGGCATAAAAACAATTGTGCAGCCTGGTGGGTCAATTAGGGATAAAGAGGTTATAGAAGCAGCAAATAAAGCTGGAATAAAAATGATTTTAACTGGTATAAGGCATTTTAATCACTAACTAAATTTTATCAATTTTAGCAGCTAATACAAAATCACTTTCTGCTAAACCTTTTATAGCGTGGGTAGATATTTTAATATTCACATAACCCCAACCAAAACTGATATCAGGGTGGTGCCCTTCAGTTTCTGCAATTTTGCCAACACTCAAAACAAATTTTTCACTTTCAACATAATTTTTAAATTTAAAATGCTTTTCTATAAAGTAATTAACATTTTCATCTTTCAAAACTTCCCAACCATCCACCTTTTTTAAATATTTATGTATTTCATCAATATTAAAAGCAGGTATATTTCCTTCGCAAGGGACACATTTTTTCTTTGATAAGTCTTCCATCTTATTTTATTGCCTATATTTATTTACTGGAGCGGGCAAAGGGACTTGAACCCTCGACCTTCTCGTTGGCAACGAGACGCTCTACCACTGAGCTATGCCCGCATAAATAATAACTATATTATAATAATTCAAACCTGGTCAACCATTATAAAATGCCGCTACCGATATTTGAAAAATTCAATTATAATCAGCCTATAAAATGAAATCTTTTCCTGGTCAAATACCTATATTTCCACTTAGTGGAGTGATCTATTTTCCACAAACAAATTTACCTTTAAACATCTTTGAGCAAAGATACCTTGATATGATAAATGATACTATCCGCAAAGATAAATTAATGGGCATGGTTCAATCTAAAAGCAATGGAGATGAAATATATGATGTAGGATGTTTAGGCAAAATAAGTGATTTTCAGAAGAGCAATGATGGCAGAATTTTTATTAATCTTACAGGTATCACTAGATTTAAAGTAATTAAAGAGATTAAGAATTTTAAACTTTACAGAGAGTTTAAGGTTGATTATGAAAAATTTAGTCTAGACTTAAAGCCATCTCCAGAGGAAATCGACACCGAGACATTAATGAAAAAATCTAAATTATTTTTTAAAAAAAACGGCCTTTTAATCAATTGGCTAAAGTTTAACAAATTAGATCTTCTTCAAAAAATAAATACTCTAGCGATGATAGCTCCTGTTACTAATGAAGAAAAACAAAAATTATTAGAAACTATTTCACTAGAGGAAAAAGTAAAAACTTTAGAAGATATTATGAACTTTTATCTACACGAAGTATACTTTAACAATCAAACTATACAGTAAATCTTTAATCTTTTAGTTGGCAGACTTATTCATAGAGTCAAAAAAATCTGCATTATTTTTTGTATTCTTTAGTTTTGATATTAAAAACTCTATGCCATCCATAGTTCCCATAGGACTTATAATTCTTCTTAAAACATTCATTTTTGATAGATCATCTTTTTCAAAAAGTAATTCCTCTCTTCTTGTTCCAGACCTAGTGATATCTAATGCAGGGTAAATTCGTTTATCTGCTACTTTTCTATCTAGAATTAATTCTGAATTACCAGTTCCTTTAAACTCTTCAAATATAACTTCATCCATTCTGCTTCCTGTATCTATTAATGCAGTTGAAATAATTGTGAGCGATCCACCTTCTTCAACATTTCTAGCTGCCCCAAAAAATCTTTTAGGTCTTTGAAGCGCATTTGCATCTACTCCACCAGTAAGAACTTTTCCCGAACTTGGGATAACCGCATTATAAGCTCTTCCTAGTCTAGTGATTGAGTCTAATAATATAACTACATCTTTTTTATGTTCCACTAATCTCTTAGCTTTCTCTATGACCATTTCTGCTACAGCCACGTGTCTTGAAGCTGGTTCATCAAAAGTTGAAGCAACAACTTCTCCTTTTACTGATCGCTGCATATCTGTTACTTCTTCAGGTCTTTCATCAATCAATAAAACCATTAAATAGCACTCAGGATGATTTGCTGTAATAGATTGTGCTATATTTTGGAGTATTATAGTTTTTCCTGCTCTAGGAGGAGAAACAATTAAAGATCTCTGGCCTTTTCCGATAGGGCTCACAAGATCAATTAGCCTTGCTGTGTTGTCAGGTTTTTTTTCAGTTTTGTTTAATTCTACTTCTAATTTTATTCTTTCATTTGGGTAAAGCGGAGTTAAGTTGTCAAAAGCAATTTTATTTTTTACTTTATCAGGATTATCAAAATTGATTTTATTTACTTTGAGTAAAGCAAAATACCTTTCGGCATCTTTGGGCCCTCTTATTTCACCTTCTACAGAGTCTCCAGTTCTTAAACCAAACTTTCTGATCTGACTTGGACTCACATATATATCATCTGGACCAGGTAAATAATTAGACTCTATCGCCCTTAAAAAACCGAAGCCATCTTGCAAAACTTCTAAAACACCAGTTGCAGTAATTTGTTCATTTTTTTCAGCTAGCTTTTTTAATATTGCAAATAAAATTTCTTGCTTTCTTAAAGTACTAGGGTTTTCAATACCTAATTTTTCAGCTTCATTAATAAGCTCTGCAGGGTTTTTTTGCTTTAGTTCTTGTAAATTCATGAGATTATTGACTTTAGGTAAGTATTATTAATATAAGTGTTTTTAAATAAATTTCAAGCTTATTATAGTGGTTTAAAAATAACGACAAAAACTATTACAATTAACAATATAGTTGGAATTTCATTAATAATTCTAAAGTATTTTGAGGTTTTTTGATTGTTATTTTGAGCAAATAATTTCAGGTTGTTTCCAAGAAAAAAATGATAATAAGTTAATACTAGAATAGCTATAGACTTTATCTGCATCCATAATTCTGAAAAAATTGCAAAACCCAGCAAATGGATAAGCAACAAACCAAATAACCAGGATAAGATCATTGCTGGCATCATTATATAATTATACAATTTTCTCTCCATTGTTTTAAAGGTTTCTAGCAGTTCCTCATTTTTAGCTTCAGAATGATATACAAATATTCTAGGCAGGTATAGCAGACCGGCCATCCATGATATCACCGCAACAAGATGAAGAGATTTGTATAATAAATATAGATTCATTTGCTTACTTTACTAAGTACCTTTCTACTAAATTTTTAAATAAATTAATGTGATCGTTATTATCGTTAAGGCACGGGATTAAATCAAAATTTTTACCTCCATTTTTTATAAAACTTTCTCTAGCTTGAATGTTTATTTCCTCAAGAGTTTCAACACAGTCCGATGCAAAACCAGGACATAAAACTAAAATGTTCTTTATGCCTTTTTGGGGAAGTTCATCTATAGTTTTATCTGTGTATGGTTTTAACCATTCTTGTGGCCCAAACCTTGATTGAAATGTAGTCAAAATTTCATAATCTGTGTATTTTTCTTTAATTAATCTACTAGTTTTTTGACAGTAACATTGATATGGGTCTCCTTTCTTAAAATAAGACTCTGGTATTCCATGGTAAGAAGCAATAATTTTTTCTGGTTTCCAACTTATTGATTGAACTTTATTTCTAATGCTATTTATTAAAGCATTAATGTAAAGCTCTTCGCTCTCGTAGTGAGGGATTATTTGAAGACTCGGTTGCCATCTCATACCCATTAAAGATCTGTAAACCTCATCACAAACAGAAGCAGTTGTAGCTGCTGCATACTGAGGGTATAAAGGTAAAACTATAATATTTTCGCAGCCCAATTCTTTTAACGAAGATAGTTTACTTTTTATACTTGGGTTTCCGTATCTCATAGCAAAATCTACAACAATATTTTCGTCTCCTATTAGTTTACGTAAATTATCTGATTGCGATCTTGTAAAATACAATAAAGGAGACTCGTTTGTTTTTTTGAACCATATTTTTTTATAAGCATGAGCAGTTCTGGATGGTCTAAAGGTAAGGATAAATAAGTTTAGAATTATTTGCCAAATGATTGGATTTAATTCGATAACTCTTCTATCAGATAAAAACTCTTTTAAATATTTTCTAATATCCCACCAATTAGTTGAGTCTGGTGTTCCCAGATTTATTAAAAGGACTCCTGTTTTACCATAGTTAACTTTAGGATGCTCATTTGTAGTCATTGGCTGCTCCTTACAAATTTCACTAATTTATCTACCATATCAGGATCTGTCTCTGGAACAATACCATGTCCTAAATTAAAAATGTAAGGAACATCTTTAAAAACATTTAAATATTTTTTTGCCTCATTAAATATATTATTTTCGTTTTCTAATAATATTTTTGGATCCATTCCCCCTTGTAAAACTACACCTCTTAAATTTGTACGAGCCCAATTTAAATCGATTTCACTATCTAAATTTAAGCCATCTGGTTTTACTATTTTATTGAATTCAAGATATGCTGATTTAATACCTTTAGGAAAACATATAACAGGTATTTTGTTATTTTTACAAAATTTAACTAATTTCTTATTTGGTAAAAAACAAAATTTTTTTAAATTCGTTTTTTTTAAAAGACCTGCCCAAGAGTCAAATATTTGTATGACATCAGCCCCTGCATTTATTTGATTTTTAATATGCAAACATAAAAAATAATTTAGTTTTTCAAATATTAAATCTATTTCTTTTTCACTATATTCTTTAATAAAAGTATTTAAATTTTCCTTTTTGTTGCTCATATAATAAAATAATGTCCATGGAGCTCCAATAAAAGAAATAAGAGATTTTTTATCATCCAGCTTTTTCCTTGTTTTATTTATTGCTTTATAGACTGGCTCTAATTTTTTAGTAAAGCTTGATGAGTCATTTTGGAGAAACTTATTTAAATTAAATTTACTTAAAACAGGTCCATAATTTTTTGTAAAATTAACATCTTGTCCTAATGCATATGGTACAATTAAAATATCTGAAAATATAATAGCGGAGTCCAAATCAAATCGCTTGATCGGTTGTAAAGTGATTTCTGTTACCAAATCACTATCTAGACAAAGATTTATAAAATTTTGGTTTTTTAATCTGATTTTTTTAAATTCAGGGAGATATCTTCCTGCTTGTCTCATAAACCATATAGATTTACAAGATCTATCTTTTTTTATTAAAATTTTTTTTATACTATTCATATAATATAACTTTATAATATTAGGTTATGTAGTAGGTCGTGTTAGTTATCAATATAACTATTTATACATATCTTATACAACCAGATCTTAACAATTAGCTTAATATTCGTTGAATTTTATTGATTTTAGCTGCTTTATAAACACACACAGAATAAGAATATCAACATGCAATAAAATGTTAAAATAATGTTAGTTATTGTTAACCTTTTTTTTGTAAATAGATTATTTATGTAAAAGTGTACTTTATTAATAAATTATTAACAAAGATATGAACGAAAAATACAATGTATATCTTGTGTCTGACTCTACGGGTGAAACCTTGGATAGAATTTTTTTATCATTAAAATCTCAATTCACAAACTTTGATTATGAAAAAAAGGAGTTTGCTTTTGTGAGAACAGAACAGCAAATTGATAATATTATTAGAGAAACAAAAAAATCTAACAACTCTATAATTCTTTACACAATAGTTGAAATTAAACTTGCTAAGTATATAGCTAATCAGAGTGAGAAAAACAAAGTTCCCTGTTTCGGTATTTTGGGTAATTTAATTTTAAATTTTTCAAAGCTTTTAAATCAAAAAGCGATACACAAACCAAGCGCACAGCATGTTTTAGATGATGAATATTATAGACGGATAGAAGCTATTCAGTTTACAATGGCTCATGATGACGGAAAAAAACTTGATGATATAAACTCCGCCGATATTGTTTTATTGGGCGTGAGCAGAACCAGCAAAACTCCAACGTCAATATACTTAGCTAATAGAGGATATAAAACTATAAATATTCCTCTAGTTTTGGATCAAAAAATACCTGAAACTTTATATACAGACGAAAATAAAGTTTGCGTTATTGGTTTAGTTGCAGATCCAGAAAGACTGGCTGATATAAGAAGAAATCGTGTGGCAATAATGAAAGAAAACAACATTAAAGAATACACTGATCTTAATTTTATTAAAGATGAAGTTAATAAATCAAAAAAATTATTTAACAGATATAAGTGGCCAATCATTGATGTTAGCAGAAAATCGGTTGAAGAAACAGCAGCATCGATACTTAAAATTTATGAAATAAAGAAAAATCAATGAAAATAATTTTAGCTTCAAAGAGTGGTGTAAGAAAATCAATTCTAGATAAATATAATATTAAAGCTGATGTTATATCCTCAAATGTAGATGAAGATGAAATCAAATCATCACTTTTAATAGAAAATGCGTCTCCTTTAACGATATCTAAAAATTTGGCGGAGATAAAATCTATTAAAATTAGTAATAAATATCCCGATAGATTAGTTTTAGGAGCTGATAGTGTCGTTTCTTTAAATGATGAGCTTATTAACAAACCAAAATCTAGAAAGGAGGCTTTAACAATTTTAAAAAAACTTAATAATTCTATACATTTTTTAATAAGCTCTGTTTGTATTTCTAAAAATGGAGCGATGATATGGAATCATTCAGATCAATCGGAGTTAAAAATGAAAAATCTTACTGACGATGAACTATTAAGTTACTTGGAGAAAATTGAGACAGAGACTCTGCTAAATTATGGCGTTTACCAAATAGAAGCTGAAGGATTAAAACTTTTTGAATATATTAAAGGAGACAAAGACTCTATAATGGGTTTGCCTATAAAACAGATTATGAATTACATTAAACAATTTAGAATATGAAAAAATTATTTGCCATTATTGGTAATCCTGTAGCACATTCATTGTCTCCAGTTCTTCATAATTACTGGTTTAGGAAATATAAGATTGATGCAAATTATAAATTAATAAATTTAGATGAAGTAAATCTAAAAAAAACAGTCGACGATCTAAGAAAAAAAAAATTAAACGGTATGAATGTAACCTTACCATATAAGCAAAAGATTATTCCTTTTGTAGATAAACTTATAAACGATGCCAAATTAACAAATTCAGTGAACACAATTTATTTAGATGAAAACGGAAATGTGGTTGGTGAAAATACAGATGTTTTTGGTTTACAAGCAGCTTATTTAAAAGAAATTTCAGATGCAAAAAATAAAAGTTCTCTAATTATTGGTGCCGGGGGAGTTTCTCCTTCAATTATATTTGCTTTACAGAAAACAAAGGTAAAAAATATTTCAATTGTAAATAGAACGTACGAGAAATCACTTTTTTTAAAAAAAAAATTTAATTTTTTGAACATCTTAAAATGGACCTCGCTACCGGAAGAGTTAAAAAATTTTGATATAATAATAAACGCCACAAGTCTTGGGTTAAAAAATGGAGATAATTTTGATTTTGATTTTACAGGTCTTAAAGAACAATCAATTTTTATTGATACAATTTATAATCCGATTGAAACAAAAACTATTAGTTTCTTAAAAGAAAAAAATATTAAGACCTTTAATGGTTTAAATATGTTTATTTACCAAGGACAAAAGTCCTTTTATTTATGGAATAAAATTAATCCTGAAATAGATTTGGGATTAATTGACTTATTAAAATCAGAATTAAAATGATAAAAATAGGCATCACAGGCTCTCTTGCTTCTGGAAAGACTACAGCTAGCAAATTAATCGCTAAAGGTAGAGGACCTATCTTTAGTGCAGACAGTGAAGTAAAAAAATTATATAAAGATAAAAAATTTCAATCTTTAATATCAAAAAAATTTAATATTAAAAAAAATTTAAATTTCAAAAAAGAATTAAAAAAAAAAATTCTTTCCAAAAGTATTTATATTAAAAGACTAGAAAAATTAATTCATCCTATAGTAAGAAAAAAAATGTTTAGGTTCTTTAACAAAAATAAACATAGAAAATTTTTGTTTTGTGAAATTCCCCTGTTAATAGAAAGTAGGCTAATGAAATATTTTGATAAGATAATATTCATAAAATCAAGTAAAAAAATCAGATTAAAAAGATATATTCTTAGCGGTGGAGATAAAAAATTATTTTTTCTTTTGGATAAGAAACAATTTAAAGACACAAAAAAGATGGCTATGTGTGATTATGTAGTTGTGAATAATACATCTTTAATCATTTTAAAAAAAAAACTATCTAATATAACTATATCTCATGAATGAAATATTTCTTGATACAGAAACAACAGGCCTCTCTTTCAAGGACGGACATAAAATAGTTGAGATAGCTTGTATTGAAACAAAAGATCTGGTCCCTACAGATAGAGTTTTTCATAGACTTATTAACCCTTTAAGAGATGTTCCTGAGGAAGCTTTTAAAGTTCATGGATTTAGCAGTGAGGTTTTAAAAAAAGAGGATACTTTTGACAAGATTGCCGATCAATTTTTAGATTTTATAGAGGGAAAAATGTTGATTATACACAATGCAAATTTTGATTTATCTTTTTTAAATGGAGAACTCAAAAGGATCAATAAACCTTTAATTGAAAAAAATTTAGTTATTGATTCATTAGAAGTTGCTAGAAACAAATTTATTGGAACATCTAACTCTTTGGATGCATTGTGCAAGAGATTTAATATAGACATTTCAAAAAGAGTTAAACATAATGCGTTGCTGGATTGTGAGCTTTTAAGAGAAGTTTATATTAATCTTTTGGATGTAAAAGAGCCAAAGTTTAACCTTACAAATTCAAGTCAAGATAACGTAAAATTTAATCAAAATAAAATATACAATAAAAATGTTTTAAAAATAACAAAAATAGAATTAGATGCTCATAAATCTTTTTTGAAGTCAGAAATTAAAAAAAACTTTTATTGATTTTTTTTTGTTTCAAACAATTTTTGAAAATCAATGTTTTTATTGATTTTAATATCCTTAAAACCTGAACTTTCAAAAATAGATATAAAAGTTTTTCTTATTTCAGGATAAATTTCTTCCGGAACTTTAATTAAAATTATTTTTTCAATAGCTTCTTTCTCTGCTATTTTTTCTGAAAGTTCAATTATAGTTGCGTAAACTATTTTGGTATGAATTTTTTCTAAAATATCTTCCGTCGAAATAAGATTTAAAGTTGTTTCAACCTCAATAACTTTTTCTTTAATTTGATTACTTTTTATATCAATATTAATTTTATAATTTGCAATATCTTTAGACAAAAGATAAAAAGTTTTAGGATTTGGTATTTTAAATCTCAAATCTTTAATATACTTTCCTATGATTTTATAATTCATTTTCTTTATTTTTGTCTTCAATTATTTCTCCATCTAAAACTTCATTTTTTTCTTTATTTGGGTTACTTTTTTTTTTAAAGAAGTTGTTAAATAAAAACTTTCTTGTTAGTGGAATTAATAATAGAAATCCAAATACATCGGTAACAAATCCTGGAATAATTAATAATATTGCTGCTACAGCTATTGATGCTCCAGACGCAATTTCGTAAATCGGAAGTTGATTTCGATAAATATTAATTATCCCAGATTTAAGAGTCTTAACCCCTTCAATTTTTGCAAAGTAAATGCCCACAATTGCTGTTAAAAATATCAATGAAATTGTGTTTAAAGCCCCTATTTTACCACCAACCTTGATCAATAGAAAAACTTCTAGTGCGGGAATGCCAATAATTGCTAGTAATACTGGGTTCATTTGTCTGATACAAAATTATATTATTAATGTATATTTATCAAACAATGAGTAATAATTTTGGATACATAGACATTATTTTGTTAGGAATGATTGCTGGTTTTATAATCCTGAGATTAAGAAGCATATTAGGAAGGAAAACTGGGCATGAACCTAAAATATATCCAACTTTTTCTGAAAAAAATTTTGAAATACCAAATAATGAGCCGAAAGATTTAAATAAAAATCATGAAAAACTGGAGGGTAGTGATAAAAAAGAGTTTTTGAAGGGTGCTGAAGTTGCGTATGAGACAATTCTTACGTCATTTGCAATTGGTGACACCAAGAAATTAAAAAGTCTGTTAACTTCTGATATGGCAGATAATTTTCAGCAAGCTATTAACGAACGAAATAAACAAAATATAAAATCAGAGTTTACTTTTATTGGGGTAAAGCAGTCTAGTTTAGAAAAATATGAGAAAATTCGAAACGAACTGTTTGCTTCAGTTAAATTTGTTTCAGAAGTTATTTCTGTAAAGAAAGATAAAGATGGAAAGATTATAGAGGGTAATCCAGATAAAATTAAAGAAGTGATAGACTATTGGAAATTTTCAAAAAATATCCTAAAAAAGGGTCCTAATTGGTATTTGTCCGAAATAGTTAGCAAGTGACTAAAAAAAAAGGCTTATCCAAAGAAGATATAACTACTTGGAACAACTACATTAAAAATCCGAACGATATTTCTGATAAAGAAAAAAATTCTGAAAAAACAAATTTTAATAAATCAAGATTTATTTATGATCTCCATGGTTATACTTTAGCTGAAGCTAACCTCAGAGTTGAAGAACTTATTTTTAATTGTATGGAAAAAAATTATAAAGAAATTCTATTAATTACTGGAAAAGGTATTCATTCAAATACTGAAAAAAATGTATTCGTATCGAAAGATTTAAGCAAATTAAAACATTCTGTTCCAAACTATATAAATACACATAATGAACTCTCTAAGTGCGTTATTTCTATAAACGATGCAAAAAAAGAGGACGGCGGTGAGGGTGCTATAATTATTAAATTAAGAAAATTATAAAATAAATTTTGATAAATCTGTATCTTTCACTAGATTTCCCAGGTTATCATTCACAAACTTTTTATCTACAACAACTGTTTCACCAGCCTTATCAGTTGCATTAAAACTGATATCATCTAAAACTTTTTCTATAATCGTATGTAATCTTCTCGCACCAATATTTTCAACTGAGGAATTCACCTCTGCTGATATTTTCGCCAGCATATCTATCCCGTCGTCAGTGAATTCTAGATTTACATTTTCAGTTTTTAATAATTCTTTATATTGTTTAATCAAACTGTTATCAGGTTCCTTTAAAATCCTTTTAAAGTCATCCTCATTTAATGCACTCAATTCAACTCTTATTGGAAGTCTACCTTGTAGTTCTGGTAAGAGGTCTGAAGGTTTAGCTAGTTGAAAAGCTCCTGAGGCAATAAATAAAATATGATCTGTTTTAATAGGACCATGTTTGGTGCTTACAGTTGTACCCTCAATTAATGGTAACAAATCTCTTTGCACTCCTTCACGAGATACATCTCCACCAACTCTATCACTTCTTGCAGATACTTTATCTATCTCGTCTAGAAACACGATTCCGTTTTCTTCAGTTGCCCTCTTAGCTTCTTTAATAATCTTGTCTTCTTCGATCATCTTATCAGATTCTTGAGCCACCAAGATGTCATGAGACTCTTTCACGGTCATCTTTTTCTTTTTCCCTTTTTTATTACCCATCGATTTTCCAAGTATATCTCCCAGATTTACCATGCCCACATTTCCTCCAGGCATTCCAGGTATTTCAAAACTTTGCATACCAGAGTTTTTATCTTGTACCTCAATTTCGATTTCATTGTCATCGAGATCTCCGCTTCTTAGTCTTTTTCTAAAACTTTCTTTAGTTGCCACACTAGCTTTACTACCCACCAAAGCATCCAATACCTTGTCTTCCGCTTTAAGTTCAGCTTTAGCTTTTACCTCTTTTCTTTTTTTTTCTCTTTCCATGGCTATAGCTATTTCAATTAAATCTCTTACAATTTGTTCCACATCACGTCCGACATAACCTACCTCTGTAAACCTTGTTGCCTCTACTTTAATGAACGGAGCTTCAGCCAACCTAGATAATCTTCTTGAAATTTCTGTTTTTCCTACACCTGTAGGTCCAATCATTAAGATATTTTTTGGTAAAACTTCGTCTCTCATTTCCTCAGAAAGCGCTTGTCTTCTCCACCTGTTTCTAAGTGCAACTGCTACAGCTTTTTTTGCTTCTTTTTGGCCGATCACATATCTATCTAATTCTGAAACTATTTCTCTAGGCGATAAAGCACTAACTTTTGAATTTTCTTTAGCTTTATTTTTTACAACATTTAAGTTTGTAACTTTGTTTGATTTTGCCATTTTAAATTTTCTCCACAGTGACGTTATTGTTGGTAAAAACACAAATATCAGAAGCAACTTTAATAGATTTTCTAGCAATCTCTTCAGCTTTTAAGTTTGTTTCAATCAAAACCTTTGCAGCAGCTAAAGCATAATTTCCGCCTGAACCTATTCCAATTATACCGTCTTCAGGCTCCAGCACGTCTCCGGTACCAGAGATTATAAAGCTGTGAGATTTATCTGCGACTGCCATCAAAGCTTCTAATCTTCTCAAAAATTTGTCACTTCTCCAATCTTTGGCTAACTCAACCGCCGCTCTTTGTAAATTACCAGCATGTTTTTCAAGTTTAGCCTCCAGTCTTTCGAACAATGTCAAGGCGTCAGCGGTCGACCCTGCAAATCCTGCTATCACGCCTCTAGAGTCAATTTTTCTTACTTTTTTAGCTTTGCTTTTTAAAACAGTATTCCCTAGACTTACCTGACCATCTCCCGCAACAACAGTTTCCCCGTTTTTTCTAAGTAATACTATCGTTGTACCATGCCATTTTTCAGCTGTATTCATGATGTTATATGTGGAGATTAATTTTGGATCTTCAATAGTGATTTATTGATAAAATTAGCATTTGAATATATATCAAAGATAAATCGGCTTAGTTTATGAAAAGAAAAGCGAAAATTACTAGAAAAACAAAAGAAACAAGTATTTCTGTCGCGGTTAATTTGGACGGTAAAGGAAAGTACAAGATTAAAACTGGAATAGGTTTTTTAGATCATATGCTAGAACAACTGTCTAAGCATTCTCTTATCGACCTAGAAGTTAATGCTAAAGGCGACACTCACATTGACTTACACCACACTACTGAGGATACAGGAATAGCAATCGGCGAGGCTATTAAAAAAGCTGCTGGAAATCGAAAAGGGATCACAAGATATGCTTCAACAATGATCCCAATGGACGAAACTCTTAGTAGAGTCTCAATTGATGTTTCGAATAGACCTTACTTAATTTGGAAAGTTAATTTGCCTGTCGAGAAACTTGGTGAAATGGACTCAGAACTATTTAAAGAATGGTTTCAAGCATTTTCGCAATCTGCTGGAATTACTTTACATATTGAAAATATTTATGGTGAAAACAGCCATCACAAGATTGAGTCTTGTTACAAGGGTTTAGCTAGATCACTTAAAGATGCTTTGGCTATTGATAAAAGAATAAAAAACTCAGTACCTTCGACAAAAGGCTCTATTTAAATTTGATGAACGTCACAATTGTTGACTACCAATCGGGCAATATAAGCTCAGTTATTAACTCTTTTACAGAGGTTACTAAAGGTAAAGTACATCTAGAGGTAACTTCAGACATTAGAAAAATTAAATCTAGTGATAAGATCATTTTACCTGGTCAAGGCTCATTCAAAAGTTGCGTAAATTCCTTGAACAATATAAATGGATTAGTTGATACACTTAAAGAATTTGCAATTACAAATAAGAAGCCCCTATTAGGAATTTGTGTTGGCTTACAAATGTTTGCAGATGTTGGTTTTGAAGAGGCAGAAACAAAAGGACTAGGTTGGATCTCAGGGAAAGTCTCTAAAATTGACAATCAAAACGGTAAATTTAAACTTCCACATATTGGTTGGAATGAAATTGAAATTCAAAAAGAAAGTAGAATATATAAAGATATAAAAAATAAATCTCATATGTATTTCGTACACAGTTACGAGTTTATTCCAAATGATAAATCAGTTATTTCAGCAACAACAGATTATTCATCAAAAATTGTCTGTTCTGTTGAGAGAGATAATTTGTTTGGAACTCAATTTCACCCTGAGAAAAGTGATAAAGTTGGACTAAAAATAATTGAGAATTTTATAAAACTATAATGAAAATATTCCCAGCTATAGATATTAAAGACAAAAGATGTGTGAGATTGATCAAAGGAGACTTTGCAAACAAAACCGTATATGAAATCTCACCAATTGATCAAGCTGGTAAATATAAAGATCACGGCTTTAAAAATTTACATATTGTTGATTTGGATGGTGCATTAACTGGTAAGACGGTCAATTTAGATATTATCAAAGAAATAGTAAGTAAATACGATTTAAAGATTGAAATAGGTGGTGGTGTTAGATCTCTCAATAGCATTAAGCAATATATTGAAGCAGGTGTTGAGAAGGTAATTTTAGGCAGTGGTGCAATTAAAAATAAAGAATTTCTAAAAGAGGCTTGTGAAAAGTTTAAAAGTCAAATTGCTTTAGGATTAGATGCAAAAGATGGAAATCTTTCTGTGTCAGGCTGGAAAGAGAATTTGAATGTTAAAACAATAGACTTTCTCAAAGAAGTAAACGACTATGGAGTAAGCCGAATAATTTACACAGATATAAATAGAGATGGAATGAAGACAAGCCCTAATTATGACGAAACTGTAAAAATCGCAGAACTATCTAATTGTCCTGTTTTGATTTCAGGAGGTGTTTCTTCAATTAACGATATTAAGAAAGCTAAAGAATTAAAGAATAAAAAAATTGAAGGTATCATTGTTGGTAAAGCAATTTATGATGGCGATATTAAGCTTGAAGATTTGGCAAAAGAAATAGATTAAAATGGTTGCAAAATTATCAACGATTAGACGTAAAATAAGAAATGGGGAAAAACTTGGTTTTTCAGAAAGAGCTAGAGCAGTAAATAAAGGATTATTACCTAGCAAAGCAAAAAAGAAAAAAAATGTTAAAAAATAGAATTATACCTTGCTTAGATGTTAAAAATGGAAGAGTTGTCAAAGGAATTAACTTTGTTGAATTAAAAGATGCTGGTGATCCAGTAGAACAAGCAAAGATTTATAGTGAAGGTGGTGCAGATGAAATCTGTTTTTTGGATATAACTGCATCAAATGAAAATAGGGATACAATTATTGATATAGTAAGAAAAACAGCTAAAGAGTGTTTTGTTCCGTTAACGGTAGGTGGAGGCGTAAGAACGATTCAAAATATTACTGATTTATTATTGGCTGGAGCAGATAAAGTTTCTATTAATACTGCTGCAGTAAAAAATATTGATTTTGTTAAAGAGGCTTCAAAAAAATTTGGAAATCAATGTATTGTAGTAGCTATAGATGCTAAAAAAGTGTCAGAAAATAAATGGGAAGTATTCACTCATGGAGGAAGGAATAAAACTGGCATTGACGCTGTAGAATTTGCAAAAAAGGTCGAGGTTAATGGAGCTGGAGAAATCCTCTTAACTTCAATGGATAAAGATGGGACTAAGTCTGGTTACGATATAGATCTGCTAAAAACAATTACAAAAAGCACCAATATTCCTGTAATTGCATCCGGTGGAGTTGGAACCTTAGATCATTTATACGATGGTATCGTTAAAGGTGGAGCAAGTGCTGTTTTAGCTGCTTCCATATTTCATTATGGTGAATTTAAAATTAAAGATGTTAAAGAATATTTGAATTCTAAAAATGTATCTGTAAGGTTATATGATGTTTGAAAACTTAGAACAATTAATAAAAACAATCAGGGAGAGGAAAAATTCTTCTCCTGATAAATCTTACACGAATAAGCTTCTTAACAATAAGAACTTAAGTGTTTCAAAAGTAAAAGAAGAAATTGGAGAATTAATTGAATCTGTGGAAAAAAATTCAAATAAAGTACACGAAGCTACTGATGTGATATATCATTTAATGGTTTATCTAGAGGTTAACAATATAAAGATTGAAGACGTTATGACCGAACTTAAGAAAAGACAAAAATGAGTTACGATAAAAACAATATATTTGCAAAAATACTTAGAGGAGAAATCCCTTGTAAAAAAGTTTATGAAAATGAGCATGTGCTAGCCTTTCATGACATTAATCCACAAAAAAAAGTCCATGTCCTGGTTATTCCTAAGGGCGCGTATACTGATTTAGATGATTTTAATAATAAGGCATCGGATAAAGAGATTGTAGAATTTAACAGAGCTGTTTCACATGTGGCTAATTTATTGGGTTCAAAAAATAAAGGTTATAGAGCTCTAACAAATATTGGAAGTGATGGTGGACAAGAAGTTCCTCACTTACATTTTCATATTTTTGCAGGTGAAATAATAGGCAAGATGGTAAGTTAATGGTTTCTAGAATTAAAAGATATTTTTTGGAGATTAAAGATTTTTCAAACACGATTAATTTAAACCTCCCTGAATATTATAAGATTGTATTAGATGATAAAAATGATTTTCATTTAAATAAATTTTTTTATAAACAAATCGGTGAAGATCATTATTGGAGAGATAGGTTACTTTGGTCGGATAAAGAATGGATAAAATATGTTTCCAATAAAAATCTAGAAACACATGTTCTAAAAAAAGGAGATGATCTAGTTGGATATTATGAACAAGAACACCATCCAAGCACAAATGAAGTTGAATTAATCAATATGGGTGTTCTAAAAAAATTTAGAGGCTTAAAACTCGGCTCAACTCTTGTTAACCATGCTATTGCTAGTGCATCAAGAAAAAATCCGGAAAGAATGTGGGTTCATACTTGTAGTTTAGATCATAAGCACGCTCTTCAAAATTATAAATCAAAAGGATTTGAGATTTTTAAAGAAGAAGAAATAGATTTTGTGGCTTAATTTGATTCAGGAATTTTAAAAGTCCCTTTTTCAAATTTATCGTTTTTTGAAACAATTCTTAATGAAAAGTTTACATCGTTTTTGTATTGATCGATAATTCGCCAACCTTTCAAGTCTAATGTTTTTCTATCAAAAAAAACTGTTATTTCATTATCACTAAGGTAGGTGAGCTTTATAATGTAGTCAGTTAATTTTAGTTCTCCTGACCGAATGATTTCCATTAGTTTATCTTTATACAAAATATTTATGAATGGAGATTTTGAAATTGGATAATAATAGGTTTTATTATACCTTTTTTGTGTAATTGCTAATCTTTTATTGTTAATTACTAACTCTTTCTCCTTGTTGTCAAAATAGTTACATTTTAGTTTTCCAGGAAATTCTAAAAGACAATTACCTTTTTCATTTTGTTCATTAACTAATTGATCAAAGGTAAATTCTAATGAATTTAAATTATTTAATTCGTTAATTATTTGGTCTTTTTCAATAGCATGAAGAATTGTTGATAATAAAAAAAAAACTGAGAATAGTAATTTTTTTTTAAAGTACTTCACGTTTGCCAACATGATTTGCTTTACTTACGATACCTTTTTCTTCCATCATATCTATAATTCTAGCAGCTCTATTGTACCCAATTTGTAATTTTCTCTGCAAGAAACTCGTAGAAGCTTTACCTTCTGATTTAATCATTTCTACGGCTTGATTAAATAATTCGTCTTCATCACCTTCGCTTCCACTAGATAACGAGCTTTCAATTATTTCCTGAGAAGTAATCTCTTCCATGTATTCTGGTTCACCTTGTGCTCTTAAAGAGTTTGTTACTCTTTCAATCTCTTGTTCTGAAACATATGGACCATGAATTCTCACGATTCTATTTGCTGATGACATAAATAACATGTCCCCTTTGCCTAGCAACTGTTCAGCTCCTTGCTCTCCTAAAATAGTTCTGCTATCTATTTTAGAGCTTACTTGAAACGATATTCTTGTTGGAAAGTTAGCCTTAATTGTACCTGTTATTACATCAACGCTTGGTCTTTGTGTAGCCATAATTATATGAATCCCCGCTGCTCTGGCCATTTGAGATAACTTTTGAATATAATTTTCAATTTCTTTACCTGCTACTAGCATCAGGTCTGACATTTCATCAACAACAACTACGATATAAGGCATTTTAAGTTTGTGCTTAGAATTATACCCATCAATATTTCTGACTCCAACCTTACTCATAAGTTTATATCTGCTGTTCATCTCTTTTACTGTCCAAGATAAAGCCGAAGTTGCTTTCTTTGCATCGGTTATTACCGGTGTTAATAAATGTGGTATCCCTTCGTAAGTTGATAGCTCCAACATTTTTGGATCAATTAAAATAAATTTACAAAGATCAGGACTTAGTTTGTAAAGTAGAGAAACAATAATGGTATTAATGCAAACAGATTTGCCAGAACCAGTTGTTCCCGCAATTAACAAATGAGGCATCGAACTGAGGTCCCCTACAATAGGCATTCCTGAAATACTCTTTCCAAGTGCTATTGGCAGTCTCACATCCTTTTTTTGAAATTTGTCGTAAGATATTATTTCTCTTAAAGTTACACTTTCTCTTTCCTCATTTGGTATTTCAATTCCAACAGTATTTTTACCTGGGATAACAGAGACTCTTGTTGAAGTGGAACTTGTATTTCTTGCTAGGTCTTCAGATAGATTGATTATTTTTGATACTTTAACTCCAGGTGCAGGTTCAAATTCATAAAGGCTTACAACAGGACCATTATTAATTGCTTTAATTTTTCCATCAATACCAAAGTCTAACAAAATTTTTTCCATAAACCCTGCATCAGGACGGTTTTTGTTTTTATCAGAACTAAATTTGACTAAATTTTTTTCTAAATAATTTACATCTGGTAATTTATATTTATTTTTTGAGATGTTTTGTTCTTTTTGCGAACTTAGATCTGTTTCAAATGTAAATGCTTGTTGTGGTTTTTCCAAAGTTTTAGGTTGATCTTCAATATTCATTTTACTAAAATCAGAAACATTCTCCTCTGTAGGTTTTTTTCTAAATATTGAAAAAATAAAAGAGAATACTTTTTTGTAATTTATATCAGCAGAAAATGAAAAAAATATTATAGTCATTAAGAGCAAACCATAAGTCGAGTAGGTATTATCAATCCATGGAGCCCAAGTATTAATAAAATTATATGTTATTTTTCCAACAAAGCCTGAATTACCATTGTCAATTAACCAAAAAGAATTATCGAATGTTAAATAAATAAAAACTGTGCCTACAGTCAAATAAGCAACAACTAAAAATAATTTTAAAATTACTCTTTTTAATTGTTTATTTATTATTAAATCTAATCCCCAAAACAAAAAATTAAGTAATAATAAAAAAGAGGCTAAACCAAAACTTTGTAATAAAAAATCTGCAATGCTGCTGCCATAAATCCCAAAAAAATTCTGGATCTCAAAACTTCTATCCCCATAAATAAATGAAGGATCTTCAGGAGAATAAGTTGTAAAGGCGATTGCGAGTGCGACGCTTGATAAAACTAGGATTAAACCTAGCAATTCAAAGGTTCGCTTTTTCAAAAAATTTGTTAAACTATCTAAAAAGTTTGTATTCATTACGAATCGATTACGTACTTTTTACCATTTTTATGAAAGTGTTAAAAATTTTTATATGATAAAACAGAGAATATGCATTGTTGGAGACGGTCTTTCAGGCTTAATGACAGCTGTAGTTTTAGCTAAAGAGCCTTGTATAGAGGTAAACTTAATAGCTAAAAAAGGCATAAAAATCAAAGATAAAAGGACAACTGCTATTTCAGGTACAAACTATGAGTTCATTAATCAAAATATTGCAAGTTTGAAAGAAAAATTGTTCTGGCCATCTAAAAAAATTGAGCTTTTTTATGAAACTTCTAAAGAAAATATAAATTTTTTGAATCTAAACGAAGCGAATTCTAATCTTATGTATGTTTTTGAAAATGATAAAATTAAAAGTTTATTATTGAAAGAAATTACAAAAAATAAAATTAGATTAATCAGAAAGGATGTAAAAAACTTAGATGAATTAAAAAATTATGATTTAATTATTCTCTGTATAGGTGGACAGTCTAAAATTTACAATAACATAACGAAAATTAGATCTATCAAGAAAGATTATAAAGAAATAGCTATTACAGGATGTGTAAAACACAAATTTAAGACACTCAACACAAGCCAATTTTTTTTAAAAGAAGGTCCGTTAGCTATACTTCCCTTTTCAAAAAATTACTTCTCTTTTGTTTGGAGCGTAAAAAAATATTTTTACGAAAATAATTCAAAAAAAATTCCAATTTTAGTTAAAAACAAAATATTAGAAATATTGAAGAATAAACAAGATATTACTATTAGTAATATTCAGTCGTATCCTATTTTTCTTAGTTTAAGGAGACAGTATCATCAAAAAAATATATTAATTCTTGGTGAGGGTTTGCACATTATTCATCCTGTAGCTGGTCAAGGTTTTAATTTAGTCTTAAGGGATATAAAAAAACTAAAAGAAATTATTAAATATTACGTGGGTTTAGGCATTTCTATTAAAAATAGCTATGCGCTAAATGACTTTTATAATAGCAGAAAACCAGAGAATACTATCATGAGCTTAGGCATTGATGCTACTCATAGCTTTTTTAAGCAAAATAAATACTTAGATCCATTTAAAGAAATAATTGTAAAAAATATTAAGAACAACGAGACATTAAAAAAATTCAGTAAAATAATCTCTAATCGAGGTTTATCATTATAATTCAATGAACATTTATGCTTTATCATCGGGTAGAGGACCCTCTGGAATATCTATTGTTAGAATATCTGGCAAGGACACGCTTAATATTTGTCAAAATTTGACTAAGTCAAAAGATATAAAGTCGAATGAAGTTAATTTTTGTAAGTTTTATGACCCTAAAAATGATAATATAATAGATCCAGAGGCTCTATTATTGTGGTTTCCCGGGCCAAATAGCTATACTGGAGAAGATCTAGCAGAATTACAAATCCATGGAAGTAACGCAGTAATAAATGCCTTATTAAAAGTACTTTCCGAGCAAAAAAGCTGCAGATTAGCTGAACCAGGTGAGTTCACTAAAATTGCATTTCAAAATGATAAAATTGATTTGTTAAAAGCAGAAAGTATAGGAGATCTAATCCATTCCGAGACGGAACTGCAAAGACAACAAGCAGTTAAATTAGTTCAGGGCAATGCTTCGAATTATTATAATGATCTGAGGGAAAAAATAATAAAATCTCTTGCTTTTATAGAAGCAAAAATTGATTTCGCAGAGGAAGATCTTCCAGAAAAAGTACTAAAAGATGCACACAAATCAATTAAAGAAATTCATTCAGAAATTACAAAAATAATTAAAGATAATAAAGTTGGAGAAAAAATTAGAGACGGTTTTAGGGTTTCAATAACAGGAGAAGTTAATGCGGGGAAATCATCATTACTAAATTTACTTTCAAAAAGAGAAGTAGCAATTGTGTCAGATGAGGCTGGTACGACAAGAGATGTTATAGAAACCTATTTAAATTTGGATGGATACCCTGTAATTCTGGCTGATACTGCCGGTATAAGAGAAGCTAAAAACGAAGTTGAAAAAAAAGGTATTTCTTTAGCTTTCGGTAAATCAAAAGAAGCAGATTTAAATATAGTAGTCATCGATAATTCATCAAAAAAAATTAATAAAGAAATACAGAGTATGATTAATAAAGATACTATAATTCTCTTAAATAAATCAGATGTTTCAGATAAGCAAAATCACAAATTCGATGTTGATACTGTTTTAGCTTCAGTAAAAAATAATAAAAACATCGATAAATTGATAAATTTAGTTAAAGCGAAGCTAAGCAAAAAATTCACATCAAATAATAGTGCTTTAATTACCAGAGAAAGGCATAGAGTTAAGCTAAACGAGTGTTTAAAAGAAATTGATAAGTTTCTTAAAAAGGATCAAAACAAAGACCTCGAATTAGCAGCAGAAGACCTAAGAATGGCCACACGACATCTTGGTAGCATCGTCGGTAAGGTAGATGTGGAAGAAATACTTGGATCTATATTCAAAGACTTCTGTATCGGTAAATAAAATACTTCTTGTATTCTTAATCTAGAGGTTTACATTCACAGAATGACAAAACAAAGCTATGATGTAGTAGTTATAGGTGGAGGACATGCTGGATGTGAGGCAGCAGCAGCCTCCGCTAGAATGGGCGTAAATACTGCTCTTTTTACCCATAAAATAGAGACTATTGGTGAGATGTCATGTAATCCTGCTATTGGCGGACTTGGAAAAGGTCATCTTGTCAGAGAAATAGATGCTTTAGATGGTGTAATGGGTGTTGTAGCTGATAAATCAGGTATTCAATTTAGATTATTAAATAGAAGTCGTGGTCCAGCAGTGCAAGGACCAAGGACTCAATCAGACAGAGCTCTTTACAAAGAGCATATGCAAAAGATTTTATTAAATTATGAAAATTTAGAGGTCGTAGCTGATCCAGTAATACAATTCTTATTTAATGACAACAAAGTTATAGGGTTTGTATGCCAGAGCGGTAAAGAAGTAAGAACTAAAGAATTAATACTAACGACAGGAACTTTTTTGAATGGTTTAATACATATAGGTGAAAAGCAAATACCAGCTGGTCGGTATGATGAAAAACCTTCTACCGGTTTGAGTGAACAATTAGCAAAATTTAAAATGCTAATTGGAAGATTAAAAACCGGAACACCTCCTAGATTAGATGGTGATACAATTAATTATGATGATTTAGAAATGCAGCCTGCTGATGATGATCATTATTATTTTTCTTTCCTAACGAATAAGATTGACAATAAGCAGATTAAATGTGCGATGACCTATACGAATAATGATGTACATAAAATCATAAGCGATAATATTTCAAGTAGTGCTATGTATTCAGGAAATATTAAAGGAGTAGGCCCAAGGTATTGTCCATCAATAGAAGATAAAATTGTTAAGTTTAAGGAGAAAGAAAAACATCAAATATTTTTAGAACCAGAAGGACTAAAGGACAATACTATTTACCCAAATGGTATATCTACTTCTCTTCCAGAAGAGATACAGCTTAAAATATTAGCAAAAATAAAGGGTTTAGAGCACGTTAAGATGAAAAGAGCTGGATATGCAATAGAGTATGATTATGTAGATCCTAGAGAGCTAAAAGCTACCTTAGAAACAAAAAAAATTAATTCTTTATTTCTAGCTGGTCAAATTAATGGAACTACAGGTTATGAAGAAGCTGCTGCACAGGGACTAATTGCTGGTATCAATGCAGCTCTTAAAGTGAAAAACATGGGTGAATTTATACTAGATAGGTCCACTTCTTATATTGGAGTTATGATAGATGATTTAATTACTAAGGGTGTATCAGAACCTTATAGAATGTTTACATCTAGAGCTGAGTATAGATTAACTTTAAGAGCGGACAATGCAGATCAACGTTTAACTGATCTAGGCATAAATTTGGGTTTAGTTAGTAATGATAGAAAAAAATTTTTTTTAGAAAAGAAAAAAAATATTTTTACTCTAAATAATTATTTAAAAGATAATTACTTGACTCCCAACCAAGCGAAGAAATTCGAAATTAAAATTGCTATGGATGGGGTAAAAAGATCTTGTTTAGAAATTATGGGACAGAGAAAAGTAAATATGTCAAAAATAAGGCAGGTATTTACCAGGATACCACTTTTTGATAGTACTATTGAGAAGCAGGTTGAAATAGATGCTCACTACCTAGGATATCTTAGTCGTCAGAGGAGAGATATAGTTTCTTTTAAAAAAGATGAGGGTCTTAAGATACCTAAAAACATAAATTTCGATAGTTTAAGCGGTCTCTCAAATGAAATTAAGTCAAAGCTAAGATTAATCCGGCCAGCTACACTTGGTCAAGCGCTTAGAATAGATGGAGTAACTCCAGCAGCCGCAATTTTAATTCTATCTCACGTAAAAAGGTATAAAAATAAAGCTTCTGCCTAATGCAAAAAGCAAAAATTGTTGAAATTCTAATAAAGAATTATGCATTTACTAACGAATGTATTGATAAGTTGAACATTTTTCATGATTTTTTACTTAATTACAATTCAAAATATAACTTAATTTCAAAATCAACAGAGAAAGATATTTGGCAAAGACATTTTCTCGATTCAGCTCAAATATTAAGATTTATTGGTAATAAAAGCTTAAAAATATCAGATTTTGGTACTGGAGCTGGTTTTCCAGGTTTAATTATCGCAATTTTTGGACAAAAATACAAATTTCACGTGAAATTATATGAAAAATCACCTGTAAAAAGAGAATTTTTAGAAAAATTAAGAGATAAAATAAAGGTTAAATTTACTATTCATCCTAATGTTTATAGCGATAGAATTATTTCGGATATAATAGTGTGTAGAGCATTTAAGAAATTAGACGAAATTTTTAAAATTTCACGTGAAATTATTGAAAGACCACATAAAATTATAATACTTAAAGGGAAAAATGCACAGAATGAGATAAATGGGGTTTCTTTAGCTAAAGATTACAGCTATAAGCTTATTAACAGTATAACTAACAATGAGTCAAAGATCATAATCGTGAATGCCAAATAAAAATAAAAATAAATCTGTTATAGCTATTATAAATCAAAAAGGCGGAGTGGGAAAAACAACTACAGTTATAAATTTAGCTACATCACTGTCCATTTTGGGTCGTAAGAATTTAATAATAGATTTAGACCCTCAAGGTAACGCTACAACAGGTTTAGGTAAATCCAACAATGAGGAAGAAAACAATATCTATAATTTATTGATAAATAAAATTAATTTGAGTGAAGCAATAAAAAAAACAGAAATTGATAATTTAGACTTAATTAGTTCTAACGTAAACTTATCTGGTATTGAAGTTGAGACAGCTAATGACTCAGATAGAGCATTTACTTTAAAAAATGTTCTAGAAAAAAATAGGCATGATCTACTAAATAAATATGATAACATTTTTATAGATTGTCCTCCATCTCTCAGTCTACTAACCATAATGGCTTTAGTTGCCTCTGAAGAATTGTTAGTACCTCTTCAAACCGAGTTCTTCGCCTTAGAGGGAATAACACAATTAATTAAAACTATTGATAGGATAAAAATTAATTTAAATCCTAAACTATCTGTACAAGGAATTTTACTAACAATGTTTGATAAAAGAAATAAATTGTCTTCACAAGTTGATAAGGAAGCAAGAAATTATTTTAAAGAAAAAGTTTATAAAACTGTTATCCCAAGAAACGTGAGATTATCCGAAGCACCTTCTCATGGTCTTCCATGTGTAATTTACGATAAAGCTTGCGTTGGTAGCAAATCTTATTTTAAGCTAGCTGAAGAATTTTTATCAAAAAATAATCCTGATTTTGAAAGTGCAGCATGACTAATAAAAAAAAGAAGAAAGGTTTAGGGAGAGGGTTAACAGCTCTGTTCGGTGATCAAAAAAAAGCTGATAAGCAGAAAGAAAAAACAAGTGGTAATTTGTCGAAAGCAAATATTAGTGATTTAAGTCCAAATAAGTTTCAGCCTAGAATAAATTTTAATGAGGAAAAACTTCTAGAATTATCAAAATCAATAAAGAAAAATGGTATTATTCAACCTATAGCTGTAAGAGAAGATAAAGTAGATCCTGGCAGATATGAAATTGTAGCTGGTGAACGTAGATGGCTAGCAGCTCAAAAAGCAGGTTTGCATGAGGTTCCTATAGTTATATTAGATCTAAATGATAATGAGTCTCTGGAAGTTGCGATAGTAGAGAATATTCAGAGAGACGACTTAAATGCTATTGAAGAAGCGAAAGGTTACAAAAGATTGTCAGATGAGTTTGGTTATGATCATGAGAAAATTGCAACTTTCATGTCTAAAAGTAGGAGCCATATTAGTAATACTTTAAGATTATTATCTTTACCAAATGACGTTATAGCTATGATAGAAGAAGGCACACTGACAGCTGGTCAAGCCAGACCTCTAATTGGTTTGCCCAGTGCTACCAACATTGCTGAGGAAATAGTAGCAAAAAATTTAAGTGCTAGAAGTGTTGAAATTTTAGTTAGAAGGAAAAAAGGACCCCAAAAAGTTGGTCAAATTAAAATAGATTCAAATATTTTGGATGCACAAAGTAAAATAGAGGAAATTTTAGGCTTAAATGTTTTAATTCAGAACAAAAAAGATAATTCAGGAAAAATTACAATATTATATAAAAATTTGGAACAGTTCGAATTAATTTCTAATTTACTTAAGAAGAACTAGCAGTCGCGCATAGGTCCACTAATAATTTTTTAATAAGCAATTCTTTATTGACATAAGAATTTGATTTAATCTTTAATTCAATATTATAAGTTCTTTCTAACGCTTCTTTAATTTTCCTTGCATTCCATTTCTTTGATTGTTCAATAATTTTTGGCTTATCTTTCCAAAATATAGGTGGCCTTAATTTTGATATTGAGACCTCTATGCTTTCATTATTATTTTTCATTCCATCTATTTCTTTAAGTCTATTTATTCTTTGATTTATGGCGTTTAAAAAATAAATATTATTTTCAGTTTCAAAAACAGTATCAGCTAACAGTCTATTAGTGTTGATTTTATTGCCATTTAGCGCTTCATCTCTTAGTTTATTAAAGTCTTCATTTGTTTTTAAATTTAGTAATGATTCAATTTTATCAGGATCAATTATTTTATTTGTAAATAAACTTTCAATTTTTTCAATTTCATTGTTAACTTTATTTCTATCTAAATTAGTACTTTTTATTATTAAATTTAAAACTTCGTTATTTACACCTTTGAAATCTTTTAACTTAGAAATTAAGATATTTTTAATTGTAATTTCATTATCACTATAACATGGAACTATCCCAATATTTCCCCCTTTTTCAAAATGGCTTCTTAATTTAGATTTTTTATCTAGGTTTTCTGAAAACACATATATTTTATCACTTTCTAAATAGCTCTCAACTTCGATTAATATTTCTAAAATTTTTTCGTTAGCTTGACTTATCAAAATTACTTTTTTTGTGGAAAAAAGTGATTGATTTTTAATACCAGACATAAATCTTTCTTTATTCTTAAATATTTCATCTTGTACAAAATTTAATATTTCATTAGGTTGATTTTCATCTTTTAATTTGTTTTTAAATTCATGTTTAAGACCTAGATTTTCTCCATAAAATAAAACAATTTTATAGTTGTTTAGATTACTTATATTTTGTTCTAAAATATAACTTTTAATTATCATTTATTCTCAAAGCAATTTCATTAACAATTTTGTCAGAAATCTTTTCTATTAAGCTCTCAACTAATTTTTTTTCATTGGAAATAGTTTTGCTATGTATTAAGTCTACCGAATAATTTCCGCCAATATTAAGATTTATATTATTTATGTTTTCGGCCTCATTTTCTGCATAAAATCTTATATTAACGGTCAAGTTTATTTGATATTTTGTTATTTCATTTTTAATATTTTTTTCTTTAATACTTTTTAGTTTTTTGGAATCTAAATATATTATTAATTGATTTTGTGAGTCTGTTTTAGAATATACTGCTAACTGATTTTTAATTTTATAATTTATTCTTTTGTCCCCTGTAGTAATTAAATTTACTATTGAAAAGTTATTTGCTTTAGTATTATCGAGCACTTTAAATCCACAGCTTAATGTAAAAAGTGTTAACGTTATTAAAAAAAGATTAGTTATTTTTTTATAATTCATAATTTAAATAATATAATTTAATATTTTATTCTTAATAAAGATAGTTTTAATAATTTTTTTATCCTGGATATACTTTTGTGCTTTTGAGGAAGCTCTAATTATTTTATCTATATCGTTTTCTTTTAAATCTTTATTAACGGATATTATATCTCTAGTTTTGCCATTAATTTGCACTGCCATAGATATTTTAAGACTGCTTATTGCCTTTACGTTAATCTCTGGCCACAAATTTGCTTGCTTACAATTTAAAGTAGATAAACACTCATTTGCTAAATGTGGGGTAAATGGTAACATCAATTTCATAATTTTTATTAATGTGTCTTTTAGAATTTTGTCGCTCACTTCTAACTTTAAAGCTTCATTTAAAAATCTATAAACTTCATAAAATTGAGCAATAGCAACATTAAGTTGGAAATTTTCTATTGCTTTGTCAATTTTGAAAATAAAAAGGTTAATATTGTTTTCAAATGTTTTATCTTTTTCTTTATTTTTCAAAGGGCGTTTAAGATTAATAATTGATTGGTTTAAATTCCAAATTTTCTGAAGAAACTTACTAGCCGAAACAACGCCAATGTCAGACCACTGAACATCTTTTTCAGGAGGGCTATCGGATAAAATAAACCATCTGACTGAGTCGGCTCCATATTGTTTTATCATCGTTTCAGGATCTATAGTATTTTTTTTTGATTTAGACATTGACTCAGATGGGCCAATGGTAACATCAGATTTATCTGAAATTTTTATAGCTTTTTTTTCTGTTATTTTTTCAACTTCATTTGGGTATAACCAGTTTCCCTCTTTATCTCTAAAAGTCTCATGACAAACCATTCCTTGAGTAAATAAATTCTTAAAAGGTTCTGAATATTTAATTTTACTATCGCACAGCTTCATTGATTTCATAAAAAATCTTGAGTATAGCAAATGCAATATTGCATGCTCTACGCCGCCAATATATTGATCTACTGGCATCCAATAATTTGTAAGATTTATATCATAGGGCTTATTATTTTTGGGTGAACAGAATCTTATAAAATACCAAGACGAATCTACAAAAGTATCAAGCGTGTCTGTTTCTCTTATAGCCGGCTTTCCAGTTTTTTTGTGAGTTGTATTTTTCCATTTTGGATGATTTTGTAACGGATTGCCCGGAGAGCTAAGATCAACATCGTCTGGCAACTTTACTGGTAACTCACTTTTGTCAACAGGCACTACCGAACCATCTTCTAAATATATCATCGGAATAGGACAACCCCAATAACGTTGTCTGGATATACCCCAGTCTTTTAAACGGAATAGTGTTTGTTTTTTTCCAATTTTCTTTTCTACAATTTTTTCAATAATTTTTTTTTTTGCTTCTTCAATACTTAACCCATTTAAAAAATGAGAATTTATAATTTTTCCACTTCCAGTAAATGCTTCTTTCAGATTTGTGTTATTAGACTGATTTTTATCTGTAACAACTCTTATTATTGGAAGATTATATTTCGTAGCAAAATCAAAGTCTCTTTGATCGTGTGCTGGACACCCAAAGATAGCCCCATTTCCATAATCCATTAAAACAAAATTAGCCACATAAATAGGCAGTTTTTTTTCCTTTATGAAAGGATGCTGTGCAAATAAGTTTGTATTCATACCTATTTTTTCTGCATTAGCAAGTGCCTCTTCAGTTGTTCCAATTTTTGAACATTCTTTTTTAAATTTTTCAAAATCTGAATTATTTTTTAAATGATTACAAATTTCATGGTCAACTGATACAGCTATAAAACTTGCTCCAAAGATAGTATCTGGGCGTGTAGTAAAAATTTTAAGCTTTTTATCTTGATTAACAATTTTAAAATCTAATTCACATCCAATGGATTTTCCAATCCAGTTTTTTTGCATTAACTTTACTTTATCTGGCCAACCGGGTAAACCTTCAAGGTCTGCTAATAATTCTTTTGAAAATTTTGTGATATTAAAGAACCACTGTGATAATTTTTTTCTTTCGACAACAGCATTTGATCTCCAACCTTTGCCGTTAATTACCTGTTCATTTGCTAAAACGGTTTTTTCAACCGGATCCCAATTTACATAAGTTTCTTTTCTAGAGACTAAGCCTTTATTAAAAAAATCTATAAATAATTCCTGCTGATGCTTATAATAATCTACATCACAAGTTGATATTTCTTGATTCCAATCTATCGATAGACCCAACATTTTTAGTTGATTTCTCATTACCTTAATATTTTCTTCAGTCCATTTTTTGGGATTAAGCTTGTTTAATTTAGCTGCGTTTTCTGCAGGAAGGCCAAATGCGTCCCAGCCCATAGGATGCAGAACATTAAATCCCTTCATAAATTTGAATCGAGCTATTACATCTCCAATAGTATAGTTTCTCACATGTCCCATATGTATTTTCCCCGAGGGATAAGGAAACATTTCTAAACAATAAAATTTTTTGCCTTTTTTGTTATATAAAGTTGAAGAGGCAAATTCTTTTTGCCATTTTTTTTCAATTACTTGAAAATTTACTCTTTCCATTTAAGATTTAATTCTTTTTTTTACTCTCTTTATCTAAAAGAGCTGCTTTTCTTAAGATTACAGAGTGTAGTTCCTCTTCTATTTTTGAGCTATTCAATAAACTTACAATACAGTTTTGATTAGATGTACATTTTTTTTTATGAACAATTACTTTAAGACTTTCGCTTCGAACATCATTACCTAGGAATCTTAAAGAAATTTTGATGGATTCTTGTTTAGAAGAATTTTCTGAATACCAGTCGGTTATTATTATGCCACCTGAGTAATCTACAGTTGCTAGAGGAAGAAAATCTAAAGTTTCTAGAGAAGCTCTCCACATTGGATTTGAAGTACTGAATTCATAATTTGTTTTTCCTCGTCCTCTATCTAAGACTTTACCAAGTGAAACGCCTCTTCCTTCCTTAATATTTTTTTTTCTTTTATCTTCTGCTTGTAATGGTCTATCTCGTTCTAATGGTCTATCACCTTTGGTATAATTACACCCACTAAGAAAAATTAGTGACACTACAAGAATAGTGTTTATTAATAATTGAAACTTACCAAAATTCAGTCTTGCTAATGTCATAAATTATAAATTTTAAAGAATAAGCATTAATATCAGCAAAATTAACCTTTTTAAACCGATAGTAGTAGTGACATTTATGCAACAATATCGCAAAAATTAAAGTTAAATCAACAAAAACAGCACAATTTAAAGGAATTTAGGGTAAATATCGTTCTGTGAATGTTTAAACATTTATTTAACAATAACAAAGGAACAAGAATGAGAAAAATAACTAAATTATTCTTAGGTATACTTGCTTCTGCTCTGTTAGTTTTACCAACGTACGCTGGTGAAATGTCTGTAACAGGTGGAGCTAAAGTTACTATGACAACTTCTGGAGCAGTAGGTTCAGAGGGTAAAAGTATCGGTGTATCTAACGAATTAGATTTCAGTGCAAGTGGAGAACTAGATAACGGAATGACTTGGGACTACCAAGTTCAGTTAGACGGTGCTTCAACTGCTAACGACGATACGAAGTTAGTAATTGGAACTGACATGGGTACTATTGGTTTCTACATTTCAGAAGGTGGAATGAAGAACAACTTAGCACACGGTGTTGGTGCAATGGGAGTTGGTATGGATTATTCATCTACGTCAACATTCCAAACAGGTTACAACGTATCTGACTACGCTAACGTACAGTACCACTTACCAGCAGGAATGCTTCCTTACGAAGGAACTTTTAAAATTGGTGTCGTGCCAGATTTAAATGACTCAGACATGATTTCTGGAGAAGGTGCTAACGCAGCAATCGCTTCACACGCAACTGGTAGACAACTTCAACAAATCGCTTTTTCAGCTGTACCTATGGAAGGTTTAACAGTTAAAGGTGACGCTGCTAGAACAGCAGGTGAAGAAGGTAATGCCCTAACAGTAGAAACTGGTGTATCAGCAAACTTAGGAGCTAAATACACAATGGGTCAATTATCAATTGGTTACACTGAAGGTGGATACCAACCAGCTGTTGAAGGTGAAGTAACTTACTACGAAAACCAATATTATGGTGTTCAGTATGATGTCAATGATGCATTATCAGTGTCATACAACGTAGATAAGTCTGAGAAGAACGCTAGAGCAAAAGTTGCTCTTGGTTCAGCTGCAGGTGCTAAAGGTACGAAAACTGTTACAGAAATGGAACAGAAGTCTTACATGTTAGCTTACACAGCAGGCGGTGCTACATTCGGTTACACTATGTACAAAGTTAGCGATGCTGACTACACAAGTGGAAAAGAAGAAACAAATAACGTTTTCTCAATGGCTATTTCTTTCTAAGTAGTACACACTTAAAATATTTAAAAAAGCCGGCTAATTATAGCCGGCTTTTTTTTTACCTCCGATAAACAGGCAAAAGATTTACAGTTAACATGGTAAATTTTATTAAGGTTAGATAATCTAATTCCTCCGAGCGGTATTAAGTTTTTCCTCGTATACAATTTAAAAAGATTAAATTTTACAATACCTAGATAATCGGCTTTATCTTTATAGGATGTTCTAAATAATCTTGAAAAAACAATATCCGAACATCCTTGTAAAGATTTTATATTAATTTCTTTAATATTATGAGCTGAACCTATTATTTTGAAATTAAATTTTTGTGATCTTTTTACCTTTAAATCATAATTATAAGCTGAAACATAAAGACCATCAGCTTTCAGAATGGAAGATAATCTTAGATTATTAGCAACATAAAATTCAACCTTTCGTCTTTTGCACATGGCTCTGAATTTAAGTAGAGCATTGAAGTTTTCTTGATTTTTTTTATTTCTATAAATAATGGCAAATTTTCTATGAATTTTTATATTACTTAAATCAATATCTTTGATACTTTCAATTAATAAAAAATATTTTTTTTTTACGATAAACATATGAGCATCATAATAGAAAGATTTAATAAAATAAAATCTAATATAGAAAAGACAGGGCTTATAAATAATGTAAAAATTGTAGCTGTAAGCAAAACTTTTTCTCTTAATCATGTCATGCCGCTGATAAAGAGTGGACATGTTCATTATGGTGAGAACAAAGTGCAAGAGGCCGAAGTAAAATGGTCCCAAATTAAAAAGGAAAATCTTAATCTTAAACTTCATATGATTGGCAAACTGCAAACCAACAAAGCTAAGAAAGCTGTTAAAATATTTGATTTTATCCATTCGGTGGATAGCCAAAAACTAGCTGATATTTTGTCCGAAAGTCAAAATCAATTTAACAAGTCTTTAGGATATTTTATTCAAGTTAACATTGCTAATGAAAAACAAAAGTCGGGCATTCCTTACAATGAAGTTGATGGATTTTACAACTACTGTTCAAAAGAAAAAGGGATGAATATTTTAGGCTTAATGTCAATACCTCCTAATGATAACAACAGTGAAAAATATTTTAAAATTTTATCAGAATTAAATTCATCATTAGGCCTAAAAGAATTAAGCATGGGCATGTCTTCTGATTATATGGTAGCTCTAAATTATAAAGCTACATATTTAAGAATTGGTAGCTCAATTTTTGGTGAGAGAAGTTAACAAACTTCAAATATTGTTTTTTTATTAATTTTTTCAATTATCCTTTTCAAATTTTTTTTTTTCAAAGCTATGCAACCTTCTGTCGGCTTATAATTTTTTTTTGCAACATGAACAAATATTGCACTTCCTTTCCCAGCTTTTATAGGACTTCTATTAAAGTTTAAAACTAAAATAATATCGTAAGTATTTTCTTTTCTAAATAACTTTTCATATTTGTATTCAGAAGGTAAATTTATAAGTTTATTGTAAAACTTAGAGTCAGGATCGTTACACCAGGCCATATTTTTTTTTATTGGAAATTTGTTAATTTTAGATTTTATACTTCCCACACGATCTTTACGATATAACATAAATAGTATTTTAAATTTTCCAATAGGAGTAATAAAATCTCCTTCTTTTTTTTTTATCCCAATTCCCCTTTTACCTACAGCACATTTTACTTTATAGTCTTTCATAAAAAGAGTTTTATTTTTTACTTTTATATGCATAACACTAACGTTTTAATTCTTGGTCCCAAAAACTTCAACACATCATTAGAGGAACTTAAAGATTATTTGAATTTTTCAATAAAAACAACAGAGGAGAAATTAACTAAAAAGTTGATAGAAAATATCGATATCCTAATATTTCATTATGATTATTTTAAAAATAACTTTGATAACGAGGCTTTAAAAAATATTAAAAAAGTAAAAATTTTGGCTTCACATCCTAACAAAAAAATAAACGAAAAATTTAACAATTTATTGCATTTGCCTATGAAGTTGGAGACATTAAATAAAATTGTAGATGAATCGGTTATAAAAAAAAGTTTTAGCGATAATTCTTCAATTAAAATAAAAAGTTATATATTAAACAAAAATGAAAAAAAACTTTCAAAACAAGACAGTTTTATTTTACTTACTGAGAAAGAAATACAGTTTTTAGAATTACTTTTAAAAAATAAACAATCAGTCGATAAAAAAACTATTTTAGAAAAAGTTTGGAATTATTCATCTAGTGCAGATACACATACTGTAGAAACACACATTTATAGATTAAGAAAAAAAATTAATACACAATTTGGAGATAAAAATTTTATTTTAAATGATAAAAAAGGTTATTCTGTATGAAAAAAAGAAATAAAATCGCATTTGATTTATTTTCAAAAAAATATCGTAAACGCGTTATGAAGCCGAAAAAAGGAAAGGGAAGTTTTAAAAGAAGAAAAAAATAATTAATTTAATCTTGCTCCTATGATTTGAATTATTTTTGAAGACATTTCTGTACCTCTCTCTAAACTTTCTTTAATAGTTTTTCTATTTACAAATCCATGTAAGAAACCTCCTGCAAACAAATCTCCTGCTCCAGTTAAATCCCTTATTTTGAGGATCTTCATTGCAGAACACTCATGTACTTCGTTGTCTTTAATTGCTACGGCTCCACTTTCTCCACGTGTAACAACTATTAGTTTTTTTGTATTCTTAGAAAAATCAATTATTTCATCAAATTTTTTTGCACCAATGAGTGACATCATCTCTTGCTCATTAGCAAAAGTAATATCTAATTTATTTTTTACTAACTCTAAAAAATGAACTTTATGCCTTTCAACACAAAATAAATCAGACAAAGACATTGCTACTTTATTTGAATTTTGAATTGCTTTTTCAAATGCTTTTTTTGGTTCACCTTCGTCCCAGAGATACCCTTCAAGAAATAAAACTTCACTTTTTTTTATCGCATTAACATCTATATCTTTGTCACTAATTTTTCCTGCTGTGCCTAAATAGGTTACCATTGTCCTTTCAGAGTCAGGGGTGATTAAAATTAAACAAGTTCCAGTAGGAATTACTTCTTTTTTCTTTTTGTAAAAATATTTTACTTTTTCTTTTTTCAGTCCCTCTTCGTACTTAGAACCTAGTTCATCATTATTTATTTTACCAATGAAGCCAACTTCATTTCCAAGTTGTGAAAGACCTACAATCGAGTTTGCAACTGAACCACCTGAAACAGTATCCTCAATTTTTAAATTCGATAATAGTTTATTAAATTCACTTTCATCAACAAGTTTCATCGTACTTTTGGTTAATTTGTTGTTAGTCAAAAAAGTTTCTTCAACTTTACAAATGACATCTACTATAGCGTTTCCTATACCTATAACTTTCATTTTAAGATTATGCTTTTTTTGTTTTAATTGGTTTTTTTCTATTTGGATAACAGCTTTTACAAATTTTACAAGTTATTCCATAACAATCTCTGGCTTTGCAATATTCTCTACCATACCAAATTATTTGCAAATGAAGCTTATTCCAGTATTTTTTTGGAAAGATTTCTTTTAAATCTTTTTCTGTCTGCACAACATTTTTTCCATTTGTTAAACCCCATCTTTGAGCAAGTCTATGAATATGTGTGTCCACAGGAAATGCTGGAAACCCGAATCCTTGGGACATTACAACACTAGCAGTTTTATGACCAACCCCAGGTAATTGTTCTAATTCCTCGAATGTTTTCGGCACTTTCCCCTTGTAACTTTTAACTAAGGTTTTTGATAGGTAAAATATACTTTTAGCTTTAACTCTAAATATTCCAATTTTTTTTATTAATCTTTCAATTTTTTTTCTACCAAGTTTTACAAAGTGTTCAGGTTTATTATATTTTGGATAGATATCTTTTGTAACATTATTTACGTTAACATCAGTACATTGAGCAGAAAGCAAAACCGAAACAAGTAATGTGAATGTATTTCTATACTTTAAAGGTTTTGAAATTGTGGGATAGGTTTTATTTAAAACTTTTAAAATGATCTTAGATTTTTCTTTATTATTCACTTGAAACTCAGAAGATCTCTCATGGAATACAGGCCAGGCTTTTTATTCTTTAACCATTTTGCTGCAGCTAACGCTCCCTCAGAATATAAGGTTCTATCAAAAGACTCATGATTTAAAGTGACTATCTCTTTTCCACTTGAAAATTTGACTTCATGTTCTCCTATTACTCCACCTTTTCTTATAGAGTTAAAATTAATTTTTTTGCTGTATGGAAAAGATTTTTTATTAAAATATTTTTTTCCAATCATGCTGTAAAAACTTTTGTTTTTCCCCTTTGAAATACCTTCTCCAAGCATGAGAGCAGTTCCAGAAGGGTAATCTTTTTTTCCTTTGTGATGAACTTCATAAACCTTACTTAAAAATTTATTTCCCAGGGATTTTGATGTAATCTCAGTTAGGTACATCAAAAGGTTTACTCCTAAACTCATGTTCCCTGCTTTTAATATGGGTATTTTTCTTGAATAAATTTTAATAATTTTTTCTTGTTTTTTGGTAAATCCAGTTGTTCCAATTACAATTCTTTTTTTTTGTTTTGCTGCGATTTTTAAAACCTCTAGCGTACATTTAGGAATAGTAAAATCAATAATGACATCAGTGCTTTTAAACGCTCTTTCAGAATTAAGTTCAGGTTTAATTCCATTTATTTTTTTATTAATTTTTTTGCTTTCCGTTAAAGATACCAATTTGAAGTTTTTATTTAATATTGATGATTTAATGAGCTTTTGCCCCATCCTTCCCATGCAACCGGTAATAGTTAAATTAATTTTTTTCATTATAAAATTAGATAAATAATTACAATAATAACAAGTATAATTATAGTCCAAATAGATAGATTTTTCATAAATTGTTTTATCTTATTATTTGTAGATAAAAATCCTGGCAAAACTAAAGCTAATACTGCAACTAAAAATATTGCAGACATTAATTCATTTGTTTCCATTTATTTTATGAACTTTTCCAAAACTTTTTTGCTTTTTCAAAAAAACCTTTAATAACTGGATCTGGTTTATTACTTTCAATTTCATTAAATTCTTCTAATATTTCTTTTTGTCTCTTTGAAAGCGAGCTAGGTACCTGAGTTATTACTCTAATGTATAGGTCACCAAAAATATTTCTCCTCAAAAGCGGCATACCTTTGCCTCTTAACCTAAATTGTTTTCCGTGTTGTGTTCCCGGAGGTATTTTAATTTTTGATTTACCTCCATCTATAGATGGTACTTCAACAGTTGTTCCTAAAGCTGCATCAGAAAAAGTAATTGGGAGTTCATAAAATAAATTTTCTTCAGATCTTTTGAAAATATTATGATTATCAATTGATATAAATAAATAAAGATCACCACTTTGACCACCTTTAGTGCCTGCCTCTCCTTTACCAGATAATCTTATTCTAGTTCCGTCATCAACTCCTTTAGGAATTTTTACGGTTACATTTTCATTCCCTTGTATTTTTCCATTTCCATTACAATTTTTGCATGGATTATTAATTGTTTCTCCATATCCACTACATTGAGGACAAGTTTGTTGAATTGTAAAAAAACCCTGATTGCTTCTTACTTTACCCCGGCCTGAACAATAGCCACATTTAGATGGTTTAGAACCTTTAGCTGCCCCACTACCAGAACATGAATTACATTTTTTAAGCGTACTGTATTGAACGTTTTTCTCTAAACCTTTGTAAGCTTCTTCTAAATTAATGTTTACATCGTATCTTAAGTCATTACCTCTATTACTCGATCTTCTAGCTGAACTGCCTCCACCAAAATCTCCAAAAAAATCTTCGAAAATGTCTGAGAAAGAAGAGGTATCAAAGCCACCAAACCCTTGTCCTCCGCCAGCTCCTTCGAAAGCTGCATGGCCAAATTGATCGTAGTTAGCTTTTCTTTTTTCATCAGAAAGTATGTGATAGGCTTCGCTAGCCTCTTTAAATCTTTCTTCTGATTTCTTATCGCCTTTGGTTTTATCTGGGTGGTATTTGAGTGCTAGTTTTCTGTATGCTTTTTTGATTTCATCTTTCGATGCTGACTTAGTTACACCTAAGACATCATAATAATCTCTTTTTGCCACAGGACGTCTCCTTTATAATTATCTTAGGCGCTTTTTTCTTTATCTTCCTCTTTTTTTTCCTTTACGTCTTCGAAATCTGCATCCACAACATTATCTTTTTCAGCCGGTTTAGTATTATCTTTGGCCTTCGAATTTGATTCAGGTTTTTGTTGACTTTTATATACTGCCTCTCCCAATTTCATTGAAGCTTGAATTAAACTTTGTGTTTTTTTCTTAATATCTTCAATATCACTTCCCTCAAGTGATTTTTTGAGATCAGATATTCCATCTTCAATTGCTTTTTTTTCTTCTGAAGAAACTTTATCACCATGCTCTTTTAAACTCTTTTCAGTAGAGAACACTAAACTGTCTGCTTGATTTCTCGCATCCACAGTCTCTCTTTTTTTCTTATCGGCTTCCTTATTTGCTTCAGCATCTTTTACCATTTTCTTAATTTCTTCATCCGACAATCCACCTGAAGCTTGTATTTGAATTTTTTGTTCTTTACCTGTCCCTTTATCTTTTGCGGAGACATTTACGATACCGTTCGCATCAATATCGAAAGTAACTTCGATTTGAGGAGTTCCTCTTGGTGCAGGAGCAATTCCAACTAGCTCAAAATTTCCCAAGATCTTGTTATCAGCAGCCATCTCTCTTTCACCTTGCAGCACTCTAATGGTGACAGCTGGCTGATTATCTTCAGCAGTCGAGAAAACTTGACTTTTTTTAGTAGGTATAGTTGTATTTTTTTCTATTAATTTTGTTGTTACACCACCAAGTGTTTCTATACCTAAAGAAAGTGGAGTTACATCTAACAAAAGAACATCTTTTACGTCACCTTGAAGAACACCGCCTTGTATAGCTGCTCCCATAGCAACTACTTCATCAGGGTTAACGCTTTTGTTTGGTTCTTTTCCAAAAAAATTTTTTACAGTTTCAATAATTTTTGGCATCCTTGTCATGCCACCAACTAACACAACCTCATTAATTTCTGCGGCAGAGAAGCCAGAGTCTTTAAGAGCTATTTTGCAAGGTTCCAATGTTCTGTCCACTAATGACTGAACCAAGGCTTCAAGTTTTGCTCTAGTAAATTTCAAGTTTAAATGTTTTGGTCCAGATTTATCTGCAGTTATAAATGGAAGATTAATTTCAGTTTGAGCTGCAGAGGATAGTTCTATCTTAGCTTTTTCAGCTGCTTCCTTTAATCTTTGTAATGCTAGCTTATCAGATTTTAAATCTATGCCATTATCTTTCTTAAATTCAGATGCAAGATATTCTACTATTGCATCATCAAAATCTTCACCACCTAAAAATGTATCACCATTCGTTGATTTTACCTCAAATACTCCATCACCAATTTCTAAAATAGAAATATCAAAAGTTCCTCCTCCTAAATCGTAGACTGCGATTTTTTTTCCACCTTTTTTATCTAACCCATAAGCCAAAGATGCTGCAGTAGGTTCGTTGATAATTCTTAACACTTCTAGTCCAGCAATTTTACCTGCGTCTTTCGTAGCTTGTCTTTGTGAATCATTAAAATACGCTGGTACAGTAATAACAGCTTTTGTAACTGCCTGACCTAAATACTTCTCGGCTGTCTCTTTCATTTTTTGTAAAACAAAAGCAGATATTTGAGAAGGAGAATATTTTTTACCTTTTCCTTCTACCCAAGCATCACCATTCTCTGATTTAATTATTTTATAAGGGACTTTTGAAATATCTTTTTGAACTGAGGGACCATCAAATTTTCTACCAATTAATCTTTTAACAGCAAAAATTGTATCTCCTGCATTAGTAACAGCTTGTCTTTTCGCTGGCTGACCTACAAGTTTTTCTTCTTTTTCTAAAAATGCTACAACAGAGGGAGTTGTTCTGGCTCCTTCAACGTTTTCAAGAACTTTGGCTTGTTTGCCATCCATGATAGCTACACATGAATTTGTTGTACCTAAATCTATTCCAATAACTTTGCTCATATTTTTTCCTTTTTAAATTACACCTGTTATATGGGTGTTATTTTCCTCTCTACAAGGTTATTTAACCTCTTTTTTTTCAACTTTTTCGGTCTTTTTTTCTATTTTTTTAGCTACACCCACCAAGGCTGGTCTTAAAAGCCTATCTCCAAACATATAGCCTGCTTGTATCTCTTGCAAAACAGTCCCTGCCTCATAATTCTCATCTTCGATTTCGCTCATTGCCTGATGAAGATTTGGATCAAATTTCTTCTTATCTGCATCAATTTTTTTAATTTTATTTTTTTCAAATATAGTAAGAATATCTTTTTCTATAATTGTAAGATTTTCAGTAAATTTACCTAAATCTTTATTATTTTTTAAATTTGAATCGTTTTTAATTGCTAATTTTGCCCTATGCAAATTATCTAGTATTGCTAAGCTTTCCTTTGCAAAATTGAATGATCCGAATTCGAAAGCGTCCTTAATTTGTTTTTCAAATCTCATTCTTTGATTCTCTAGTTCAGCTAAGGATCTTAACAATTTGTCTTCTGTTTCTTTTAGTTTTTCCTCGAGTGATTTATCTTTCAAATTTTCAGATTTTTTGTTTTTGTCTACTGTTGCTTTTTCTTTAACTTCAGACGACTTTTTTTCATTACCCGTGTTCATACTATGTGCTATATAATAATTAAAAGTTAAATTACTAGATGTTTATGAAAAAAATACTTATTGGCACTCATAATATGGGAAAATTTAAAGAATTAAGCTTTCTTATATCCAACAAAATTAAGAAGATCTCACCAAAAACACTTAAAATTAAAAGCCCAAAAGAGACAGGCAAAACTTTTTCTGCAAATGCCATATTAAAAGCTAAATATTTTTCCAAATTCACAAAATTACCCGTTATTGCTGATGACTCTGGTCTATGCATTAAAGCTCTTAACGGTAAACCTGGAATTCATTCAGCTAGGTGGGCAAAAAAATATGGAGGTTTTTCAAATTCAATTAAAGTTATTTTAAAAAGAATGAAATATAAAAAGAACAGAAGTGCACAGTTTGTTTGTAGTCTTTCGTATAAATCCCCTGAAGGGAAAATAGTAGTAGTGGTAGGAAAATTAAATGGAAAAATTTCTTATGATTCAAAAGGAAAGAAAGGTTTTGGATATGATCCAATATTTATTCCTCGATTAAAAAAAATAACTTTTGGTCAAATGTCGAAAATTAAGAAGATAAAAAGCGATCATAGATTTTTAGCATTTAAGAAATTAAAAAAAAAAATTAAAATTTTGTAAATTTATTATTCTCAGCTCTATAAATATTCAGATTTTGGTTGATCTTCTTATTATTAAAACTAAATGTACCGATTTTACCTTTAATTTTCCCTTTAAATGAAAAATCATTAACACTATTTATTTTGCCATTCTTTTTCCATATATAATAAATTAAACCTAGCGCATCATAAGTGAGAATTGTAATTTCACTTGGAAAATCTTTGTAAGTTTTAAAATAATTTTCCTTGTATCGTTTAAATTCTTTATAATTTATTGAGGGGTAATATAAGCTTTTGACTGTGTTTTCATAAAAAATACTTTCATCAAACCACTGATTTACTGTAGTAAACAAAACTTTTTCCTGATTAACATCAGTAAATACTAATGAGGTTAGTACACTTTTCAAACTACTACCAAAGTCAATAATAATTACCGAGTCAAAATTTACATCTCCCAATGTATATTTTTGGTCTAATAATTCGAGTTGACGCTTGGATCCTTCATCATCTTTGTCTTCAAACATTTTTTTTCTTAATTCTAAATTTCTTTTTCTTTGAGAATAATTAGTTAATATTTCAATTTCACCAGTCAATACTTTTGGGTCAGAATTATACTTGAAAATTTTGAAATTTTTTAAGTCAAACTTATCCAATTTATTTTCAATAAAAGCAGTATATTTATTTTTTGGTAAAAGAATTATAGTTTTATTTTTCTTTTGCTTTTTTAAAAAATCTATTAAAGCTTCCATCTGGGATTCAAAACTTATCCCAATGCTTATTATATTATTTTGAAATTCAGGATTAATATTTGATGGAGAAATAAATATCATGTTTGAAAATTTTTTGACTTCTTCAAAATCTTCATTATCTATTGGCCCAATAACTATTTTTACATTCTGAGATTTAAGCTCTTTAATAGCACTAGATAATTTTTCTCTATTATTTGTCCCAGAGTCTCTTGGGATTATATGCACATTTTTATCATCAATCTCATTTAATGCGAGTTGTAATGAATGTAATAAAGAAAACCCTAAACTTTTATATTCGCCACTTAGAGGAGCAAGTAAGCCAACTTTAAGAAAGTTATTATTTTCGTCACTTAATAGATTAGAATTAAAAAAAAATAATATATAAGTTATAAATATAATGATTTTATTTTTCATATTATGAAACTTTCTAGTAAAAACTTATATATTGTTTCAACACCTATTGGAAATTTAGATGATATTACCATAAGAGCAATAAATGTGCTTAAAAAATCGGATTTAATTCTTTGTGAAGACACGCGACATTCTTTTAAATTACTAAGTCATTTAAAAATAAAAAAAAAACTTCTTCCCTATCATAAATTTAATGAAAAAAAAGAGCTTGCGAATATCAATAAATATATAAATGAAGGCAAAATTTTGTCTTTAATATCAGATGCTGGCACACCAACACTCTCAGACCCTGGCAGACTTCTTATACAATTTTGTATCAAAGAAAAAATAAATATAGTTCCTATTCCAGGAGTTTCTTCAATAACCGCCTCAATGAGCGTGTCAGGTTTTAAAGATCAATTTTTATTTTATGGTTTTTTACCAAAAACAGAAAATGAACTGGAAAAAACTTTATCTCTTTTAAGTAATAACGATTTTACACAAGTATTTTTTATTCCAGCTTTAAAAATTAATTTTTATCTTAAAAAGTTTAAAAAATTTTTTGCAGGAAGACAGATTTTAATTGCAAAGGAGATTACCAAATTACATGAAACATTTTATAGAGCCAGCCTAGATCAAATTAAGTTGTTTAAAAAAACTATTAAAGGTGAGTTAACTATTGCAATTTCAGAAAAAAATACTAAAGATAAAACTTTCAATGAGAGAAAAATTATAGAAAAAGCTAAATTGTATTTAAAAAAATATAGTTTGAAGGATGTAGTAAATTTGATTTTTGAGTCTGAAAAAATTAATAAAAAGAAAATTTACCAAATATGCCTAAATATAAAAAATAATGAAAAAAATAATTAGCTTAATTATCATATTTTTTTTAACTTCTTGTACTTCAGTTGGACAATTTGGTGCAGGAGTTGATATCACTTTTGATCCAAGAACGATCGGTATGCAAATTGACGATACTATTATGCAAAAAAATTTATCCGCAAGGTTAGCATTATCTGATAAGAAGTATTTTCTATCAGTTTCATCTGAAGTTATAGATGGTAGAATATTTCTTTCAGGAAAAGTTGACTCTCCAGAGGAGAAAATTAAAATTACGAAAATGGCATGGGAGACTAAAGGCGTAAGGTCTGTTAAAAATGCTATTAGCATTAAAGGACAAAGTAATTTTAAAAGTACTGCCAAAGATGTATTAATTACCAGCCAACTGAGAACAGCATTGATCTTTAATAAAAAAACAAAAGCAAGGAACTATACTTTAGAAACTATTAATAAAAATATTTATATATTTGGGATTGCTATGGATGATGAGGAAAAAAAGGAAGTCATTAATGAAGCTAATAAAATTTATGATGTGAAGGAAATAATACCCTCAATATATCTAGCAACTGAACTCAGTAGAACTAAACTTTAAATAGAATAATCTATAACATCAGCAGAATAAGCAGCAATAGATGCTAAATTTAAAATTTCAGACGTACTCGCTCTTAAAGGCGCTACTTCTATTGGAAGTCCTAGTCCTATAAGCAGTGGTCCAATTAATTTTCCTCCACCAAATACTTTCATCAATTTAGTTGAGATTGCTGCGCTATGTAGAGCAGGCATAATAAGAATGTTAGCGTTACCGACTATTTTTGAAAAAGGATATATTTCTTTATAAACTGGATTTAATGCAACATCTGGCTGCATTTCACCATCAAAATCAAAATCAACTTTATCTTTTTTTAATAATTCAATAGCGTCCCTAACATGTTTAGTATTTTTTGAAATCGGCTTTCCAAATGTAGAATGAGACAGAAAAGCAACCTTTGGATCAAAACCAAATAGTCTTGCAACTCGCACACAAGATTTAGACACTTTAACTAATCTTTCTGGCGAGGGAAAATCTTGTACATTAGTGTCAGCAACTAATATTGTTTTTCCTTTTAAAGTGATCATAGTCATACCAAAAATTTCTTCTCCTGGTCTTGACTCAGTAACTTTTTTTAATTTCTCAATTGATGCAGCATAGTGTCTTATATTCCCTGTAACCATTGCGTCTGCATCTTTACACGCAATCATAGATGCACCCCATGCAATACGGTCGTTTCGAACTAATCTATCAACGTCTCTTTCTAACTGACCCTCTCTTTGAAGTCTTTTATACAAGTGTTTAGTATATTTCTCTCTTTTCTCTTTATCTGTAGAGTTTATTATTTCTATCTTATAATTTTCATCAAGGCCTATATTTTTAAGTTGTTCTTTTATTCTTTTCTCTGTTCCAATTAAAATTGGAGTACCTAGTTTGTTTCTTCCAAATTCAATAGCTGCTTTAAGCATATTTTCGTCCTCTCCCTCAGCAAATATAACTCTTTTTGGATTTTTTCTTACTTTGGCATTAATCCCCTGCATTAATGACATTGTTGGATCAAGTCGATTTGTAAGTTGATCTTTATACATCTCAATATCTTTAATATCTTTTCTTGCAACTCCACTTTTCATTGCAGCTTCGGCAACAGCTGCAGGGATTACACTAATTAATCTTGGATCAAAAGTTGATGGTATTATGTATTCTTTGCCGTACCTTGGACGATCTCCCCCATAAGCAGAAACCACTTCGTCAGGAACATTTTCACGAGCTAATAAAGCGATTGCCTTAGCAGCCGCAACTTTCATTTCTTCATTAATTTCTTTAGCTCTAACATCAAGTGCACCGCGGAAAATATAAGGAAACCCAATTAAATTATTTACTTGATTATGATAGTCAGATCTTCCAGTTGCTATTATTGCATCTGAACGAACCTCTTGAATTAATTCTGGTTTTATTTCTGGGTCAGGGTTTGCACAAGCAAATATAATTGGATCTTTTGCCATTGATTTGACCATTTCTTTTGAAACAACATCCTTTGCAGATAGTCCTAAAAATACATCAGCGCCATTAATTGCCTCTTTTAAAGTTCTTAGCTTAGTTTCTATAGCATGAGATGATTTAAATTGATCAACGTTTGCTCTACCTTTGAAAATTACTCCTTTACTATCACACATAATGATATTTTCACTTTTAATACCTGAGCTTTTAAATAAGTTAGCACATGCTTGCGCAGAGGCTCCTGCTCCGTTAATAACAACTTTTACTTTATCTATTTTTTTCTTTGAAATATCCAAAGCGTTTATTAAAGCTGCAGTTGTTATAATAGCGGTTCCGTGCTGGTCATCATGAAAGATAGGTATATCTAAAAGTTCTTTTAATTTTTGTTCAATAACAAAACAATCAGGTGCAGCAATATCCTCAAGGTTAATACCTCCAAACGTTCCTCCTATATTTTTTATTGTCTCAATAATTGCTTCAGCTTTATTATTGTTAATTTCAATATCTATCGAGTCTATATCTGCAAATCTTTTAAATAAAACAGATTTCCCCTCCATGACAGGTTTAGACGCTAAGGCACCTAAATTTCCTAATCCTAAAATCGCAGAACCATTACTTATAACAGCAACTAAATTTCCTTTACTGGTATAATCGTAAGCAAGGTCAGGATTTTTAGCGATTTCCTTAACCGGCGCTGCAACCCCAGGTGAGTATGCAAGAGATAGATCTCTTTTGGTTGTAAGAGGTTTGCTCGAACTTATCTCAATTTTGCCTGACTTTCCTTTTATATGGAAATCAAGAGCTTCTTTATCTGAATAATGATCTATTTCTGTTTTCTTTGGCATTTATTTTTATGAGTATGTAATATAAAGAAAATTAATTCACTATAAATTTATGGCCTAATTTAGATAATTTATGAACTTGCTTTCTTCAGCGTCAATATTTACTTTTTTTACACTAATAAGCAGAATTTTAGGCTATCTAAGAGATATTTGTATAGCCATTTTCTTAGGAGCCTCTATTTTTGCAGACGCTTTCTTTGTGGCTTTTAGATTACCAAATACATTTAGGCGCCTATTTGCTGAAGGAACATTTAATGCAGCCTTCATTCCTAGTTATACCGCAGCAAAATTAGAAAATAAAAAAAAAGGAAAAATTTTTGCAGATGATGTGCTGAGTTTAATACTATTTGTTTTGACTTTTATTGTAACTTTAGCAGAAATATTTACTCCATATTTAGTTTATTTAATAGCACCTGGTTTTATTGAAGATGATATTAAATTTAATTTAGCTGTGGAATTTACAAGAATTACTTTCCCCTTTTTACTATTTGTTAGTTTATCGTCTTTCTTTTCTGGCATTTTAAACTCAAACAATAAGTTTGCAGCAGCTTCTGCTGCACCAATAATTTTAAATATAATTTTGATCTTTAGTATTATAATTTCATATTTTTATGATTTAAATTTTGCTAAACAATTATCTTATGGTGTTACATTAGCTGGAATAATTCAATTATTTTTTTTAATTTATGTAACATTAAAATTTTATAGACCAAATATTAGATATAAATTCAAGATAACAAAAAAAGTAAAATTCTTTTTTAAAAAATTATTGCCTAGCATTTTATCTTCTGGAGTAACTCAAATAAATATTTTGGTTGGGACTATTATCGCATCTTTTCAAACTGGAGCTGTTTCATATTTGTATTATGCAGATAGAGTATATCAAATTAATTTAGCAATAGCTGGTATTGCTGTGGGTACAGTTTCATTGCCAGCTTTATCAGATGCTTACAAAAAAAGAAATTTTTTAAAACTTTCTAATATTCAAAATAAATCTATAGAGTTATCTTTATTATTATCAATCCCGGCAAGCTTGGGTTTAATATTAGCTGCTGATGAAATTGTAAGTGGTTTATTTGGTTATGGATCTTTTACAATTGAAGATGTAACAATGACTTCACACGCTTTAATATTTTTTGGATATGGAATTATAGCTTTTGCCTTAGTTAAAATATTAAGTAATTTTTTCTTTGCAAGAAACAACACGAAAACACCTTTTTATATATCATCCTTAATAGTTTTTTTAAATATAACAATAAGCTTAAGTTTTTTTAATCAAATCGGTTTTTTGATTATACCTATAGCAACATCAGTCTCTACCTGGGTAGGTGTCCTGATCTATTTTTATTTGCTATACAAACAAAATTTTTTACTTTTACAGAACAAATTATTTTTAAATACCTTTAAAATAATGATTTCTTCAATAGTAATGTCATTTGTGTTAATTTTAACCTTACAAAATTTTGCTAACTATCTACATTATAATTATATTTATAAATCTTTATTTTTGGTAATTATTATATGTTTCGTAGGTATTGTTTATTTGTTATCTTGTTATTTGCTAGGTTTATTAAAAATTAAAAATTATAAAACAAATTAAATGAGTAAAAAAAGTTTAGTATTTTCAGGAGTCCAACCAACTGGTAACTTACACCTAGGAAATTATTTGGGAGCATTAAAAAATTTTGTATCACTCCAAAAAGACATGAATTGTATCTATTGTGTGGTTGATTTACATGCAATTACTGTTTTTCAAAAACCAAACGTGCTTCGTGATAATGTCCTTGAAACAGTGGCTAGTTTTTTAGCGACAGGGTTAGACCCAAACAAGAGTATAATCTTTAACCAATCCTCAGTCTCAGGTCATGCTGAATTAGCATGGATTTTAAATTGTGTATCTAGAATTGGATGGTTAAATAGAATGACACAATTTAAAGATAAGGCAGGATCAGACAAAGAAAAAGCAAGTGTAGGTTTGTATATTTATCCAAATTTAATGGCAGCTGACATTCTTCTTTATAAAGCTACGCACGTTCCTGTAGGCGCAGACCAAAAGCAGCATTTGGAGCTTTCTAGGGATATTGCACTAAAATTCAATAGTGATTTCGGTTGTAAAGATTTTTTCCCCTTACCAGAACCATTGATTCCTAAAAATATTTCTCGAGTAATGAGTTTACGTGATGGAACAAAAAAAATGAGTAAGTCAGAAGAGTCAGATTATTCAAGAATTAATTTAAAAGACAGTGCAGATGAAATAATTAAAAAAATTAAAAAAGCTAAATCAGACTCTGCACCAATCCCAAATAGTTTAAAGGAATTAGAAAAAAAACCTGAAGCTTTAAATTTACTTACTATCTATTCTGAAATATCAAAAATTAATCTTGATAAAATTCTAGATGAAATGTCAGGTAAAGATTACTCTTTTTTGAAAAATAAATTAGCCGATCTTCTAATAGGTGAAATTGCCCCTGTTGGAAATGAGATAAAAAAATTAATGGGCGATAAGACGCATTTACTTAAAGTATTAAAAAAAGGCAATGAAAAAGCTAGAAATTTAGCTGAGGAGAACCTTAAAAATATACGTGAAAAAGTAGGTTTAATATAATATAAAATATCATGATCCACACAGAGACTACACCCAACCCCGAGTCACTAAAGTTTTGTACTGAAAATATAATTTCAGCTAAAGGAACGGAAGAATTTCAAAAAAATGATGTGGACAAGATTAGAAATCCTTTTATTAAAGAACTTCTTAGTTTTAAAGGAGTAGAGTTAGTTTTATTGTCCAAAAATTTTTTGTCAGTTAAAAAAACCAAAAATATTGATTGGAATGATTTGAAACCATTAGTCATTTCTCACCTTAATCATTATTTTGAAACTAACAAAGATCCAATTTTAAAAGAGGAAAAAGAAGAAAACTCTGTAGAAAATCAGGATGAAACAATACTTAAAATAAAGGAGGTTTTAGATACTAAAGTTCGTCCTGCAGTTGCAAGAGATGGAGGAGATATAAAATTTAAGTCTTTCGATAAAGGAATAGTTAGAGTAGAATTACAAGGTAGCTGCTCAGGTTGTCCAAGTTCAGTAATGACTTTAAAACAGGGAGTAGAAAATCTTTTAAAACACTATGTCAAAGAAGTTAATTCAGTTGAGGCTAATTAGAGAATGAAAAAATTAAGTTATAGAGATAAATTACTAGAGTTAGCAAATATATACGACGTAAAAGAAATTAAAGACTATGTAAAAAGAAGGAAAAATTTAACTTCCGGACAATTGGAACTTATTTTAAAAAAAAATAAAATTATAATTCCAAAAGAATTCAAAACAAATTTCATAAAAGAAAATATTACAAAACCTCTTACAAGAGTCTCAAAGCAAATAAGTGGAATCAAAGAAGACTCTTCTAAAGCAGTAAATAGAGTTTCTAGAAAAATAAGTTATTTCAAGGAAGATAGCTCAAGGTCTTTATCAACCTTTTTTTATAATCTTTGGAAATCAGTTGGAAGCATAGGTATTGGTTTTTTAAATGTAATACCGAAGTTGGGTAAAACTTATTACAGTTTCTTTGCTAACTCTTTTACAGAAATATTTAGTGCAATTTACACTCAAAACATAAATTCTAGCAAAACTAACAGAGCAGTTATAGGTTTCTTTGTTTTTGCAGCTTTAATCGCAGTTATTATCTCTGGTGTTACAACTTTTAAAGACTCCCCAATTAGTTTTGGCGATCAATTAGTTAAAGAGGAAAAAAAGATAGATAAAAAAATAGATGTAAAAAAGACTGAGAAAAAACCTCAGATTAAAAAAGAAGCTAAAATACCCAAAGTTAAAAAAGATGAAAAAAAAGAAACTGTAGCTGAGGTAGTTTTACCTAATTTAAATTTAAAAACTGAAACCGTTCTTAATTTATTTGAAGATGTTAATTACGATTTGAACAAAGTAAGGTATGAAAAAACAGTAAAACCAATTTATTTTACCCAGTTTCCAAAAGATTTAGATGAAATTCAAAATGTTAAACTTAAAAAAGAAACATTTATTAAAATTGTACTTCCTTTAATTGTGGCTGAGAACGAAAAAATTTTAGATGGAAGAAAAAAACTTGAAAAAATTGTTTCTAAAAGATCTACTTCGGATGCGGAAAAACAATGGTTAAGACAAAAATTTCTCGAATATAAAGTTAAAAAAGGTAGTGTTGAAGAACTTAAATTAAGAATGGACATTATTCCTGTTTCAATAGCTCTTGCGCAAGCTGCTAAAGAAAGTGGGTGGGGAACTTCTCGTTTTGCTTTAGAAGGTAATGCAATATTCGGTCAGTGGACTTGGACAGGTAGAGGCATAGAACCTTTATTAAAAGATAAATCAAAAAATCATAAAATTTTAAGATTTCCTATATTAAGAGCTTCAGTAAAGGCATATAAGAATAATTTAAATACACACAAAAGTTATAAAAAATTTAGAGATAAAAGGGCTGAGTTAAGAAATAAGAGAAAGAAAATTAGTGGACTAACTTTAACAAAGACACTTGATAGTTATGCTCAAACAGGAAGTGAATACACAAAAATAATAGCTCAAATAATAACTCAAAATAGGTTGATGGATTTTGAGCCAGTTAAATTAACAAGCTCTATGAAAAAGCAAGAGCTTAATTTATAAAAAAATTACCCATTTTCAGCAATAACAAATTGAACTCCTAACCACCGCCAAAAACCATTTGCTTCTTTTAAAGAACAATTTATTCGGCCTCTTTCTCCAATAAATTTTTCTGAAATATCTACTGTCAAAGTATTATCGTTAATAAAACTTATTTTTGAATTTCTCCATTTATTTCCCTCATTTGAAAAACAATTGATTTGTTTTAAGTTTTTGATATTTTCAAAAAATTCTATTTTTACTTTTGGCGGATTTTTGCTGTCAGCGAGATATTTTTCTTCTGGATAAATCTTTTTATATTTTAGGGGCAAAGTTTTCACTAATGTTTTAAACCTTTCAATTTTTCCGTATTTTTCGTTTATCGGAAAACGAGGCAATTCATAAAAATCTTTAGTTTCATCAATAACTCCCGAGTGTTGACCAAAAGCAAATTCAAACCCAAAATCTTTAATAATCTCTTTAAATTGTAAACTGTATTCTCCAAAAGGGTAAGAAAAAAATTTGGAATTTTTTCCTAAATTACTTTTAAAGATCATCATAGACCTAGATATATCCTCTTTAATTACAGAGATATCTTCATCAACTAAATACTCGTGAGAATGACTATGGTTGCCTATTTCAACTAAACTAGACTTTGCCAGTTCTTTAATTTGAGACCAGTTCATATAATTATAAGATCCAATTTCTCGTGTATTTATAAATATTATAAAGGGAATACCTTTTGACTTGAGAATCGGCCACGCGTTTTCATAAAAAGATAGTAAACCATCATCAATTGTTAAAAGAATTTTTCTTTGATTTTTTTTTAAAGTTAGACTTTCTTTAAATTTAAGTGGATGAATAAATTCAATTTTTTCATTTTCTATCTCTTTAAGTTGTTCTTTAAATATATCGAGTTGAATATTAGTTGATGGATATTTGCTCTCATTAAACCTATGATACATGATAGTAATTAAACCGTAATCTTCAAATTGCTTATTATTAGAACTTGCAAATGAATTGTTCTGATGAAATAAAATGAAAAATATGAATAAAATTAATATTAAAGATTTTTTGATAATTAATTGCACAGGCAAAAACGATAAAATTGGTTTAAGGGTTGATAATAATTTTTTTACTCACAATTTTCAAACAAAATTTAATAATAATGAAATTTTAGTGTCAACAATATTGGATTTTCTTAAAAACCATAAAGCAAATTTAGACGAAAAATTTACAGTAATAGTCAATAATGGTCCAGGTAGTTTTTCATCTATAAGAGTAGCCTTAGCTGTGGCAAAAGGAATAAAAATCTCACACAAGGTCAACCTTTTTGGATATTTAGATACTAATTTAACTAAATTTAACCTTGAAAATATTGAAATTTTAATTAATAAAAATTTAATTGAAAATAAATTGATTAAACCCTTATATTTAAGTTAAATTAGATAACATGAGTACTATTGAAGATAAATGCAAAGAAAAAGGAGTGAGGCTAACGGATCAAAGAAAAGTGATTGCCAAGATCTTATCAGAGTCGAAAGAAGTATATGGGTCAAAAGATCACCCAGATGTTGATGAGTTGCACAAAAGAGTTTCTCAAATTGATGACAAAATAAGTATCGCTACAGTCTATAGAACAGTGAAACTTTTTGAAGAAGCTGGAATTTTAATTAAGCATGATTTTAAAGCTGGTAAAGCACGATATGAAATTAATGATGACCACAATCACTTAATTGATATTAATAGTGGTGAAATTGTAGAGTTTGTTGATAAAGAAATTGAAGAGTTACAACAAAAAATTGCAAATAAACTTGGTTATAAATTAGTAGATCATAAACTTGAATTGTACGGATCAAAAATTAAAAAATAAATTGCAAAAAAAAATATTTATCAAAACATTAGGATGCCAAATGAACGAATACGATAGCGATCGCATTTTGGATTCTTTAAAAAAAATTAATTATACTTCGACAAAAAATATTGAAGATGCAAATTGTTATATTTTAAATACTTGCCATATCAGAGAAAAGGCTACTGATAAAGTTTATCATGATATTGGAAGAGTAAAAAAAAAATTTCGCAACAAAAAAAAACCAATAACAATTATTGCAGGCTGCGTAGCTCAAGCAGAGAGTGAAATTTTGATAAAAAAAGAAAAATATATTGACGCAGTAGTTGGGCCACAATCTTATCATAAGATAAATCAAATAATTTTACATATTGAAAATAAAAATAAAAAAATTAATTCAACCGAGTTTGACGTAATTGCTAAATTTGATCATTTTAATGTAATTAAAAATCTTAAAAGTAAAGTTTCTTCATTTTTAACTATTCAAGAAGGCTGTGATAAGTTTTGTAAATTTTGTGTTGTGCCTTACACAAGAGGGCCAGAATATTCAAGATCGTTGTCGGAATTAATTTCTGAAGCAAAACAATTAGTTGATAATGGAGCTAAAGAGATTACTTTGTTAGGTCAAAATGTAAATGCCTATAACTTTAAAAATAAAAGACTTTCAGACTTAATTTTTAAACTTTCTGACATAAAGGATTTAAAAAGAATAAGATATACTACATCCCACCCTAATGACTTCACAGATGATTTGTTTTTTGCCCATCAAGAATGTAAAAAATTGATGCCACTACTTCACCTTCCTGTACAAAGTGGATCAACAAAGATATTAAAACTGATGAATAGAAATCATACAGTAGAGCAATATCTCAAAATTATTGAAAAACTTAAAAAAACAAAACCTTCAATAAAATTTTCTAGTGATTTCATTATTGCTTACCCTGGAGAAACAGATTTAGATTTTGAAAATTCAATATCATTACTGAAAAAAGTCGAATTTATAAATACTTTTTCTTTTATTTTCAGCGCTAGACCTGGTACGCCTGCAGCTAACTTGAGAAAAATTGACTCAGA
>CACMCJ010000004.1 GCA_902612235.1 uncultured Pelagibacteraceae bacterium
CAAGTAAAGTTTTTTGGTGAAGAAGCTTTGACTACTACACTTCCTGCACAACTAGCATTAAAATTTAATATTAAAATTGTTCCTATTTCTTTAAAAAGAAATAATGATAATTTTTTTGAGATGAATGTTCATGAACCAATTGGAACTTCAACTTTATCTTCAAAAACTGGGATTACAGAAAAACTCAACGAAATTTTAGAAAAAATGATTATTAGCAATCCTGACCAATGGATTTGGACACATAATAGATGGAAATAAATTATTTTTCTTTTAATTTCTTAAAACTTTTATCTACTTCAAGAGGTGAAAAATAGGCCTCCTGAAGTTCAACATTCCAATAGGTTAATTCTTTTAAAGGGATTTTTTTTCCAGATATTGCACACTCAACATAATCGCCTATCTCTATAACATCAAAGGAATTGTTATTATATTTTAGTTTCGCTTTCTTTTTTTTCATCTTTAAAATATATATATTATATCATTCCATATGAATATTGCTTTAATAGGTAGTGGTGGTAGAGAACATGCGTTATGTCAAAAAATATTTGAGTCGAAACTATCTAATAATATAATTTGTATACCAGGAAATGCGGGCACTGCCAAAATAGCCACAAATATAGATATAAATTTTCTCGATTTTCAAACATTACTTAAAACCGTAAAGTTCTATAAAATAGATTTAGTAGTTGTAGGTCCAGAGGAACCTTTAGTCAGAGGTATTGTTGATTTCTTAATTAGACATAAAATAAAAGTTTTTGGCCCTAATAAATTTGCCGCAAAACTAGAGGGATCTAAAGCTTTTATGAAAGATATATGTAAAAAGAATAATATACCCACAGCAAGATATAAAATTTGCAAAAATATTAAGGATGTAAAAAATTTTATCAAAAAAAGTAAATTTCCATTGGTTGTTAAAGCAGACGGACTTGCTGCTGGCAAAGGTGTAACAATCTGCAAAACAGAAAAAAAAATTTTAGACGTTTCTGATAAAATCTTTAAAGGAAAATTTAAATCATCTAATAAACTTGTGCTAGAGGAATTTTTAAAAGGGGAGGAAGCAAGCTATTTTCTTATAGTTGATAAAAATAAATTTAGATTTTTTGGCTCTGCTCAAGATCATAAAAGAGTTGGAGAGGGAGACGTTGGCCCAAATACCGGAGGGATGGGTGCTTACTCTCCTGCTCCATTAATAAATAGAAAATTAGAAAAAAAGATTATTAATAGAATAGTAAAACCCACTCTAGGAGCACTTAAGAGAAAGAAAAAACAATACACTGGTTTTTTGTATGTAGGACTGATGATAAAAAATAACGAGCCATATCTCATTGAATACAACGTAAGAATGGGAGATCCCGAGTGTCAAGTAATTATTCCTAAATTGAAGACAGATATTTTAAAAATATTTTATAATGTAGTTGAAAATAAATTAAATCAAACAACTATAAGATGGAAAAACACAAAATGTATGACAGTAGTTTTATGTTCTAAGGGATATCCAAATAAATACATAAAAAATAAAACTATTTATAATTTAGAGAACATAAAATTAAATAAAAACTCATTTGTTTACCATGCAGGTACAAAATTTATAGGAGATAATTTAGTTTCGAATGGTGGCAGAGTTTTAAATATAACTTCTAGTGGTTCAAATTTTAAAAAAATTAGAAATAATATTTTTAAAATTATAAAAAAAATTAATTGGAGGTATGGTTATTTTAGAAAAGATATTGGCTGGAGAGTAATTTGAGAATAATAAGTGGAAAGTTCAAAGGTAGAAATATATCTTTTCTAAAATCGCTTACTACACGACCGTTAAAAGACTCTGTAAGAGAAAATATATTTAATGTAATATCTCATTCGAATTTTTTCAATGTAAGTATCGCTAAATCAAATGTGTTAGATATTTATTCTGGAGTAGGTTCTTTTGGATTAGAATGTATATCTAGAAGTGCAAAGAAAGTAACATTTATTGAAAATAGTGATGATGCTATTAAACAATTAAATAAAAATATAAATGTTCTTTCAATTCATAAACAAACAAAAATTATAAATAATGATGTTTTTAATGTTTTAAATGAAATTACTGATGAAACGTATGAAATTATCTTTTTAGATCCCCCTTTTGATGAAAATAACTTTATTCAAATATTAGAATTAATTTGCAAATTTAAAATATATAAAAAAAATCATATTGTGGTTATACATAGAGAAAAAAAATCCAAAGATAATCTTAGTGATATATTAGATATAAAAATTACTAAAGAATATGGTAGATCAAAAATTATCTTTGGTAAGTTTTTAATTTAAAATTTTTTTGGTATCAATTTTTACTTGTTCCACAGCAGGTTGGTCAAAAGGATTGATGTTAACTAATTTTCCAACGATAATTGTCTCAAGCATAAAATAAGCAAATAACTCACCTAAATTTTTTTCAGAGCTATCCACTATAAATTCTCTATATGGAATTTCTTTCTTTTTTAAAGCCTTAATAAAAGCATTTTTTTGCGCAATTTTGATTTGATTTAAATTTTTTTTATTTAAAAACTTATAACTTTTATCTAAAAATTTAGTGTTTAGTTTTTTTTTATCATTATAAGAATTGCTAAATATATAAAAGATTTTATCTTTTGGCCCATCCAAATAAAGTTGTAATAAACTGTGATGGTCCTTTGGTCCAGTAGATATTGTCGGAAAAAATCCTTTTCCCTTTTTACCAAGGCTCTCTGCTATAAGCTGCTGACACCAGCACAAAAACTTATTTAATTCTGGATGGTAATTAAAAAATACCAAATTTTTAAATTTTTTTGCTTGAAATAAATTTGCTAATTTAATTGTACTATCTTTTAAAAATATTTTTTTATTTTGCTTAAAATTTTTAGTCAAATTTTTTCTTATTTCACGAATATTTAATCCCATAAAATAAGCAGGTAGCATACCTACCTCGGATAGAACAGAAAACCTTCCACCTATATAATGTTTGTGTTCAACATGAAATAATTTCATTTTTTTAGCCAATACATAAAATGGATTATTAGACCTCTCAGAAATAAGAATAACATTCTTACTATTTTTTTTTATTATTTTTAAAGCTATAATATTTGTTAAAGTCTCAATAGTTTTTCCAGATTTTGAAATGAGTATAAAAAGAACTTTTTTAAGATTGGTGTTTTTTTTTATTTCAGTAATATTCTTTCCATTAATATTATTTAAAAAAATAAATTTTTTTTTAATTTTATAATTTAAAAAATCATAGATTGCCTCTGAGCCAAGTATTGATCCTCCCATGCCGATCACCACAACGGTATTATATTTTTTGAAGTGACTGATATCTTTTGTCTTAAAGTTAAATCTAAATCTTTTACTTAATGAATGAGCAACGTCCTTTCTTTCATCAAGGCCAAAATAGATAGCTTTCAAGATTTGTGGAAAAGATTTTAAGTATTTTTTTTTTAGATTTTTGTCTAAATATTTTTCTTGAATATGATTTTTGTAAACTAATTTTTTATTTTTCACTTTTTAATTTGATTTAAAATTGATTGTTCAACAGATGTATTGTTTGAATTATTTGTTTTTTCATCTCTTGGAATTTGTAAAATTTTATTTATTTCTTTATCTTCTTTTTTCTTTTGGTCCTCTATCGATAGAGGCGCAGGAATGGTATCGTATTCAGGAGGAAGTGTTAATGGAGCCCTCTTTTTTACCAAGAACTCATCAGTAGTCTTAGTTTTTTCATTTCTTAAAACTTTTCCAGCCTCTGAAAATCCTCCGCAAGATAAAATAAAGATTAGTGAAAGAATCAATAAAAAATTTTTATAATTTGTAATCATCTTTTTAATATTAAATCTTTTATAATTAACATTGAAATTCCTAAAGTTATAAATATATCTGCGATATTAAAAGTAAACCAGTGATAATTTTGATAATGAACATCTATAAAATCAGGAACAGCAAAGTAAGTAGCTCGATCAAATAAATTACCTATCGCTCCGCCCACAATTAATGAAAATAAGATTTTCTCTGTAAAATTGGATTTTATAATTATAGAAATTAAAAAGATAACTATCGCTAAAATCAAAATTGAAATACTATTATAAATTATACTAGTGCTTGTGCTGAGTAAACCAAATCCTATTCCAGTATTCCATATCAAATCTAAATTAATAAATTCGTTTATGTAAATTTTAAAATTATCAGTTTGATGTTCAATAATTTTTATTTTTGTAAATCTATCTAGCGCAAATACTATTAAAACTACAAAAAATGAAATCAAATTTTGTTTTAAATTTTCTTTATTAAAATTTATTTTATTATTTTTTAAAATATCCATTCAATTAATTATCTGAGGTAATCTTTTCACAACGCTCACATCTGCTATCTAAGATTTTCCAACATCTTTCACATTTTTTCCCTTTTGCTTTAAAGACTTCAATTTTTAATTTCTCTGATTTTGTGCTTTTGTTTTTTGTAGCCTTCGATGTAATAAAATATTCTGCTAAATCAATTCCTTCTAATAATTTAAAAGTTTGATCATCAGTTGTAATTTTTATTTCAGCCTCTAAACTAGAACCAAGTTCTTTTTTTGCTCTTTTATCTTCAATAGCAACATTAGCCTCCTGTTTGATCTTAAAAAGCTTGCTCCACTTTTTATTCAAATTTTCATTTTCCCAATCTTTAGGAATTTTTGGAAAAGAGAATTCATGTATATTTTTATTATCTTTACTAATTAGACTGTAAATTTCATCAACAGTAAAAACAAAAATTGGGGCAAACCATTTTAATAAGCATTCTAAAACAATGTTAAGAATAATTACGCAATTTTTACGCTTAGATGAAGTTAGTTCATCACAATAAAGAACATCTTTTCTAATATCAAAATAAAATGAAGATAAATCTAAAGCACAAAAATTTAATAATTCTTTATAAAGTTTATGAAAATTATAGTTTCTCAAATTTTGTTTTACAGACTGATCTACTAAATATAATTTGTGTAAAATATATTGCTCCAATTCATCAAATTGGTCATGTTTGAGATTATCAAAATTTTGGCTTACAAAATTATCTTTTAAGTTACCTAACAAATACCTGAAAGTATTTCTTATTTTTCTGTAAGATTCTGCATGTTGAGTTAAAATACTTTTATCTACTCTTATATCTTCTGCATAATCAGATGCAGCTACCCAGCCTCTTAAAATATCAGCTCCATAATTTTTTAAAATATCTTCGGGAGATATAACGTTTCCCATGGATTTTGACATTTTAATTCCTTTACCATCAACCACAAAACCATGAGATAGAATAGCTTTAAAAGGGGCCTTTCCTCTTGTACCGCATGACTCTAACAGAGAGGAATGAAACCAGCCTCTGTGTTGATCAGATCCTTCCAAATACATATCGGCCGGCCATTTCAAGTCTTTTCTTTTTTCTAAAACAAAGCTATGTGTTGATCCACTGTCAAACCATACTTCAACTATATCATTCAGTTTTTCATAATCTTTAGGGTCATAATCGTTACCTAAAAAAACTTTTGAATCGTCTGTAAACCAACAATCGGACCCTTGTTTTTCGTAAATGGAGGCAATTCTATCGATTATTTTTTGATCTTTTAAAGGTTCGTTTGTTTTTTTATTTATAAAAATTGGTAAGGGAACTCCCCAAACTCTTTGCCTAGATACACACCAGTCTGGCCTTCCTTCAATCATTGATAGAAGTCTTTCTTTTCCTTTGTCAGGATAAAAAGAAGTTTCATTGATGGCTTTAATTGCCTTATCTCTCAAATTATTTTGCTTCATAGAGATAAACCATTGAGGCGTTGCTCTATAAATTAAAGGAGCTTTAGATCTCCATGAATGTGGGTAGCTGTGATTTAATTTGTCATCTTTGAGTAATTTTTTTTCTTCTTTTAGTTTTTCAATTACTTGTGGATCGGCCTTAAAGATGTGAGTATTACTAAAGACGGGAATTTCATTTGTATATAATCCAGAATCATCAACTGTATAAAGCGATGGGATATTATTTTTTAAGCACAGATTGAAATCATCAGGTCCATGACTTGGGGCACAATGCACAATTCCAGTCCCTTGTTCAAGATTAACAAATTGAGCGTCTAACATAGGGACGTCATAATCAAAGTGCATTTTAATAAAGGGATGGGTACAAATAGTGCCTTTAAATTCGTGACCTTTAAAAGTTTTTAATTCTTTATAATTTTTTATTTCGCATTCCTTAGTAATCGTCTTAATCAAATTTTTTGCAACAACGATTTTCTTTTCTTTAAAATACTTAAGTTCATCTATTTCCAAAACTGAATATTCAATATTACTATTAAACGCTAAAGCTTTGTTAGCTGGTATAGTCCATGGGGTTGTAGTCCAAATAACAATATTTGTATCTTTTAAAAATTCTTTATTTGTAGTTTTCACCTTGAAGGAAACATAAATTGTATTAGAAGTATGATCCCTATATTCGACCTCGGCGTCTGCTAATGCAGTTTTTTCAACTGTAGACCATAAAACTGGTTTAAAGCCCTGGTAAAGACTTCCGTCTAAAAGAAATTTTCCTAATTCTCTTACTATTTGAGCTTCTGCCTCATTGCTCATGGTAGAATAATAATTTTCAAAATCCCCCACTACACCTAATCGTTTAAACTCTTTAATATGTACATCTATCCAGCTTTTCGCAAATTCTCTACACTCTTGCCTAAAGTCTTTTACAGGTATTTCATCTTTGTTTTTTTTCTTTTTTTTATATTGCTCCTCAATTTTCCATTCGATTGGTAGTCCATGACAGTCCCAACCAGGGACATAAATTGAATCTTTGCCATTCATTTGATGGAAACGAGTAATTATATCTTTCAAAATTTTATTTAGAGCAGTTCCCATATGTATATGCCCGTTTGCATATGGTGGACCATCATGAAGCACAAATTTCTCTTTCCCTTTTGAACCTTTTCTAAGTTTTTCAAAAATTTTATTTTTTTCCCATTTTTTTAAAATTTCAGGTTCTTTTGTAGGTAAGCTTGCTTTCATTGAGAAGGCAGTTTTGGGAAGTTGTAAAGTATCTTTTGACATTATTTTTTCGCTCTTTTTATATCTAGCTTAATCTGTTTCTTTAAATGCTCAAAGTTTCTAAACTTTTTTTCTGGTCTCAAAAACTTTTTAAAACTTACATTAATAACTTTATTATATAAATTTTTATTTATTCCAAAGATATTTGTTTCTAATAATAAATTTTGACCATTAAATGTCGGCCTATACCCCACATTTGCAATACCATTTTTATTAAAATTAGTAGATTTAACTTTAACAGCATAAACGCCTAGACGAGGTACTATATAATCTTTGAGATTAATATTGCATGTTGGAAAACCAATTTTTCTCCCTCTTTTTTTTCCCTCAATTACTTTTCCCTCTATACTCCAACTTCGATTTAATAATTTATTAACTTCAATAATATCACCTAAGTTTATTTTTTTTCTTATGTAAGTAGATGAAATCATTTTTTTTTTCTTTTTAAAAGGTTTAGTAATTATATTTTTGTAATTATAAATTTTCTCAAATTTTCTTAAAGTTTTAATATTCCCTTTTCTTTTGTAACCAAATTTAAAGTTTTTACTAACAAATAGATATTTACATTTTGTTTTTTGATATATAATCTTTTTAATAAATTGTTCAGCAGAAAGAGTTGAAAATTTTTGGTTAAATCTTATTATTATTAAAAAGTCGAGATTTAAATTTTTAAATTGAATTTTTTTTTGGTTTAATGAATTTATTCTATGATTTTTTATTTTTTTATTAAAAAACATCATAGGAACTGGTTCAAAAGTAATAACTCCCATAGGTAGTTTATTTTTTTTTGCTCTTTTTTTTGCTTCATTAATAACTTTTTGATGGCCTAAGTGTACACCATCAAAATTTCCAATTGCTACGACACCTTCTTGATGCTTTTTTTTTAAATTAGCATTATTATAAATTTTCATTTTACCACTCTAATTTTTTCTGAAAAAAATCTGCTTTCACTTTATATTTTTTTAAAAGCGCATCAAGCTCTGAAGTCTTTTTATATTCTTCGCGATGAACTCCTTCAGAAATAAATAAACAATCTATGCTTAAATTATTAGCTCCTTTAATATCCGTTCTTAAATTATCTCCAATCGCTAAAACTTTTTCATTTTTACTTATACACATTTCATAAACTTCTTTATAGGGTTTACCGAAGTAGATTACTTCTCCTCCAAGCCTTTCAAAAATTTTTGCAATTGTTCCCGCACATAGCTCCTCGATATTCCCTCTATGAACTGTTAAGTCAGGATTAGTGCAAATTAATTTTTTATTTATGTGATTTTTTAAAAGTGTCTCATAGTAATTTAAGTCATTTTCATATTCATCAAATAAACCTGTGCATAAAATAAAATCACAATTTTCAATCTCAGTTTTATCTCCCTTTACTTTTTCAAATACAGAGATATCCCGTGGTGGCCCTAAATGAAAAAAAGATTTTCCATACTTATTTTGATTGATAGCATGCATAGCAGCTTCGCCTGATGTCATTACGTTTTTAAGAAATTTTTTGTCCATGTTCATTTTTATCAAGAAACTTATTACTTTTGAACTAGGCCTTGGGGCGTTAGACAAAAATACAATTTTTTTTGAATTTTTTTCTAAATGGTCTATGACCTCTACAGCTTTAGAATTTAACTTTATACCATTATGCATTACACCCCATAAATCTATTACAAAGGTGTCGTAGTTGATAAATATTTCTGACAGATGATTAAGCTCTTTCAATTGTTTGCTCTCTTTTTTGTTCCTTTAAAATCAAGTATTTATTGATCTTTTTAATGATTTTTGCCCCTTGAAATCTAGTTAAAACTCACCATATCAGCCCTACATCAAAATTTATAGGAGAAAATATATATGAAATTTAGACCTTTACACGATCGTGTTTTAATTAAAGTATTAGATAGTGAAGAAAAAACTGCTGGCGGGATTATAATCCCAGATACGGCTAAAGAAAAACCTCAAGAAGGTGAAGTTGTAGCAGTAGGGCCTGGAGCTAAAAATGAGGATGGTAAACTTACTCCGATGGATGTGAAAGTGGGAGATATAGTTCTTTTTGGAAAATGGTCAGGAACTGAAGTAAAAATTGACGGCAAAGAATACAGCATTATGAAAGAGGCTGACATAATGGGAATTACTAAAAATAAAAAATAACTTTTAAGGGAGAAAAAAAATGGCAAAAATAATTAAATTTGATACTGAAGCAAGAACTAAAATGCTAACTGGAGTAAATACTCTAGCCAATGCTGTAAAAGTTACATTAGGCCCAAAAGGTAGAAATGTTGTTATGGACAAGTCTTACGGTGCTCCAAGAACAACTAAGGATGGTGTCTCTGTTGCAAAAGAAATTGAACTAGAAGATAAATTTGAAAACATGGGTGCGCAGATGGTAAAAGAAGTAGCAAGTAAGACTAATGACAACGCTGGTGATGGAACAACTACCGCGACTATTCTTACTCAAGCAATTGTTAATGAAGGATTAAAATATGTTACGGCTGGTATGAACCCAATGGATATCAAACGTGGTATAGATAAAGCTGTTGAGCATGTAATTAACAAATTAAAAACGTCATCAAAAAAAGTAAAAGCAAACGAAGAAGTAGCCCAAGTAGGAACTATTTCAGCGAATGGTGAAAAATCTATTGGTGATATGATTTCTAAAGCAATGCAAAAAGTCGGAAATGAAGGCGTTATAACTGTTGAGGAGGCTAAGGGTGTAGAAACTGAACTTGATGTTGTTGAAGGTATGCAATTTGATAGGGGATATCTTTCACCTTATTTTGTAACAAATACTGAAAAAATGACTACTGAACTAGAAAATCCTTTAGTACTTTTAGTTGAAAAAAAATTAACTAATTTACAACCAATGGTTCCGCTATTGGAATCCGTCGTGCAAGCTAACAGACCGCTTATGATTATTTCTGAAGATGTTGAAGGAGAGGCGCTAGCAACTTTGGTGGTAAACAAATTACGAGGTGGTCTTAAAGTTGTTGCAGTTAAAGCACCTGGTTTTGGTGATAGAAGAAAAGCAATGTTGGAAGATATTGCTATTCTTACTGGAGGACAAGTAATCTCTGAAGATCTTGGTATTAAATTAGAAAACGTGAAAATTGGAGATCTTGGTTCTTGTAAAAAAGTAAAAATTGATAAAGAGAACAGCACAATTGTAGCTGGTGAAGGTAAAAAATCTGACATCGAAGCAAGATGTAACCAAATTAGATCTGAGATCAATGAAACAACATCTGATTATGACAAAGAAAAACTTCAGGAAAGGCTCGCGAAACTTGCTGGAGGAGTTGCTGTAATTAAAGTAGGTGGTGCAACAGAGGTTGAAGTTAAAGAGAGAAAAGATAGAGTTGAAGACGCCCTTAATGCTACTAGAGCTGCTGTAGAAGAAGGAGTAGTGATCGGCGGTGGTTGTGCTTTACTTTATGCAGCACAAGATTTGGATGGTGTTAAAGTAAAAGGAGATGACCAAAAAGCCGGTGTAGAGATTGTTAAAAAAGCTCTTCAATCACCAATTAGACAAATTACTGCAAATGCTGGTGTTGACGGTTCAGTAGTGGTAGGAAAACTTTTGGAAGGTAAAAAATCTTCTCAAGGTTATGACGCTCAGAATGAAGAGTATGTGGATATGTTTTCAAAAGGAATTATAGATCCAACTAAAGTTGTAAGATCTGCATTACAAGATGCGGCTTCAATCGCTGGATTATTAATTACAACCGAAGCAATGATCGCTGACAAACCTGAAGAAAAAGATTCTAGTCCTGCAATGCCTCCTATGGGTGGCGGAATGGGTGGAATGGGTGGAATGGGCGGTATGGGAATGTAGTTTCATTTAACCTAAAGAATTTAAAAAAGGCTGCAACTTCGCAGCCTTTTTTTTTGCATAAAATAAACAGGCTGTTGAATTTAAAATTATTCCGTCTTTAAGTACTCTCAAATTGTTATCAGATAAAGTTTTACCAGTGGAAGAAATATCAGTAATTATTTCGGAGGAACCTATAAAAGGATATGTTTCAGTTGCTCCTAAACTTGGTATAATCTTATATTGAGTAACTCCTTTAGAAATCAAAAAATCATTAGTCAGGTTTGGATATTTAGTTGCAACTCTTAACCTGCTATTTCTTTTAGATCTTAAATCAAAAGATACTTCCTCAAGATCAGCTATTGTCTGAACATCTATCCAATCATCAGGGACCGCAACAATTAAATTAGCGTTTCCAAAGTTAAGCTTACGTTTAATAATAATCTTGTCACGCAAGTTTTTATCAGACTCATTTAGAAGGTCTAAACCTGATATACCTAAATCTAATGTACCGTCTCCCAATCGTTGAATGATTTCTTTGGCATGCAGAAAAATAATCTTTATATTAGACTTATTTTCAACAGTCCCAAAATAATTTCTCTCCTTCTTATTATGTACAATCTTTAAACCCTTGTTATCAAAAAAAGATATTGCTTTATCTTTCAATCTACCTTTACTTGGTAACCCTATCGTAATTAAATCTTTCATAAATTTTGCAAATTAATTGCTGCTCCTACCGCAGGAATATTTTTTTTAGCCCCTAAACTTTTTAGTAAGTCATCGTAACGTCCGCCTCTTGCTATTTCTTTTTTTCCTGAAAAAACTTCAAACACAATTCCAGTATAATATTCAACATCTCTTCCAAAATTAGTAATAAAGTTTACATCTTGTTTGAGTTTTTTTAAATTTTTAATTGACTTAAAGTTATTAAAGATTTTTTTTTTAAGATTATTTTTTTTTGCAAAATGTAAAAGCTCGTCATCAAGTTTTGAAAGTTTGCAATTAATTTTTAAAAAGGACTTAATAATTTTCACAATTCTTTTACCATCAGTAAAAGATCTTGGATCTTTTATCTTTTTGTCAAATCTTTTTAAAATTTCTGATATTGATCTTCCTGCAACTATTTTTTCCTGATTTATTTTTTGCATTTCATAAAACCTTTTCTTATCAGTATCAAAAGTGATTGAATCAATATCTGTATTTTTCTCAAGTCTTTTTAAAAGTTCTTCAAAATAACTTGGCCTCCAAAAATGTCTTATTAATCTCAACCTCCATCTTTCAGGCATATCCAGTGCATTAATTAAGCTTTTAAATAAGCTGATATCTCCAACTTTGACTTGTATTTTTTTACTTTTAATTTTTTTAGCAGAACTTAAGATCGTACTAATAACTTTATAGTCATCTTGAATTTGATTTTTTGAGCCTAAAATTTCAATTCCTAATTGATTGTTAATAAAGTTGGCGCCTTTATTGTTAGATCTTCTGTAAGCTTGTCCCGAATAATAGATCTTTGAAGAAGTTTTTTTTTGCAAAAAATTTATGCAAGATGCTACCGTTAAGTCTGGTCTTAAACACATTGTTTTTCCATCTTCATTCTCAAAAGTAAGCATAGCACTTCTAAACTTTTCTCCTGATCTTTCTATAATATATTCAGAGTCTAAAAGCACGTCAGGTTCCGATAAAACAAACCCATTGTTTTCAAAAGTTTTAATTATGTCTTCAAATAATTTTTTTGATTTCATTTACTAACTCTTTAATTTGAATTGATTTTTCTTTTCCTGTGCTTAAATTTCTTAAAGTAGGTTTGTCTAATTTAATTTCATCCTCACCATACAAAATAACAGCTGGAGACTTAATTTTATTAGCATACTCCATCTGTTTTTTTAATTTACTTTCTGCAGGATAAATTTCTACGCTAATACCAGCTTCTCTTAATAACTTTTGTAAATTAATGTATTCTTTCATGAAATTTTTATCCAAAATACAAATCACGATAGGTTTTGATTGTTTTATTTTAAAGTCCTTTTTTTGTATCAATGCATAAACTAATCGGTCCAAACCAATTGATATGCCCGTAGCAGGAGCATCGTAATTGCCAAAATTATTTACTAAATTATCGTATCTCCCACCCCCTCCGATAGATCCAAATTGAATTACTTGCCCTTTATTATTTTTTACTTCAAATTTTAAATTTACCTCAAAAATTATTCCAGTATAATATTCTAATCCTCTGATTATTGATGGATCGAATTCAAAATTACTAAAATTATAGTCTTTAAAAATTTTTAATATCCCAATTAAATCATCTGACTCTGGTGACTTTTTTTTTAATTCTTTTTCTATAAACTCTACATTCTCTGGAGTTAGATTTGCTCCTTTTGTAAAATCTCCAGATTTATCTTTTCTGCCTTCACCAAGTAACTGTTTTACACCTTCCCATCCAAGTCTATCAATTTTATCTAAAGCCCTTAAGGTGGTGAGTTTTTGTTGACTATTACTTACATTTAATCTTTTAAATAATTCCTCCGTTATTTTTCTAGATGAAATTTTTATTACAAAATCAGACTTACTAAGCCCACATTTTTCAAGAATTTCAGAGATCATTACACATAATTCAGCATCTGCTTGTAAACTTTTCGTTCCTACAAAATCAGCATCAAATTGTAAAAATTCTCTAAACCTTCCAGGTCCTGGTTTTTCATTTCTCCAGACAGTGCCTAGCTGATACCTTTTAAATGGTTTTGGAATTTCTAAATAATTTTTTGCAACGTATCTAGCAAGTGGGGCTGTAAGGTCATATCTCAAAGACAACCATTTATTTTCATCCTTAAAAGAAAAAACTCCTGCATCTGGTCTATCTTTATCAGGTAAAAATTTACCAATACTATCCGAATACTCGAAACTTGGTGTTTCAAGATACTGGAATCCGTACTTGATCATAACTTCTTTAATATTAGAAATTATAAAATCACGTATTAATAATTCTTTTTCTTTCCTGTCTACAAACCCTAATGGAAGTTCTTTAGAAGGTTTGCTCTTTTTTTCTATCGTCATTTTTTGGTACAGCAGGGTGGATTCGAACCACCGACCCCTAGTTCCACAAACTAGTGCTCTAACCAACTGAGCTACTGCTGCATCTCTGTTATTTTTATCTTAATTTTAATTAAATTTATATATTTTTTGATTATTAGCTAAGCAATAGCCTAGCGTGCATTCTGTGAGAATGAGATTTTAATATGGAATATGTGTCTTTTATAATCATTGGAAGTTATTTAATGAATAATTGTGTCTTTTTCAAGATAGAATTAACGGAACAAAAAACTTTCTAAGCTTAATGTCCCGTTAATTTGTGATTTTGGAAATAAGATTTAGGATGTTTTCTGCAATTTTACTGCGGAAGGACCTTTTTCTCCATTCTCCACTTCAAACGTTAACTCATCACCTTCGTTTAAATATTTTAAACCAGCTTCTCTAACTGCTGAAGAATGAACGAACACGTCTTTTTCTTTGTCTTCTCTTTCAATGAAACCATATCCTTTAGTGCCATTGAACCACTTTACTTTACCTTTTAGTGTACTCATATTGTTTTCTTATCCTTATTAGTTATTAACTTTAGTTAGTAATTTACTAACTGTTGAACCTTTAATAGATTTGTTAACTTAATGTCAATAGAAGATTTTGTTTTTTTGAGTAAAATTGTTTATTTGCAACAGATTTCAATACAATATTGTAATTAAACTTGCGAATAAAACTAAGCTAATTCCTATATAAATTAGTTTATTTTGATTAAAATGAAATTTAAATTGTTGAAAGGCAGTTTCCTTATAACTTAAACCAGTTGTATCAGAGGAAGATGATTTGCTAAAACCTCTGTCTCTACCAATTTTAAGAAATCTTGATTTTCTATGGTCATAAATTTCCTCTTTAGAAAGATTTTCAAAAGTTTTTAAATTTTTAATTATTGCATTCTTTATTTCCTCTGCAATTAAATCCGGGTTTCTGTGGGCTCCACCCACAGGTTCTGGAATGATTTCATCTATAACACCTAAACTTAATAAATCTTTTGCGGTCATTTTCATTGCTTCAGCTGCTTGTAAAGACTTGCTTGGATCTCTCCAAAGTATTGACGCGCATCCCTCTGGTGATATTACTGAATAAATAGAATTTTCTAACATAATGACTTTATTGGATGATGCCAGAGCTATAGCTCCACCCGATCCACCTTCTCCTATTATCACTGAAATATTTGGAACCGTTAAAGACATTGAACTCTCTATAGAGTTAGCAATTGCTGAAGCTTGCCCTCTTTGTTCTGCTCCAATTCCTGGATAAGCTCCAGGCGTATCCACAAAACAAATTACGGGAATTTGAAAACGGTCAGCTAACTTCATCAAACGTATACATTTTCTATACCCCTCCGGACGCATCATTCCAAAGTTTCTTTCAATTCTGCTATTTAAATCATCTCCCTTTTCCTGCCCAATAACTAAAACAGACTTATTATTTAATAAACCAAATCCAGCAATTACAGATTTATCATCTCCAAAATATCTATCTCCAGAAAGTAAAGTAAATTGATTAAATATTTTTTTTATATAAAAGTTCGCCCTTGGTCTATCTTCATGACGAGCAACTAAAGTTTTTTGCCAACTATTTAAATTTGAATAAGTTTGTTTCAATTTTTCGTTTATCTCTTCTTGGGTGACCTTAATTTTATTTGTATCTACTTCTGCTATGCCTTCAGAACCAAATGGACTTTTTAGACTCTCCATTTCTTCCTCTAGAGCTTTAATCTCTTTTTCAAATTCTAAATAATTTTTCATATTACTAGATAATTCTAGTACTATTAGAATTCAATTGCGTCAATAAGTTGTTGAAAAAAAATTGGAATTAATCCTTTTTTCACTTTAAATTAACAGTATTTTTTAGAATTTATATAAACATAATACTGCTATAAAAAAACTATGAAATATATAAAAAAAAACGACCTTCAAATAAATTCTACTTTGTATGAATTTATAAATAATGAGGTTTTGCCTGGAACAAATTTGCAATCTGAAACTTTTTGGAGCAAGTTTGCACAGGCTGTTCATGAATTAGCACCAAAAAATAAAGCTCTTATAGAAAAAAGGGAACAGATTCAAAAAAAAATAGATGAATGGCATAAAGAAAATTTTAATAAAGAATTTGATAAAAAAGATTATAAAAAGTTTTTAAAATCAATTTCATACATAGTCGAAGAAAAAGGTGATTTTGAAATATCTACTAATAACGTAGATGAAGAAATTGCAAAAATAGCAGGACCTCAGTTAGTGGTTCCGGTAGATAACGCTAGATATGCTTTAAACGCGGCTAATGCAAGGTGGGGAAGTTTATATGATGCTTTATATGGAACTGATGTAATCTCTGAGAACCAGAGTAAAAAGTTAGATAAACAGCGAGCTAATAAAGTAATTTCCTATGTAAGAAAATTATTAGATGAAATTTTTCCTTTAGAGAGTGGAAGTTGGGAAGAAATTTCTAAACTTCAAGTAGACTCAAATAATTTAGCATTGTTCATAAATGACAAAAAAACTTTTTTAAAAGAAAGAGACAAATTTATTGGGTATAATGGTGAAAAAAATGAACCTAGTTCAATATTATTAAAAAATAATAATCTACACTTCGATATTATCATTGATTCTGAAAGTACAATTGGAAAAGACGATAAAGCAAACATATCTGACTTCATTATAGAATCTGCTTTATCTACAATCATAGATAATGAAGACTCTGTTGCTGCTGTAGACGCTGAAGATAAAGTAAAATGTTACAGAAACTGGTTAGGATTAATGAAAGCTGACCTAAAAGCAGATTTAGAAAAAAATGGAAAAAAAATTACTAGAAAACTAAATCCAGATAGAAATTATATCGCCAAGGATGGTAAAGAAATAAAACTTCATGGAAGGGCTTTGTTATTAAATAGAAATGTAGGGCATTTGATGACCAATTCCTCAATAAAATTAAAAGACGGAGATGAAATACCAGAAGGAATATTAGATGCTTTTGTCTCTACTTTATGCGCGCTTCACGATTTTAAAAATAAAAATAATTCAAGAAAAAATTCTTTTTATATTGTTAAACCAAAAATGCACGGACCTGAAGAAGTTGCTTTTACAAATAATTTATTTGAAAAAGTTGAACAAGTTTTAAATATCGAAAAATTCTCAATAAAAGTAGGTATAATGGATGAAGAACGAAGAACTACTGTTAATTTAAAAGAATGTATTAGAGAAGTAAAAGAAAGAATAGTTTTTATAAACACAGGTTTTTTAGATAGAACTGGAGATGAAATGCATACCTCATTTGAGTCGGGCCCCATGATCTTTAAAGGTGAAATGAAAAAATCAACTTGGCTCAATACCTATGAAAATTGGAACGTTGATGTAGGTTTAAGTTGTGGGTTTTCTGGAAAAGCTCAAATTGGAAAAGGAATGTGGGCTATGCCTGATAAAATGGGTGAAATGATGAAACAAAAAATTTCTCATCCCAAATCTGGAGCTAATTGTGCATGGGTTCCTTCTCCAACAGCAGCAACATTACACGCAATTCATTATCATAAAATAAATGTTTTTAAAGAACAGGAAAAAATAAAAAAAAGGCAAAAAGCAAAGTTGGATGATATTTTGGAAATACCAAAAGCTGATAGACCAAACTGGCCCGTTGATGATATAAATCGTGAACTAGAAAATAATGCTCAAGGAATTTTAGGATATGTTGTAAGATGGATTGATCAAGGTGTTGGTTGCTCAAAAGTCCCAGATATTAATAACATAGGTTTAATGGAAGATAGAGCAACTTTAAGAATCTCTAGTCAACATATAGCAAATTGGCTGCACCACAAAATATGTACTGAAAAGCAAGTCATAACGGTAATGAAAAAAATGGCAGCTATAGTGGATAAACAAAATGAAAAAGATCCTAAATATAAAAAAATGTCCAATAATTTTGAAAAATCTATAGCTTTTTCAGCAGCTTGTGATTTGGTATTTAAAGGAAGAATTCAACCGTCTGGTTATACAGAGCCTCTTTTGCACCAAAAAAGAATTGAAAAAAAATTATCACTTTAGCCGTCTGATACGGGAACTCGATTCTTAAAAGCTGAAAACAAAGTACCATCATCCAACTGCTCTATTTCACCACCTACAGGGAGTCCTTGAGCTAATTTTGTAATCTTAATTTTATTGTTGTTAATAGTGTCCTCGATATAGTGAGCGGTCGTTTGCCCCTCAACCGTTGCACTAGTGGCTATAATAACCTCTTTTAAATTATTTTTTTTTATTCTTTTAAGAAGAGAGTCAATTAATAAATTTTTTTGTTCATAGTTTTCACTTGAATTCAAAGTACCACCCAAGATATGATAATGCCCTTTATATATATTTGCAGACTCTATAACCCACATATCTGCTAAACTCTCAACAACACAAATTTTATCGTAAGAATTATCATTTGAACAAATACAAACTTTATCAATTATTTTTAAATTTCCACAATCCGAACAACGAACTACATTTTTGTAAACTTGAGCCAAAGATTTAGCTAAGGGTTTCACCATGTTTTCTTTATTGTTAATTAGTTTTAAAATAATCCTCTTAGCTGACTTTGGGCCTAAACCAGGTAGTTTTGAAAATTGCTTTATAAGCTCATTTATATCTGGGATATTATTATCCATTAAAAAGGCAGTTTAAAATCAGAGGGTAAGTTTAGACCACCTGTAACTTTTGATAGTTCCTCTGCAGATTTTTTTTTTAAATTTTCTTTTGCATTATTATAAGCAGCTATTATTAGGTCATGAATAATTTCTTGTTCCTCTTTTTTTGCAGCATCACTTAGTATGATTGACTTTAACTCGTAATCTCCAGTTAAAATAACTTTTACTAAATTACCTCCAGATTTTCCTTCAACTTCTATCTTTTTTATATTTTCTTGAGCTTCTTTCATCTTATCCTGCATAGCTTTAGCTTTTGATAACATATCTGAAAAATTAGTCATTATTGTCCTCTACAAGTTTAGAAAGTTTTGCGTCAGGAAAGGCTTTTTGTATTTTTTCAGATATTTTACTTTTCTTAAAATCCATTAACTCAATTGATTTTTGTTGATTATTTAATTCGTAAATACTCTTTGCGTCGTTGTTTTTACTTAAAGAAATGATCCATCTTTCTCCTGTCCAGAGTAATAATTTTTCGGTCAAATTTTTAATAAAATTTTTATTTAATTTTTCATTAAAGCTAATATCAATTTTACCTTTGTTGAAACTTACTAACTTTACATTTCTTTCTAAATCATACTTTAGTTCTATTTCTTTCTCTTTGTTGGCTATAGTAATTAAATCTTGAAAACTTGTAATCTCGATCTTACTTCCTTTATTTTGAGAAGAAAGATTTTTTATTGGACTAGATTTTATTTGCTCGGTGTTCTTAAGTTGATTTTTAATTTGAGTAGAAACATTATTTTCAATTTTTTTTTCCTCAATTTTTTCTCCTATTAAATTATCTTTTAAATTTTCAGTTGAAACATTTTGATTATTCTCTAAAGTTTCTCTTGGCATGCCAATTGATTTTAGATGAGTAAGTTGCATCACATACATTTCTAAAATTAAATTTTCATTGCCAATTATTCTTAGATCATCTAATGTTTTCATCGTTAATTGCCAGAATAATCCAATATCTTGTATATCAATATTTTTTGAATAAGTTTCAATCATTTGTTCTTCAGACTCAGATACAGAAAAATCTTTTTCAATGGATCCCAAGCTAATTCGTCTACTAAATAGGTATAATACTTCTAAAATATCATTTAAAAAAATTTTGGCATCTACACCATCATTTATTAGTTCTTTTAGATGTTTAATTGCATCTTTTTCATTACCGTTTAAAACTTCTTTAAATAAAAATAAGATCTTACTACGATCAGCTAAGCCTAACATTTTCCTTACATCATCTTCCTCAACGTTGCCGCTCTTGCTTATTGATTGAGATATAAGTGAACGATCTAGAAGAGAAACAGCATCTCTAACGGATCCTTCAGACGTTCTGGCAATTAATCTTATTGCTTTATCCGATATTTTACCGTTTTCCTTTGAACAAATGTTTTTTAAGTGAGCGCTTAATTTTTCAATCTCTACTCTTTTAAGGTCAAATCTTTGGCATCTTGATAAAATAGTGACTGGAATTTTTCTTACTTCAGTTGTAGCTAAAATAAATTTTAATCTTGATGGTGGCTCCTCTAATGTTTTCAATAAACCATTAAAAGCTTGTTTGGATAGCATATGAACTTCATCAATAATAAATATTTTATATTGTGCGCTTGTAGGACTATATTTTGAGTTTTCAATTATTTCTCTTATATCATCTATCCCAGTCTTTGATGCTGCGTCCATTTCAAGAATATCTATATGTCTTGAATGTATTATTTCTTCACAAGTCTTACAAAAATTTTCACTTGAACATTTGACATTCTCATCGCTGTTTTTTTCACAGTTTAAAGCTTTAGCTATAAGTCTAGCCGTGGTAGTTTTTCCAACTCCTCTTATTCCAGTAAGAAGATAGGCATTAGGTGTCTTGCCCAATTTAATAGCATTGGTTATTGTTTGGGACATTAATTCTTGACCAATCAGATCTTTGAAATCTTGTGGCCTATATTTTAAAGCTAAGATTTTATTTTTTTTCATTTTAAGAGGCAGGCAACAACCTGAATAGTTTTCACTACGGCTGCTTCTTTTCAGACCTGACCGGGTTTATGAAACATCCACCTGATGCCAACCTCAATAGGAGTATATCAAGATCAAATTAAATACTACAAGACTAGAAATAAATTTTGTGGACTATTTTTGCCTAAATGTAGAGGCCTCGTATACCCCCAGAATATCTAGGCTTTCGGTATGAAAACCAAGTTCCTCCATAGCATTTTGCACTAATTTGTCATCTAAATGTCCCTCGAAATCCAAATAAAAGTTAGTCTGAGCAAAAGTATTTTTAACTGAAAAACTTTCAAGCTTTGTCATATTAATTTGATTAGTGGCAAATCCCCCTAAAGATTTATAAAGAGCTGAAGGTTTGCTTTTTAACCTAAATATACACGTTGTAATATATTTTTTATTTTTATGATAATCAGGTTGTTGAACATTTTTACCCAATATTAAAAATCTGGTTACATTCCCTTTTTCATCTTCTATATTTTCTCTCAAAATTTTAAGCTTATAGATGTCTGCTGATAGTTTTGAAGCTATAGCTGCTACTGATTTATCTTTACTTTCAGCTAATTCTTTTGCTGATCCTGCTGTATCAGCTGAAATAATAGTCTTATATTTATTATCAGTAATTATTTTTTGACATTGACCTATTGCTTGAGCGTGGCTTCTTACAAACTTTATATCTTTCATTTCAGCCTCTGGTCTAGCAATTAAATTATGTTCAACTTTTTGAAAGTGTTCACCATGAATTTGTAATTTATATTTTGGAAGCAAATAATGTATATCTGCTACTCTGCCAGCTAATGAATTTTCAAGGGGTATAAGAATTTTGTAAGTTTCATCATCATAAGCTATTTTGAAAGTTTCCTCAAAAGTTGAACAAGTTTTAATTTCAACATCTTTAAAAATTTCATTTATTGCGATATGTGAGTATGCTCCTAATTCTCCTTGAAATGCTATTTTATTTTTTTTCATTTTCTATTAGTTGTTTAATTTTGATTAAATCGTCCTCAGTGTCTACACTTAATGGAGGTGATTTTATATAGCCTACGTGAATACTCATTCCATTTTCAAGTGCTCTTAATTGCTCAAGTTTTCTCTCTAATTCAAGTTTTGATCTTTTTAATTTTACATATCTCAATAATGAATCATTTGTAAAGCCATAAATTCCTATGTGGTGGTAAACATTTTTTTTAAGGGATTTGTCAATTCTAAAAAAATCTAAAGCATTCTTAAATTTACCTGAAAAATCTTCACTAATTGTTACCTTTACAACATTTGGGTTTTCATAATCAGTCTCAGGATTTAAATCACTAGCAAGTGTAGCAATATCGCATTTATCTTTACTCATATATTCTGCAAGTCCTGCAATAGCGTCCGAACTAATATTAGGCATATCTCCTTGAAGATTAATAATTGTCTCTGGTTTTTCTTTTAATGAATTGCTAAAAACTTCAAATATTCTATCTGTTCCAGTTTTGTGACTATCGCTTGTTATAATTGCTTTTCCTCCGATTTTATTAATTGTTTCAATTATCTTTTCATCAGGAGTAGCAACAAATACTTCCCCAACATTGGATTTTACGGCTGCTTCGTAAACGTGAACAATCATTTCCTTATTGTTTATTAACTTTAAAGGTTTGTTGGGTAACCTTTGTGCTGATAGTCTCGAAGGGATTATAATTGCGGTGTTATTCATAAATTAAATGCGTCTCAAAGACGCAAAATAGTTGTTTTATTTTAAGTTTTTTTTCAAATAGTCGTGTTATACGTTAATAATACTTATCAAAATTATGGATAGTTTTGAAATAAATAAAATAATAGCTGCAATCCTATTAACCGCTTTAATAGTAATTGGAATTGGGAAATTTGCTGACGTTTTATTTCATGTCGAAAAACCAAAAGAATCGGCGTACCAGATTGAAGGTTTAGAAATTGTATCTAACGAAAAGAAATCAGATAATAATGTTAAAGAAATTGCACAAGTAGATATTGCTCAGCTTCTTTCTTTAGGAGACTTAGCTCATGGTGAAAAAGTTTTTAAAAAATGTAGTGCATGCCACATGATTGCTAGCGACGGTAAGAATATGATTGGTCCTAATTTATGGGGAGTAATCGGAAGAACAGCGGGTTCTATTTCAGATTATAAATACTCTAAAGCTATGGTTGCTTACGGTAAAGAATGGTCATTTGAGGAAATGAATTCTTATTTAATTAAACCTCAGGCGTATATAAAAGGGACTAAAATGGCATTTGCTGGATTGAGGAAAGAAAAAGATAGAGCATCTGTAATATTGTACATGAACTCTAAAAGCGCTACCCCAAAGCCTTTACCTTAACTTAAACACCAAATAATAATACTTTTCTGAATATGAACTCTATTGAGAGCCTGTCTCCAAACAACTGATTGTTTTCCATCAATTACTTCATCGGTCACTTCTTCTCCTCTGCCAACAGGTAAGCAATGCATAAAGATTGCGTCAGGATTAGCTTTACTCATTAATTTTTTATTTACCTGATATGGTTTCAAAATTTTTTTCTTCTGTTTTTTATTAACTTTGTCATTCATTGAAACCCATTTATCCGTCATAATACAATCTGAATTTTTTACTGCTTCTAAAGGTTTAGCTGTAATGGTTAAATTGACTTTATTTTTTTTTGCCCAATTTAATATCTTTTTATCAGGAGAGTATTTTTTAGGACATCCAATTTTAAGGTTAAAGTTAAATTTTCCAGCAGCCTCAATTAAAGAATTAGACATATTGTTATTTCCATCACCAATCCATGAAATAGTTTTTCCAGTAATAACACCTTTACTTTCCTCAAAAGTAAATACGTCCGACATTATTTGACAAGGGTGGCTCATATCTGACAAACCATTTATGACTGGGATCTTTAAATGTATTCCAAACTCTTCTAGATTTTTGTGAGATGAGGTTCTAAGCATTACAATATCTACATACTCGGTTAAAACTTTTGCAGTATCTTTTAAAGTTTCATCACCTTTACCGTAATGAATACTCTCGGGATTTAAGATTATTGAAGACCCTCCTAATTGTTTCACAGCAATATCGAATGACATCCTCGTTCTTGTAGAAGGTTTTTCAAAAATCATAGCCATTGATTTACCTTCAAAAGGCTTATCTTCATCTGAAGCAGATTTATTTAATTCAAGTCTTCTTTGCTTTCTGTTTTTTGCCTCATCTATAATTGCTCTAAGTTCTTTTGAGGAACAATCAGAAATGTTAATAAAATTTCTCATTTATAATTTTTACAAACTTTCTTTATTATTTTTAATCCTAAATTTATTTCTTTCTTTGTTACATTTAAAGGAGGCAAAAGTCTGACTACATTTTCAGCACCTCTAACTGTCAGCAAATTATTATTTAAAAGATTTTCAATAAACTTAATGTGATCGACGTATAAGCACAAACCTATTAATAAACCTTTTCCTCTTACTTCTTTAATAATTTTTGGATATTCATTTTTTATTTTTCTTAATTCTTGAATAAAATATTTACCATTTTTACTTACATTGCTCAGAAAACCTTTTTTAAACATTATATCCATAACTGCGTTACCGGCACTCATAGCTAATGGGTTGCCACCAAATGTTGAGCCGTGTGTTCCTGGTTTCATACCCGACGCAGCTTTGCTATTTACTAGAACTGCACCGATAGGAAAACCACCACCTATCCCCTTTGCTATAGGAACAATGTCAGGTTTTATTTTAGCATGCTCAAAAGCGAAAAATTTTCCACTCCTTCCAATCCCGCATTGAACTTCATCGAGGATAAGCAAAATTTTTTTCTTATTGCATAATTTTCTTAATCCCTTCAAACAATAATCTGGGATAACTTTTATGCCACCTTCTCCCATTATAGTTTCGATCATTATTGCTGCAGTTCTACTCGTTATTGCTTTTTCTAAACCTTTGTGATCTCCGAAATTAAAATGGTCAAAACCATCAGCTTTTGGATAAAAACCTTCTGTCATTTTTTTGCTATTGCTAGCGAATATTGTGGCTATGGTTCTGCCATGAAAACTATTATTAATACATAAAATTCTATTTTTTCTTGGTTGTCCTTTTGAATAAAAATATCTTCTTGCAATTTTTATAGCTGTTTCAGTAGCCTCAGCACCAGAATTTTGAAATGTTACATAATCTGCAAATGATTTTTGTTTTAATCTCTTTGCTAGTCTTTCTTGTTCGGGGATAGTAAAAACATTTGAAACATGCCATAACTTTTTTGACTGCTTTTGAATTGCTTTATTTAAATAATTATTTGAATGCCCTAAACAATTCACAGCAATACCCTGTACAAAATCTAAATATTTTTTTCCTTTTGTTGAAAATAGGAAACTACCCTTACCTTTTTTAAAAGAAATTTTTTTTCTATTATAAGTTTTTAATATTGCACTCATCTATGATTTAATTTTATACCCTTTTTTGAATAAAATGTAAGTGATTAACCAGCTTAATAAACTTAGAATTGATAAATAAATTATCCCAAACTTTATTGATCCATCTGCGTTTCCTATGAAACAATATCTAAATCCATCAATCATATAAAAAAAAGGGTTTAATTCACTAATCGTTGTAAGAAAATTAGGTAAACTATCGATCGTATAAAATGTGCCTGATAAAAAAGACAAAGGTATGATTACGAAATTCGTTACTGTTGCCATATGGTCAAATTTTTCTGCCCATAAGCCTGCGATAATACCAATATTTCCTAATATAAAAGATGATAAAAAAGTAAAAAGAATTAATAGAAAAAAGTATTTTATTTTAATATCAATTATTAAGTAAAAAACTAAGATTGATATAGCTGCAATCATAAAACTTCTAGTAACTGCTGCTAGGGAAACTGAAATCGTAATTTCAGTAGGAGAAAGAGGTGCATACAATAAATCAACAATATTACCCTGAATTTTCCCGATCATAAATGATGAGGATGAATGAGAGAAAGATTGCTGGATCACTTGCATAGCGATTAACCCTGGAGCCAAAAACATAACAAAGGGAACACCCAATACATCATCCCTTTGTGATCCGATAGCTAATGACAAGACTAATAAAAATAAAAGAGACGAAACTAAAGGAGAAAAAATTGTTTGAATCCATACAATTAGAAATCTCAAAACTTCTTTTTGATAGAGTGTCCAAGCCCCAATCCAATTGATTAATCCAAATCTTCTTTTACCAATTTTATATTTTTTTGTAATTTCAACCATTGATAGTTTTATAACCCCTTAATTAAAAAAGTTGTGTAAAACTAATTATATTAACAGCTTAAAATCGCTTTAATGTTTTAAACTTCAACATAATGTTTTAGTCATTATAGAAATACTAAATATAGTAGGATTATACAATGAGTTGGACTAGCGAAAAAGTTGAGAAACTTAAGAAACTTTGGGCTAAAGGCCATACAGCAAGTCAAATAGCGGAAATGCTTGGTGATACCACTCGAAATGCAGTAATTGGTAAAGCTCATAGGCTTAATTTAGAGGCAAGGGCGCCTAGTAAGCAATCAAGTTCACCAAAGTTAAAAAATAACATTCAATCAAAAAGAACTCCGGCACCTACGTCTAGAAAAGCAAGATTTCAATCAATTTTACTTGATAAAAATTTTGAAGCAGAAAACCCCAAATCTTTAGAAGAGTTAACGGAAGAAACATGTAAATGGCCAATAGGTCATCCTAATGAGGAAAAATTTTACTTTTGTGGTCGAAAACCTGAAAGTGACTTTCCTTATTGTAAGCTGCACGTCTTATACGCGTTCCAACCAAAAAATCAGAAAGAGGATGATCTGGGAGAAGATATCCCTGAATTTATCGAGAAAAAAGTTAAAGCCTCTTCTGGTTAACAAAACTTTAACATTACAATCATATAATTGATTATGAAGTTTATTAAAAAATACCTTAAATGGTTAAGCACTTTTTTAGTTCTTACAGGTATTTTATTAACAAATTTGAATATGTATCCAGTAAATATAATGTTTCATGGAGCGGGAGTTGTTGGTTGGACTATTGCTGGTTTTATTTCTAAGGATAAAGCAATATTAACCAATTTTGGGTTACAGATTCCATTATTTATTATTGGTTTTTATCAAATTTTGGTTCCGTAAGTTCGGGACACTTCAATAAATTTTTTATGAGTAAAATAAAAACAATATTATTTGTTTGTACTGGAAACTCTGCGAGAAGCATAATAGCGGAAAGTATTGTAAACAATAATTTCCGAAATCAATTCATCGCATTTAGCGCTGGAAGTAATCCTTCAGGAAAAATCAATCCCTACATTAAAGAGTATCTTGAAGGAAAAAAATTTAATTTAGCCACGTATTATTCGAAAAATTTTGATGAATTTTTAAAAAATGATATTGATATTGATTACGTGATTACAGTTTGTAATAACGCCAATAAAGAAGTTTGTCCTGTATGGCCCAAAAAAAAAACCATTACGCACTGGGACATCGCGGACCCTGTTGAAAAAATTAAAAAAACTAAAAATAAAGATAAAATAAATTTAATAGCTGAAGAAACTTATAATATAATTAATGAAAAAATTAAACATTGGGTAAAAAATGAAAATTAAAAAGATATTTATTGGTGAATTTATAGGAAGTTGTTTTTTAGTCATGATTATTGTTGGTTCAGGTATTATGGCTCAAAATCTAACTGATGATATCGCTGTAATGTTAATAGCGAATACTTTAGCTACAGGTGCAGGATTATTTGTTCTGATTACTTCAATCGGTGATATCTCCGGCGCACATTTCAATCCTGTCGTTACTTTAGCAATGTATTTTACCAACAAGATTAAAAAAAATTTAATTATCACTTATATCTCTGCTCAAATCTTAGGTTGCATGTTAGGGGTAATGTTAGCAAATTTTATGTTTGATCTTCCTTTGTTGCAGCTTTCACAGAAGATTAGACCTGGAATAAATATTTTTACAGCTGAGATCATTGCAACTTTTGGATTAATTTTTGTGATATTTGGATCTTTAAAGAGCGGCAAACTTGCGGTCGCTTCATCAGTAGCTACTTTTATAACAGCGGGGTATTGGTTTACCTCTTCAACTTCTTTTGCAAATCCAGCGGTAGCAATCGCAAGAACTTTTACAGACACATTTACTGGAATTAATTACTTAAATACTCCTAGCTATATCATTGCTGAGATGCTTGGTGGAATATTGGCGGTCTATTTAATCAGAAAAATTATTTTGTAATTGGAGGGCAGCCCAAGGAAATATTGGTACCTTGGGCTAATTAATTAACAACAGTTGGGAGACTGATAATCAGTTAATAATATATAAATGCTAAAAAAATATTTAAATTAAGTTAAAGATTTATTAATTTTCAAGAATAAATGATATTGGAGTCGACATTCATCTCTCTTGCCAGGTTTTTAAGTCTTTTAGTTACTTGTTTTGAGACTATATCGCTATGATTGTTAGGTATTTTCAAAAAAATAGTCTTATTTCTTTTATAAATTTTAAATTCATCTAACAACAAAGAAGACATGCTAGTGAGTGACTCTGCTAATCTTAAAGCAGATCCCACTTGCTTTGAGGATAAAATTTCGTTGTTATTTAATAAGGATAAAAACTGATAATTCGGATTATATTTTAAGCCACAATGTCTCCAAAAACTTGCTGATGCAACTTTTACTCTATCTCTATGTTCTAGTTTTAGTAATGGAGTATTTAACACTTCCATAAAAACTAATTCTGCTTTTTGAAAAGCTCCTAGGCCCCAATCCATTTTACTTAAGATGCAAGCCAAAGTTAGTAATCTTCGATTAAAATATTCGTTGTCTTCAAATAATGGTGAAATAAAATTAAAATATTTCTCAAAACTCTTTCCATAGTCCCCTTTTTTAAAAGATATACCATCAGTTTTTAATTTGAAAATTTCATCCTCGCTCATTCCTTGGTTTATAATTGTATCCATATGCCCCTCTCTCAGTCCACTGATTGAGCAAATAACTTTTGAGGGGCTTGCTGCTTCAATTATTTCGTTAAGTATTATAGAGCTAAAAGGTAAATAGGGAGTTCTAGATTTAGTAATATATTCCATTGATTTCAAAGATGATTTATTAAATTTTGAAATTCTGTTTAAGTATTTAACTGCTACATCTTTTGAGAGTTTATATTGATGCAAAATATGTAATGGGTGTTTTTCTTTAAAGAGATGATATTTAAATAATGATCTCCAAGTCCCTCCTACCAAATAAATATTTTTAAATTTCTTTTTAGAAAGCCATTTTTCATCTCTTAAAAGTTTTCTAACATATTTTCTCAAATTTCTTTTTTTTATAATAGGATTATTTTCAAGTCTTAATACTCCGAGAGGTAAAGAGGTTATTTCAAAAATTTGATTTTTAGAAACTCTGGCAAGTTCTAAACTTCCACCTCCTAAATCTGCAACTAATCCATCTACTTCATCAAATCCTACCATTACACCATTTGCTGATGTTCTTGCTTCTTCCTCGCCAGATAATACTAGTGGTTTTTTATTAAATATTTTTTCAATTTCTCTTAAAAATTCACTTGCATCAGTGGCCTCTCTAAAAGCTGCTGTTGCAATAATTTCTAAATCTTGAACGTCTGAAATATCTAAAATTTCTTTAAATCTATTTAGAACTTTTAAAGAACCTTTAATTCCATCGGGATTTAGTTTTTTAGATTTATCTAAATTTTTTCCAAGTTTGCAAACTGCTTTTTCATTAAAGACTGGGATTGGAGAAATTTTAAAATTATCGTATATGAGCATTCTTACTGAATTTGATCCAAGATCTATTATGGCTTGCTTAGACTTTTTATTAGACTGAAATTTAAAAAGATTTTTTAATTCTGGTTTCATTTTACTAATCTCAAATTTTGAGGTTTAGCTCTTAAAATTGACTTACCGCGACCTGATAAACTTGGATTCTTCATGAAATAGGAATGTGCGGAAAAGCCTTTTTCTTGTTCTTTATGATAGTTTCCTATGCTATCTAAATACCATGTTTCCGATTTATCTTTAAAGTTGGCTAACATAATTTGATCTAAAATTTGCTCATGTACAGTATTGTTTTCTATCGGAATTATAATTTCAATTCTTCTATCTAAATTTCTAGGCATTAAATCTGCAGATGAAATATATACCTGATTCTCTCGAGAGGGCATAGAACTACCATTTGCAAAACAATAAATTCTTGAGTGTTCTAAAAATCTGCCAATAAGGCTTTTTACTTTTATATTTTCAGATTGACCTTTAATTCCAGGTCTTAAGCAACATACTCCTCTTACCGATAAATTTATTTTTACTCCTGCGTTTGAAGCTTCGTAAAATTTCTTAATAATTCCAGGGTCTACAAGAGAATTCATTTTTGCCCATATTTCTGCAGGTTTTCCTTTATTTGCATTTACTATTTCATTTTCAATTTTTTTGTCAAAAAAATTCCTACTATTTAATGGAGACATAAAAATTTTATTCAATTTTTTTGGTTTTGCATAACCAGTTACATAATTAAAAAATTTTTCGACATCTTTGGCCAAGTCTTGATTAGAGCTAAACAGTGATAAGTCAGTATAAATTTTTGCGTTAATAGGATGATAGTTTCCTGTACCTAAGTGAACATAGCTTCGCGTTTTAGCTCCTTCTTTTCTTAAAACTAAACTTGCCTTTGCATGCGTTTTGTATTTTGCGAATCCGTAAACAATTTGAACGCCAGCTTTCTCTAGTTTCCTAGATAATTCAATATTAGCTTCCTCATCAAATCGAGCTTTTATTTCTATTACGGCTGTAACAACTTTTCCGTTTTCTGCTGCTCTACTTAGTGCTTTTACGATAGGAGAGTCAGGTGTGGTTCGATACAAAGTTTGTTTGATACCGATAACTTTAGGATCTTTTGCTGCAGCTTCTAAAAATTGAATTACTACATCAAAAGTTTCAAAAGGGTGGTGTACAACAAAATCTTTACTTCTTATAGCCGAAAAAAATTTATCATCAAATTCCTTCAATCTTTCAACTTCTCTAGGATTAAACTTTTTAAATCTCAGCTTTGGATCTTTCTTTTTACAAATTTCATCTATATCTTGTATTCCAACCAATCCTTCAACCTCATAAATATGATCTTCATCCATTTTAAATTTTTTTGAAATAAAATTTAAAAGTTTTTTGTTTGAATTAGTGAGTACTTCGAGTTTAACTACGTTTCCCCTTCTTCTTTTCTTAATTGCTTTTTCAAAATATCTCACAAGATCAGCAGCTTCATCATCTATTTCAATTTCGCTGTCTCTAATTATTTTAAACTGCAAACTTGCCTCGATATTATGGTCTGGAAATATTTCATTAGCAAATTTACAAATTACGTCATCAATTGTGACAAATTCATTTATTGTTTCAGAGTTTTTTAGAGATACAAATTTTGGAAGTGCTCTTGGTATAACTATAATTGCATTTAGTTCTCTTTTTTTTTTTATTCTAGTCATTCTTAGTAAAATTGCTTGGCCTTTATTTGGTATAAAAGGAAAGGGATGTGATGGGTCAATGGCAGTAGGTGTTATTATAGGATAAATTGTTTCCTGAAAATATTCTCTTAGATACATAAGATCCTTCTTATTCAGTTCTGACATTTTTCGAATGAAAATTTTTTCTTTCGATAGCTCTTTTTTCAACTCTAGGAATGCTTCGTTTTGCTTCTTTAATAGATCTTTAGTTTTTAATACGACCATATTCAATTGATCCTCTGCAGTTAATCCATCTGCGCTTAATTCGTCAAAACCATCTTTAATTTGATTAAAAAGTCCAGCGACTCTTACCATAAAAAATTCATCTAAATTTGTACCTGCGATTGATAAAAATTTTACTCTTTCAAATAAAGGATTTGTTTTATCTTTTGACTCTTCTAAAACACGATCATTAAACTGAAGCCAAGATAATTCTCTGTTTATGAGTTGATTGCTAATATTAGCGTTTTCTGAAAATGATGCTTTCGACATATTTAAATGTTAAATTAAAAATATGTTTAAATTATATGCGATGAGACATGCTAAATCTAGTTGGGATTTTCCAGATTTAGATGATCATGACAGGCCATTGAATAAAAGAGGGGTAAATTCAGCAAAATTAATTTGTGAATTTTTTATTAAAAAGAAATTAAAATTTGATTTAGTTTATTGCTCATCCTCTAAAAGGACAATACAAACATTAAATATATTGTCAGAAAAAATCAGTTTTAAGAAAATTATTAAAAAAAAAGCGCTTTATCATGCTAGTGAGGATGAAATTATTCATATCTTAAAACAAACAGTTGATAATTATAAAACTTTACTTTTAATCAATCATGAACCTTCAATTAGTGAACTCATAAATCGAATCTGTCTTAAAGAAAACTCTGAACAATTTGAAAATTTAAAAAGAAAATTTCCTACTGCAGCCGTTGCTGAAGTAAGTTTTAATTTCAATGATTGGGAAAAGTTATCAAAAGTTAAAGGAAAATTAATATCATTTATAAAGCCAAAAGATCTTCAAACATCTAAGGAATAGCCAGCAGATCTTACTGTTCTGATAAGATCTTTCTTGCCATCAATATTTATTGCTTTTCTTAGTCTTCTTATATGAACATCTATAGTTCTGGACTCAACATAAATATCATCTCCCCATACAGAATTTAGAAGTTGCTCACGCGAATATACTCTTTTTGGATTCTTTATTAAAAAATCAATTAGTTTAAATTCGGTTGGGCCGACTATAACTTGTTTATCTGCTCTATAAACTCTTCGTTGAACTCTATCTACTTTAAGATCCTCAAATACTACAACATCAGCGGCAACACTTGGTTTAGATCTCTTTAATAAAGCGTTAATTCTTGCAATAAGTTCTTTTTGGCTGAATGGCTTAGTTACATAGTCATCAGCTCCTGTTTCAAATCCTTTAAGTTTGTCTTCTTCCTCACCTTTGGCTGTTAACATAATGATTGGGATATTTTTGTGAAGATTGCTTCTTTTCAAATTTTTACAGACTTCAACACCTGAAATATCTGGCAACATCCAATCTAATAAAATTAAATCAGGATTTTTTTCCTTTATATTTCTAATAGCGTCTTCTCCATTGACTGCATAATCAACTTTGTGACCCTCTTTTTCTAAATTATATTTAAGTAAAGTTACGATGGGCATTTCATCTTCAACAATGAATAAATTTGCCCTCATTATCCTTTTGGTCGGTCTCCCTCTAAATAATCTCCTGTAATCAGAAAATAAACTTGCTCTGCAATATTGGTTGCATGATCTCCAATCCTCTCAATATTTTTAAGCATGAAAAGTAGTTGGGTTACTTTTTGTATATCGTTTTTATTTTTTTCTAAATGCTTTACTGCAGCTTCCATATTAGAATTAGTCATTTGATCTATTTCTTCATCAGAATTCCAAACATTTTCTGCTGTATCTTTAGCTCTATGTAAATACGAATTTAAAACTGCATTGACTTGTTTTGATGCTTTTAAACCAGCTATTTCGAAATTTTTAGTAATATCAATAGGTAAATCAGTTCCAATTTTAGTTAATCGTTTTGAGATGTTTTTTGCTAAATCACCAATTCTCTCTAAGTCTGAAGAAACTTTTAAGGCAACAACTGTTTCTCTTAAATCTATTGCCATAGGTTGCCTTAAGGCAATCAAATTTACAACTTGCTCTTCTATATTTATTTCATACTTATCAGTCAATTCGTCATCTTTGATAGATTTTTCTGCTAAACTAATGTCTTTTTTAACTAAAGATTGAATAGTGTTTTCAAGCTGTTTCTCAACTCCAGTTCCCATTTTCACTATTGTATCTTTTAATAACTGAAGTTGCTCTTCGTAAGATTTTACAATGTGCGGTTTTTCACTCATTAACCAAACCTTCCTGTAATATAATCCTGAGTTTGCTGATTATCAGGATTTTTAAATATTTTATCTGTTGGTCCAAATTCTATAAGTTTTCCCAAATGAAAGAAACCTGTTTTTTGAGATACCCTAGCTGCTTGTGACATTGAGTGGGTAACTATCACAATTGTGACCTCTTTTTTAAGATCATCTATAAGTTCTTCAATTTGAGCTGTTGCTATTGGGTCAAGCGCTGAACATGGTTCGTCCATAAGAATCACTTCTGGACTTACAGATATAGCTCTAGCAATACATAGTCGTTGCTGTTGACCTCCTGATAAACCAGTTCCGATTTCATCAAGTCTATCTTTAACTTCGTTCCACAAGGCAGCTTTTTTCAAACTTGTTTCAACTATTTGATCCATTTCTTCTTTGCTCTGTGCAATACCGTGAATAGTAGGACCATAAGCTACATTTTCATAAATTGTTTTAGGGAATGGATTGGGTTTTTGAAAAACCATACCAACGTTCTCCCTAAGTCTCACAACATCTAACTTTCTTGAATTCAGTTCTAGGTTGTCCATTTTAATACTGCCTTCAACTCTACAAATTTCTATGACGTCGTTCATCCTGTTCAAGCATCTTAAGAAAGTAGACTTTCCACACCCAGATGGTCCAATTAAAGCTGTAACTTCTTTTTCTGCTATATCTATAGAGACGTCAAATAATGCCTGTTTGGATCCGTAATAAACATTTACATTTTCCGCTTTTATTTTACTCATTTAACTCCATTTCTTTTCAAATTTGTGTCTAACGATTTGAGCTGCCAAGTTCATTAAAATTAAAAAAGCTAGAAGCACCATAATACATGCAGATACTTTTTCAACAAAACCCCTCTCAGCACTTTCTGACCATATATATATCTGAACTGGTAAACTTGCAGCAGGATCAACTGGCGTACCAGGTATTGTATTCACAAAAGCAACCATTCCTATTAAAATTAAAGGGGCTGTTTCCCCTAAAGCTTGAGCCAAGCCAATTATCGTTCCAGATAAAGTTCCAGGCATTGATAGTGGCACAGTATGATGCATGGTTGTTTGCATATTACTTGCACCCATCGCTAAAGCAGCTTCTCTTATACTTGGGGGAACAGCTTTTAAAGAAGCTCTTGCAGCAATAATTATTGTTGGTAATGTCATAAGAGACAAAGTAATTCCTCCAACAAGTGGTGTCGATCTTGGTAAATTAAAAACTGCTAATAAAACACCAAGACCTAGCAAACCAAATACTATCGATGGAACAGCTGCCAAATTGTTAATGTTTACTTCTATAAAATCTGTAAATTTATTTTTTGGTGCAAACTCCTCGAGATAAATTGCAGCTAGCACTGCAACAGGAAATGAAAACGCTAAACATACTAGTATACTAAAAACTGTTCCCATAAACGAGCTAGCTATACCTGCTAGTTCTGCCTCTCTTGAATCAGGACTTGTAAAAAAACTAATGTTAAACTCTGATAAAATATCTCCTCTTTCATTAAGCATATCGTAAATCTGCAACTGGTAATCATTTACTCTTCTATTCTCCTCAGGAATATCTCTTGGATAATTTCCCTTATGAACTTGATCAACATCATCAGAAGCAGTTAATTTTATGGGCACTATTTTACCTAGATAGTCTGGATTTTTTAAAAGTAGATCTTTAACCTCTGCCTCATATTTATACGAAACCATTTGTATCAATTGACGATCCTCTTCTTCAGGAAGTCCAGGATCTAATGAGGTCATAGCTTTGTAAGCAACATCATAATAGTCTGCATTTTCTAAATCATCTTTTGATGGGCTTTCTGCATCGATTAAAAGTAATTCTTTATCATAATGAACTTCTGTTACTATCCAAGTTTTTTGGAAAGCTGAGTAACCTTTTGAAAATATCTGAAACATAAAAACTGCTAAAAAGCTTAAAGCTAATCCTATAGCTATTTTGCCATACCATTGAAATCTTCTTTCAGCGTTATATCTTTTTTTTAATAAATTTTTCTTAAAACTATTCATATTTTTCCCTATATTTTTTAACAACTGAAAGAGCGATTACATTTAAGAGTAAAGTTACTATAAATAAAGATATTCCTAATGCAAAAGCTGATTGAGTTTTTGGATCTCCAAATTGTTGGTCTCCAATTAAAATTACTACAATTTGCGCTGTAATGGTAGAAGTTGACTCAAGTGGATTCATTGTAAGATTAGCCGCTAGTCCTGAGGCCATTACAACAATCATTGTTTCTCCTACCGCTCTCGATACTGCTAAAAGTATCGAACCTACGATACCAGGTAGGGCTGCTGGAAAAATTACTTTTTTTACAGTTTCAGATTTTGTTGCGCCCATTGCGTAACTCCCATCTCTTAAATTTTGAGGTACTGCCGTCATAACGTCATCGCTTAGACTTGAAATAAAAGGAATTATCATTACTCCCATAACTGCTCCTGCAGCTAAAGCGCTCTCCGCTGAAACTTCTAAACCCATAGCGTTACCAATTTCTTTAACAAAAGGACCGACGGTTAAAGCTGCAAAAAAACCATATACCACTGTTGGAATACCAGCTAAAATCTCAATAATAGGTTTCGCATATTTTCTTATGCCTCTTCCAGCATACTCAGATAGATATATCCCACTCAGCAAACCTATGGGGATGGCAACACACATTGCAATAAAAGCAATAAAAAAAGTTCCAGCAAATAAAGGCACAGCTCCGAAAGCATCCTTCATTAATTCAGGATCTGGTTGGCCATCTCTTACAAAAGTTTTAGCAGGATACCAATGAGTTCCGAATATAAAGTCAAAGATTTTTACTGCTTGAAAAAACCTAATCGCTTCGAATAAAAGTGAAAAAACTATTCCGATTGTAACTAAAACTGCGCCTAATGATGCAACAAATAACACCCATTTAAGAAAAATTTCTACTGGTTCTCTCATTCGATCATTTTTCTGAACAGATCTATACGCAAAACTCAGAGAGAAAATTAAAATTGCTAAAATAATTGCTACTTTAGCGCTGTTAGCTATTCCTTTTAATTGAATGTACTTATTAGCAGACTCATCTAGAAAATTAGTAATATTTCCCGTGTAAGTTCCTGCGGCTAATGCTTTAACCTTTGTGTAAATAAGCTGAAGCTCGTTTTTGGTTAAGTTCTGATCAGTGTAATCTTGTAAAATAAATGTTTTAACTATTGATGGTTCAAAAACTGACCAAAGAGCAAAAATTATTAATGCTGGTGCAGCACACCAAGCAGCTAAATAATATCCATAAAATTTTGGTAATGCCGTAAGTCTTTGTGATGATTGAATAACTAGAGCTTTTTTTCTACCGAAATAATAACTTGTGAAAGCTAAGAGAATAATAAAAGTTACAAGTATTAAATTCATATTGAGCTTCCAGAGATAAAAAGGGGGTAAAATACCCCCTTTTTGTTTAATTGATACTACTACTTCTTAGCAGGCATGTTAACTAACTTCGTAGCGTTAGTTCTAGATGTTTTGTATAACTTGCCATCTAGAGGTACTAGCCCGATATCAGTTAAATAACCTTTATTACCCATAGCTTTTTTACTTGTGAACTCTTTTACGAATTCATGTAAGCCAGGTACAACGCCCACGTGAGCTTTTTTCACATAGAAGAATAAAGGTCTTGCAACTGCGTAACTGTAATCTTGAATCGAAGATAGACTTGGTTGACCACCTTCAATGCTTGCAGCTTGCAATTTATCTTTTGCAGCTAAGAAATAACTGAAACCAAAGAAACCGAACATTTCTTTGTCCGCAGCTAATTTTTGAATAATAAGTGAGTCGTTCTCACCAACTTCAATTACCGCACCATCTTCTCTTAACGCTTTATATTTAGCGCCAGCTTTTTTAGAAGCATCATCGATACCTTTTTTCATTACTAATGAATTCCAAGCATCTCTTGTTCCTGATGTTCCTGGAGGCACCATAACTTTGATAGGGTAGTTTGGTAATGATGGGTCGATATCACTCCAATTTTTATATGGATTTGGTACTAACGCACCATCTTTAGCAACTTCTTTTGCTAATGCTGCCCATAATTGTTTTTTTGTAAAGTTTACTGGTTTAGCATCTTTAGAATAAGCTAACGTTATTCCGTCGTTACCAACTGTAATCTCTACGATTTCTTCAACACCATTTTTTTGACATAGCGCATACTCTTTAGCCTTCATAGCTCTAGATGCATTTGTTATGTCTGGGTGCTCTGTACCAACTCCAGCACAGAATAATTTAGCTCCACCACCTGTTCCTGTTGACTCGATTACTGGTGTTTTAAATTTACCAGACGAACCAAATCTTTCAGCAACGATTGTTGCATAAGGGAATACAGTTGAAGAACCTACGATTTTAATCTGATCTCTAGCTTGAGCAGAAGTTACAACTAACATTGCAACTAATGAAGCTAAAGCGATTGATAGTTTTCTCATTGTTTATCCTTTCATTTATTAATTAATTAACAAACATTGTATTCATAGAATTAAGAGGACTCTTAATTATTGCAGATATGTTACAAATTTATTAAAATGATAACTTTTTAGTTGAACTTTCTAGTTATCTCGATTTGTTGATAATCAGAGGCTAAAGACCCTCCGCAACTAAAAGGTCTTACTTTATTTTTAACTGCGTAGGATTGAGTTGGCTTTAATGTAACTTCTAGTTGTACAAAGTTAACTAATTTTTGAGTAAAACCTTTATCATATCTCCAAGCATTCAATTGTGTTGGAGCGGTGAATACTTCACTTAAATAAGATGCAGCTTTTGAGTGAATCATATTGCTCTCGTTTTGTCCTTTTAAAAGATTATTTTTAACTTTTTCAAAAATTTTTCTACATTTAATTGAGTCCACCATGTACGAGTTAGCATTTAAATGAGTGCTCATCGGTGCTGACACAATTAATTGAATTCCATCGTCTCTTCTAGAAAATAAAGCTTCAGTATAAATTGTAGATACATTTTTATTATCTACTTCAAGAACTAAATCGTTTTTAGCTTGCCTAAGATCGTTTTTAAGTCTTAAAAGTCCAAGATCAAAAACTGTGAGAGGTTGAGAACGTAAAGTTTTCTCAATTAAGTTTACATCTGCCTTAACAGTTGTAAAAGTTAAAGTTAATAAAACCAGAATTATATAATTTGTTATTCTAGTCATACTAGAATTTTAACTATTTTACTGTCTATCTCAAGACATAATTTAATAAATTTGTGATATTTGCTAAAATTTAGAAAAGTGAACCTTTATTTCGGTGCCACTTTGAGCCTCACTTTTTATTTCTAACTCACCTCTATGCTGATTAACAATGTGCTTCACGATCGCCATTCCAAGTCCAGTGCCACCAACTTTTTTACTTTTAGCTGCATCAACTCTAAAAAATCTTTCTGTAATTCTCGGAAGTTGTTCAGTTGGAATTCCAATACCATTATCTTTAATGGACACGGTGTAAGAGTCTCCTATTACTTTTCCGTTACCTTGTCCACAATTAACCTCGATCTTTTTATTTTTTTCTGAATATTTTATACTGTTATCAATAATATTTGAAAAAACTTCAATTAATTTTTCATGATCGCCTTTAATAAAGAAATCATCTTTTATATTATTTTTAAATTCAAAAGATTTTAAATTTTTTTGATGGATGTCTTCAACGTTACTTAAAATTTCTTTTAAATTTACTTTATCTTGAGGCTGTATATGTTCCTCTAACTCAATTTTACTTAGTGAAAGTAAATCTTTAATTAAGCTTTCCATCCTATCAGCTTGCTCAAGCATTATCGGTATGAATTTTTTTTGTGCTTCTAAATCATCTTTCGCATGTCCGCTTATAGTTTCTAGAAATCCTTTAATAGAAACTAAAGGCGTTTTAAGTTCATGGCTTACATTGGCTACAAAATCAGATTTGAACCTTTGCGCTTTTATAATATCAGTTAAATCTTTTAGAAATAAAACAACTGAGTCAGGATCATCGACATATGAGGTCGGTCCAGAGAATAGATGAACTTTAAAGAACTGAAATGAGGGAGAGGATAATTCTAAATCCATAGTAATTGTCTCTTTTTTTAAAAGCACTAAATCAATATTTTGGAGTAAATCAGGAACTCTCAATAAAGTAGCCACGTGCTTATTTAAATTATTTTCCCCAAATTTTTTTTTTGCACTATTATTAAAAAATTTGATATTTTTAAATTTATCTACAATTAAAATTAGATCATCGATTTGATTTATAATCTTTACTTGCTCATAAGTTTTTTCAATATTTTCATTGGTGATGTCTTCTATTCCCTCTTCATTATTACTTGGTTTGTTCTCTCTCTTAATATCGGATCTTGCCTCCATACCTGCTACAATTGATTTTCTGGATACTGCAATTACTACGATCACAATTATTCCAGCAAGAGAGTAAAATAATAATTCCATGATTTGATTATACTTTAAAGATATAGACTAAAGAAATATTTTTTAGCGGTTTGATACCGCACTATTTAAAAAGATTTTTGCGCAATTTTCCCAGGTATATTTTTTTGCATGCTCAATGCAAGCGCTTCTATCTGACTTAAGAGCTTCAAGTGCTGCTTTTTTAAGATCGTTGTTTAACGAGCCAATGTTTGTACCGTTAAAAATATCTTTTGGTCCTGCTACTGGGTAAGCAGCTACTGGCAATCCACATTTTAAAGCTTCTATAATTACAATTCCAAAAGTATCTGTTTTGCTCGGGAAAACAAAAACATCAGAAGAAGCAAAGTAACTTGCAAGCTCACCATTTGTTCTCTCTCCTTTAAATATTGCTTCAGGGTATTCTTTTTTAAGTTTATCTAAATCAGGTCCTTTACCAACAACTAGTTTCGTGCCTTCTAACTCTAAATCCAGAAATGCTCTGATGTTCTTCTCAATAGATACCCTACCCACATAAAGATAAATTGGTCTTTTATACTCTAAATTAATCTTTTTAGGCTTTTGAAATGCCCCGTGGTTTGCCCCTCTGGTCCAAACAACCATCTTATCCTTATCAAAACCAATTTCTTGAAGTTCATCTTTCATTGATTGAGTTGTTACTAAAATTTTTTCCGCCTTTGAATGAAATCCTTTAAGGAACTTTTGAGCAAGCTTAATTGGCAAATAAGGATAGTATAACTTCAAATATTTATCAAATTGAGTATGGTAAGACGTGGTAAACTTAAGCTTATTTTTTACACAATATCTTTTTGCAAATATTCCTATCGGGCCTTCTGTTGCTATGTGAATTATGTCAGCATCGGCTTTAGAAATTAATCTACCTACTCTAGGCCAAACATTAAGAGAAAGTTTTATTTCATTATATTTTGGCATTGGCACAGTAAAAAATTGGTTAGGTTCAATATATTCAACCTGATGTCCAATTTTTTTTAATTCATCGCCAAGATTTTTTAAAGTTCTACAAACACCATTCACTTGCGGATACCAGGCATCAGTAACGATTAAAATTTTCATTTATTTATTTACTACTTTTAGATATGGCTTGTAATCGACAACATCACCTCTGATTTTGTTCCAGTCAATAACTTCCATGCGACCATCGAAATGTTCTACCAAGAAAGTTGCACCTTCTACCCAATCACCACAATTTAAATATCTCACACCATCTAAGACTTGATCGGCAGAATGATGAATATGACCACAAATTATACCATCAACATTTTTTTTTTTAGCATAAGTTGCTAAAGTTTTTTCATAATCGCCTATATATTTTACAGCGTTCTTTACTTTGTGTTTTAAATATTTTGCTAAAGACCAATTACCCTTTTTAAATAATCTTCTAAAAAAATTGATAACAACATTAAACTCAAGTAAAAAACTATAAGCAATAGCTCCTACTTTTGATAACCATGGAGCATATTTCATCACTCCATCCCAGGCATCACCATGAACAACAATATACTTTTTATTATCTGAGCTTACATGTATGGCTCTATTTACAACTTCAATATCGCCAAAATGTAATGGTAAAAATTTTCTGAAGACATCATCATGATTTCCAACAATATATTTTACTTTTGTTCCATGTCTTGCTTTTCTTAATGTTTTTTGAATCACATCATTATGTTCTTGAGGCCAGTAAAATTTTGTTTTTAAAGCCCAAACATCAATGATATCACCAACAAGATATAAATTCTCTGACCTTGAATGTTTGTAAAATTCTAATAATTTGTTTGCTGCACTTTTTCTATGCCCAAGGTGCAAGTCGGAAATAAAGATGCTTTTGTAATTTAAAATCTTTCCCTCAGATTTAGTTTGAATTGTTTCCATATTTTTTATAAAACGAATCTCTAGTACAAGTAGAATCATAAATATGTTACAGAATTGTTAAAATATGAATAAAAAATTGAATTTTGCGGTGATATTTAACTCAAATGCAGCAGGTGGTAGAAAACTTAAATTAATTAACAAGGTCATTAATCTTTTAGAAAAAAATCATATTGTAGATCTTTTTAAAACTGAAAGCGAGGATCATGCAAGGAATGTATTTAAAGAATTGTCTAATAAAAAATTTGATCGGTTAGTATTTGCTGGCGGTGACGGGAGCGTATGTTTTGGTATTAATGAAATGTTTAAAAGTGATAATCTAAAAGACAAATTAGTTGGATACATACCTGCTGGCACTGCAAATATTTTACAAATAGAAACTCAAATTAAAAAAAAGGCGGAGGAGATTTACAACGTCCTAGTATCAGATAATCATAAGAAAATTTCATTAGCAAAAATAAATGATAAGTACTTTTTCTTGATGGCTGGTGTAGGTTTTGACTCTCGAATTGTTGAGTCCATAAATACTAATATTAAAAAGTATCTTGGAAAAGTAATTTTCGCTTTAAAAGGTTTTCAGCATTTTTTATTTTTAAAAAATAATAAAATGGAGGTTAAGGTAGATAATGAAAAAATTATGGCTGATTGGATTTTATGTACTAATTCAAAATACTATGCTGGTCCCCATTCTATAACTAATGATACCAATATATTTGAAAACAGGATAGTGGCTTACATATTTAAAGACCTGACCAGAATAAAATTACTTTATTATGTTTGGTTAATTTTAACCAAAGGCGACTTAACTCCTGCAAAAAGTGTAATTAAAAAAGAATTGAACAGATTAAAAATAAATGGTGTAAACAATAAAGTTCTATCACAAGTTGATGGTGAAAATTGTGGTTACGTAAACAGTCTTGAAATCCAAAAAACAGACAGATTTATAAATTTATTAGTTCCGTAGGATTTTCTAAATTTTTTCAACTTTTAGTTTAAAAGATTTTTCTTAATTTCATTTGAAAAATTTTTTAGATTATTTTAGATTTTTCTTTTTTGGAGGAACAATATGAAAAAAAAGTTAAAAAAAAACGAAAAGAAAAAGAAAAAAATACTAAAATCAATCGATAAGCTTAAAAATAAGATAAGCACTAAACAAAAAAAACTATCAAAGATTGATCTAAAGATAGCTAGTATCGAGAAAAAAATCGCTGAAAAAAGAGCTAATAAAAATAAAGAACCTATCACAGCATCTTTAAATAATTAGTTTATAAATAAATTAAATGCCCCTGATTTAAAAAATCAGGGGTTTATTTGCACGACGATAAATATATTTTCAAGTTTTCAAGCTTAAAACCAAGAGATATTTTTGGATTTACAAATTTCTTGAACTTTTTTTGGATAGTCAGTGATAATTCCATCAACTCCGTACTCGATCATTCTAATAATATCTTTTTCTCTATTCACTGTCCAAACACAAGTAGCTAAACCATGTTTGTGTGCTAATTCTACATTTTGTTTAGTCACATCACGGTAAAAAACACTCCATACATGTCCCTCTAGCGATTTAATAATATTTGGTAGCAAAAATAATTCTTCCATAGGATAATTTTTAACCATCCATGGAGAGTTCTCGTAAATATTCTTTTTAGTTATTGAAAGTCCTTGTTGTAGAGTAATAAATCCTCTTAGGATATTTGGGTTTTGTTTTTTAAGTGCATACAAAATTCTCCAATCATAAGAAGTGATTAAAGTTCTATCCTCAAGATTAAAGTCTTTAATATCTTTAAGGACCAAGGAAACCATTTTCTCTGGATCTGGTGTTACGTTTTCTTGTGTTGGAGTTGATTTAATTTCTAAATTTAAAAATACATCTTTATATTTATCTTCCGTCACTAATTTAAAGAAATCAGTTAATTTTGGTATTTTTTCACCAGCAATAGGTTTTTGATCTTTAAATCTTTTTGCGTACTTTGTTTCGGGCTTTACACTTCCAATAGTATACTTGCTAATTTCCTCATAAGTGAGTTCTACTAATTTCATACTTTTATCTGTGATCCAGTTCCCTGAAGCATCTTTAACTAAATCAGGATTTAGTCTGTAATCATGAAATATTGTTGGAATATTATCTTTTGAAATTACAACATCAAACTCAACAGCTTTGATACCAAGATCAAACGTATATTTAAAACCAGAGATTGAGTTTTCAACAATATCACCTCTAGCTCCCCTGTGGCCGTAAATTCTTATGTAATTAGGTTTCGTTAAAAATGGATTGATCAATTAATCCTCAAATCAGTATTGGTATCAAACAGGTGTAGTTTGTCATTTTGAATGGAAAGATTTATATTTTTTCCAATAGTGTCTTCTTTAACAACACCTGAGATACTTGCAACTAAAATTTCATTACTATTTTCAAGTTTACCATGAATAAGTGTATTCGCTCCGATCAGCTCTACAAGCTCAACTTTTAACTTGATTGGACCATTTTGATCTAATTCAAAATCTTCAGGTCGCATACCTACATTAACTGGTCCATTAAATTTTGAATTTATTGAAAGTGAGGCTTTGTTTGCAAAAATCACTTTATCATTTTGACAATTACCTTTTAAAATGTTCATTGCTGGACTTCCAATGAATTGAGCTGTGAATAAAGTTTTAGGCTTTGTATAAACCTCTAAAGGTGTTCCAATATGTTCAACATTTCCTTCGTTCATTACGATCATGCGATCAGCTAAAGTCATAGCTTCAACTTGATCATGAGTAACATAAAGGGAAGTGGTTTTTAATTGAGTTTGGAGTTTTTTAATCTCTAATCTCATTTGAACTCTCAATTTTGCATCTAGATTTGATAAAGGTTCGTCAAATAAAAAAGCTACAGGATTTCTTACAATCGCTCTTCCCATCGCAACTCTTTGTCTTTGTCCGCCAGATAATTGATTTGGTTTTCTTTGCAGTAATTCCCCAAGCTCTAAAATTTCAGCAGCTTTTTGAACCCTAGTTTCAATTTCATCTTTAGGAATTTTTGCAATTTTTAAACCATAGGCCATATTATCAAATACAGACATGTGAGGATAAAGAGCATAATTTTGGAACACCATAGCAATATTTCTTTCCATTGGTTCAAGCTCGTTTACTTTTTTATTATCGATTAAAATATTTCCCTCATTAGCATCCTCAAGACCGGCAACCATTCTTAACAAAGTTGATTTTCCACATCCCGAAGGGCCTACAATTACAATTAGCTCACCATCTTTCACATCAATGCTTAGATCATGGATAACCTGAGTTTTTCCGAAAGATTTTTTTAAATTTTGTAAACTAATTTGAGACATTATTTATCGCTTTCTAATAATCCTTTAACAAAAAACTTTTGCATACTTACTACTATTATTACTGGGGGCACCATAGCCAACATTGCTGTTGCCATAATCGTTGGCCAATGAGCAAAGTCATCTCCTGTTGGTATCATTGAATCTATTGCCATTACAATAGTTTGCATATCCGGATCGGTTGTCATTAAGAGTGGCCATAAATATTGGTTCCAACCAAAAATAAATAAGATTACAAATAGAGCTGCTATGTTGGTTTTGCTTATGGGTACTAATATATCTATAAAGAAACGCATAGGGCTGCATCCATCCATTCTAGCTGCTTCAACCATTTCATCTGGAATAGTCATAAAAAATTGCCTGAATAAAAAAGTTGCTGTTGCTGATGCAATTAATGGAAAGATTAATCCTGTGTAAGAGTTTAATAAATTTAAATTGGCAACAACTTCATAGGTAGGAACTATTCTTACTTCTACTGGAAGCATTAGAGTAATAAAGATTAACCAGAAACATAAATTTCTAAATGGAAATCTAAAATACACGAACGCAAAAGCTGATAATAAAGAAATTACAATTTTTCCAACAGTAATTCCGATAGCCATAATGGCTGAATTTATCATCATTTGCATAACAGGAACTCTAGCTCCATAACCTTCGGGAGCTCCTCTAAACAAAGCATTTGCATAATTTTCAAAAAATTCTCCACCTGGTATTACTGGAAGTGGTGGTTGTATTATTGCATCTTGCGTAACTGTTGATGCAACAAAAGTTAACCAAACTGGAAAAAAGATAAATAATATTCCTAAAATTAATCCAAGGTGTGTTAACCAGTATCCTGATTTCTTTTTCTCAACCATTAATAATGAACCTTTCTCTCTATATACTTAAATTGAATTACAGTTAAGATTCCTACTAATACTAAAAGAATTACAGACTGGGCTGCACTAGATCCAAGGTCTTGACTCACAAAACCATCTGAAAACACTTTATATACAAGTATTGTGGTTGATTGTTCAGGTCCACCCGAAGTTATTGTGTGTATTACCCCAAAAGTATCAAAGAAAGCGTAAACAATATTTACTACTAATAAAAAGAATGTAATTGGAGATAGAAGAGGAATTACAATTGTTCCAAATCTTTTCCAAAAACTAGCACCGTCTATTGCTGCTGCCTCAATAATTGATTTTGGAATAGCTTGTAGTCCTGCTAAAAAAAATAAAAAATTATAACTTATTCTTCCCCATGAAGAAGCTAAGATAACCAGAAACATCGCTTGATCTCCATTTAAGGTATGATTCCATTCATAGCCTAGAGCTTTAAGATAATAAGAGGCTAAACCTATATTTCCGTTGAACATGAATAGCCATAAAACTCCTGCAATCGCTGGTGCAATTGCGTAAGGCCAAATTAATAATGTTTGATAAACACCCGCGCCTTTAATTAATCGGTCCGCAAGAGCAGCTAAATACAGACCTATAGCCATCGATGAGACTGATACGGCTGTAGAAAAAATAATTGTAGTCTTAAAACTAGCCAAATAATAAGGATCGGATAATAAAAATCTAAAATTATCTAAACCTACAAATTCTGTTTTTAATCCAAAAGGGTCAGGTAAAAATAAAGAATTCCAAATTGCTTGGCCTGATGGATAAAAGAAAAAAATAAAAGAAATAATTAGTTGTGGTGCAACTAACATAACTGGTAATAGCCAGCCTTTAAAAAATACTCTCTTTTCCATTTGATAGTAAAAAGCATTCTAGGGGTTTTCACCCCTAGAATATTAAATCGATTTAATTATTAGCTCTTTCAAATCTTCTTAAAAGAACATTACCTCTTTTTACAGCACTATCTAAAGCTACTTGAGCAGTTTTCTTACCGCTGTAAACTCCTTCCATCTCCTCATCGATAATTCCTCTTATCTGATCAAAAGATCCAAGACGTAATCCTTTAGAGTTTTGAGTTACTTTATTTCTCATCATCTGTATTCCAGCTAAATCAGTTCCAGGATTATCTTTGTAGAAACCTGAGCTTTTAGTTTTTTTAGCAGCAGCAGTTGTAACACCTAGATAACCAGTGTCCTGATGCCACTTAGCTTGAATATCAGTTCTAGATAGGAAAGCTAAAAATGCAGCTGTTCCTTTATTCTCCTCAGCAGATTTTCCTGAGAGAGCCCATAAAGATGAACCTCCAATAATTGTATTCTGAGGTGCTTCTGTTCCACCGTAGTAAGGTAAGTGTCTGATACCAAATTCAAATTTCGCTTGCTTTTTAATACCAGCATAACCAGCAGATGACTCTGTCATTAACATACACTCGCCGGCTCTAAAGTTCTTACCAGCTTCGTTCCTTCTGCCCATGTATTTAAATTTACCTTCTTGTGCCCATTTACCTAAAGTTTGAATATGTTTTATGTGAACTGGGCTGTTGAAAGCTAACTCAGTATCTAAACCAGCAAATCCATTAGCTTTAGTTGCAAATGGTATATTATGATAAGCTGAAAAGTTTTCTAAATGGACCCACGAGTGCCAACAAGTGCAAAACGGCATATCAATGCCCTTAGCTTTTGCAGCATCAAGTGCGTTTCCAACTCTTTTCCAAGTACTTAAATCCATTTCTGGATCTAAACCTGCTTTTTTCATCAAATCTTTATTAACCCATAGAACTGGTGTTGAAGAGTTATATGGCATAGATAACATTTTGCCGTCGGTTGTAGTGTAGTAACCACTAACTGCCGACACGAATCCTTTAGGATTAAATTTTTGGCCAGCATCTTTCATCAGTTGGTACATTGGAACATAGGCTCCCTTAGCTGCCATCAAACTGGCAGTTCCTACTTCAAATACCATAAGTATGTTTGGATGTTGCCCAGCTCTAAAAGCTGCGATACCAGCATTTAAAGTTTCTGAGTAGTTACCTTTTCGAGTATGCACAACTGTGTACTTGTCTTGGCTTGCATTAAACTTGTTTACTTGTTCATCAAGTAATTCTCCAAGTCTTCCACCAAAAGCATGCCACCATTGTATTTCTGTTTTTGCTTGAGCAGCAGTTCCTGCAAACATTGCAAAAAGTGCTATCGAGCAAATCAATGCTTTTAATTGTTTCATTGTATTTCCCCCAATTGTTCTTAATTTTAAAAAAGCTAGCATAAAAAAAATATAATGAGGAGTCTGATTATTTATTTTAAGATTCTAGTGTAGGTTTTATTTTACTTTTCCAAAAGTGTTTAAAAGGACAACTCCAAAAATAATTAGTATCAAACCAACGATTCCATAAAGATTTGGAGTTTGATTATATTTTAAGACGCCAAACAAAGTTACTGCTGTAATTGTTAAAGCTCCATAAGTCGCATATGTAAAACCTACCGGTATTACACTCATAGCTTTTGAGAGACAAAATATACAAACAAACATATTTGCTACAACGAAAAGAGTTGGCCCAAGTTTAGTAAATCCCTCGGTAGTTTTTAAAAAACTATTAGAACAAATACCAGTTAAGACGGCTGCAATTAAAAAAATATATCCTGATAATAAACTTATACTTTTCATTTTATTTTTGCGAATTGTCCACCATCTCTATATCTCCATAACCATTTTTTCATAGCTTGCTCAACGTCTGATGGTTTTATATTAAGATCTTTTAATGTTAAGTGTTCATTTGAAACGACATTATCACTTTCCGATAAAATCTCACATTGATCACGAGTTAGTATCGGAGGGATAGGAAGTAAACTTAAAATACTACTCTGTATTTTTGCTATAGGCATTGGCATTTCTATAACAAATCTTTTTTTATTTAGTGTTTTCATAATTGACTTGACCATATCACCGAAACTTATGACTTGCGGCCCTCCTATTTCATAAATTTTACCATTATTATTTTTAACTTCTATTGCCTTTACAATTGCATCAACAACATCTGAAACTAAGATTGGTTGGAACTTATAATTTATTCCAACAACAGGAATGATAGGGAAAAAACTTAATTTAGAAAATAAATTTGTAAAGTTATCTTCGGTGCCACACACTACACTTGGTCTCACTATTACAGTATTTTTAAAATTTTCTAGTGCACTTAACTCCCCTTTAAATTTAGATCTTTGGTATAAAGATTTTGAATTACCATTTGCACCTATCGCGCTGACATGAATAAATTTTTTTACATCTGATTTAGCGCAAATTTTTGCAATAGCCTCGGGTATATCGCAATGAATTTTCATAAATTTTTGTTTTCTAGTTTCAAAAAGTATTCCAATTAAATTAATTACAATATCTGAATTATTGATTGATTCTTTTATTTCATCAAAATTATTAGGATTCCAATTTATTAATTCTATCGAACCAGGATTTGCTTGTGTCTTTAAATATCCTTTTTGGAAGGTGTTTCTAGTGGATATTATGCATCTATAGTTTTTCTTGGTCAAATTTCGAACAAGATATCTTCCTATAAAACCACCACCACCTAAAATTGTGCAAATTTGATTTTTCATGGTATTTAGTAAACTTATATATGAAAATAATTAAGATAAAAGAGGACATAACTTCAGAAATAGCTAATTCGTTTAAAAACAGTATCTCTTTAGATGTAGAAGCCACTGGATTACAAATACCTGAAAGAGATAAATTAAGCCTAATTCAAATTTGTGATGAAAAACAAAATGTTTTTATTATCCAACCAAACAAAAAAACTTATAAGGCGCCGAATTTGGTGTCAGTTTTAGAAAATGATAAAATTTTAAAGATAGGTCATTTTCTTAGATTCGATAAGAGTGCATTAGAATTTTTTTTAAAATGTGAACTAAAAAACTTTTTTGATACAAAAATAGCTTCCAAGATAGTAAGGACTTATACAGATGCACACGGACTTAAAAACTTAGTGCAAGAATTTTGTAATAAGACCTTGGATAAACGCCAAAGTAGTAGTGACTGGAACAAAGATATAGATGATTTGACTGATAAACAGTTAGAGTACGCTGCTAACGACGTAATCTATTTACATAAAATTAAGTCAGAATTAGAAAAAATGTTACTAAGAGAAAATCGAATGGATCTATTTAAAAAATGTATTAAGTTTTTAAATACAAGAATCGAATTAGATCAAAATGGTTTTAAATTTGATATTTTTGAGCATTAATGAATAAAAATAATTACATAAATCTAGCAAAAAAATCAGCAAATCTTCAAATTAATGAATTAAAAAAAATATCAAAAGTTTTTAACAAGTCTTTTATAAGAGCTGTAGATCTTATTCTAAATTGTAAAGGAAAAGTTATTTTTGCTGGAATTGGAAAATCTGGATTAATAGCGAGAAAAATCTCTGCAACATTTTCAAGCATAGGTATACCAAGTTTTTTTTGTGATCCTGCACAAGCCCTACACGGAGACATGGGTCAAATGGAAAAAAAAGATATTTTAATTATTTTTTCTTATTCAGGAAATACTTCAGAATTATCTAATATGCTTAAGTACGCTAACCGTTTCAGAATAAAAATTATCGGTGTAGCGTCGAAAGCTGATAGTTTATTATTAAAAGCAAGTGATATAAAAATTTTACTCCCTAAAGTAAAAGAATCAGACATTACCGGTATGGTACCAACATCTAGTACCTCTATCACCATGTTACTAGGAGATTGTTTAGCAACAACAGTGATGGTTAAAAGAAAGTTTTCGAAAGAAAAATTTAAAATTTATCACCCAGGTGGAAACATAGGTGGGTCTCTTTTGTTAGCAAAAGATATAATGATTACGGGAAAGAAACTGCCACTAATAAAAGTAAATAGTAAATTAAGTGAAGGTTTAAAAACAATGAATAAAAAAAATTTTGGAATTATTGTGGCTGTAAAGGGGAAGTATATTAAAGGACTTGTAACAGATGGAGATTTAAGAAGAGAAATTAAATTTATTTCCAAAGATACAAGAATTCAGAAAATAATGACTAAAAAACCATTATTTGTTAATGAAAATATGCCGGCTAGCAAAGCTTTATCTATAATGAACGAAAAAAAGATCACTAGTTTACTTGTTGTTTCTGATAATGATTTCAAGAAAAAAAATAAAAAGTTAATTGGAATTATACATATCCATTCTTTATTAAATTATGGGCTTAAATGATTAATAGAAAAAAAAAACTGAGATTAATTCAAATTAGTTTGCTTGTCATTGGGATATTAATTATTTTTGGGACTTACTATAAAAAAGATAATTCTACAGTTTACAATGATAATTCAGAAACTATCAAAAAAAGCACACAAAGCAAAAAAGGATCAAGCACTGAAGAAAGTGATATTTTTTTTAATATTGAATACACAGGATTAGATCTTAATGGCAATAGATATATTTTACAGTCTAAAGAAGCAAAATTAGATGAGAAAAAACCTGATATAGTTTACATGAAGGATGTTCATGCAAAATTTTATTTTAAAGATGATACTATACTCTCCGTGTGGTCTGATGCTGGAATTTACAATAATAAAACTTTAGATATGCAATTTACCGACAACGTTAAGGCAGAATACCTTTTGAGTAAACTTTTTGCTAACAAAGCAAATTATTCGAACTCAGAAAACTTCTTAAGTATCGATGAAAATGTGAGAATTAATAGTGAAAATGGAGATCTGATTGCAGATAAATTATTATTTGATATAAAAAAGCAGAATTTAGATATTACCTCCTTTAAAGGTAACAAAGTAAATGCTAATTTAAAACTAAACTAGATGAAAAAAGGTTTTAGAATATTAAAGTTTAAAAAAGATAAACCCCTTTTTGAGGTTAAAGATATCAGTAAATCTTTTGATGGTAGACCTATACTAAAAAAATTATCTCTAAAAGTTTATCCTGGGGAATGTGTTGGTATACTTGGGCCCAACGGATGTGGAAAAACAACTTTATTTTCAATGTGTATTGGTGAACAACAACCAGACAGTGGAAAAATTTTTCTTAACAATAAAGCTATTGATCAAATACCAATTCATTTAAGATCAAAAGAAGGGTTAGGGTATTTACCTCAGCAGAGAAGCATTTTTAATATGTCAGTTTATGACAACTTATTAGGTATAGCTCAAATAAGTATAAAGGGTGCAGACAAACAAAAAATGATAACAGAAAAATTACTCGATGAATTTAATTTACAACATCTTAGACAACTTAATGCATCAGTATTATCTGGAGGTGAGATAAGAAGATTAATGATGGCACGACTTATGATAAATAAACCTAAAATAGTTTTACTCGATGAACCTTTGCAGGCTTTAGATCCAATTGTGATTCAGGACATACAAAAATATATTCTTAAAATTCAAAATATGGGCGTTTCAATCTTGATAACTGACCACGCTGTAAAAAATTTATTTGATATCACTGATAGATCTTATGTTTTAGGCGAGCAATCAGTTATTGCTGAAGGCACATCTAGAGAATTACTCAAATCTTCGAAAGCTATAGCAACTTATTTTGGTTCAAATTTTTCATAAGGTTGATGCATATTCAAAGCTTTTCAATAGAAAATGATTTTAAAATAAAACCTTTTAAGAAATTAATAACTGTAGACTCTGATAAATCTTTATCAATCAGAAGTTTTTTATTTGGTGCTATTTCACAAGGCATATCAAAAACCTCTAACACTCTAGAGTCTCATGATGTCTACGATACAATAAAAAATCTTAGAAAACTCGGTGTCAAAATTAAGAAGATTTCACCAAAGTCTTATTTAATTTATGGAAAGGGCTTAGGGTCATTAGTAGCGAAGAAAAATTTAAAACTTAATTTTGGAAATTCCGGGACTTTAGCCCGATTATTAACTGGTATCTTATCTACAACTCCCGATATAGAGATAAATGTTATGGGGGACAAATCTCTAAATAAAAGAAATATGAAAAAACTAATTGAACTAATGTCTGAGTTTGGTGCAGAGTTTTTTCCAAAAAATAAATTTAATTTTCCATTAAAATTAATTTCTTCAGAAATTCCTATTGGTATAAAATATAATTCGGGTGTTTCTGCTCAGTTAAAAAGTGCTGTGATGCTAGCTGGATTAAACTCCTATGGAATCACAGAAATAAAAGAGAAAGAGATAAGTAGGGATCATTCTGAAAATTTACTTATTAAAAATTTTGACTCAGTCAAAGTTAAAAAGAAACCTATAAAGCTAATAAAAATATTTGGTAAAAAGCAACTAACTCCTATTGATATAAAAATTCCGGGCGATCCATCTTCTGCAGCCTTTTTTACTGCTCTCACTCTTTTAAGTAAAAATTCATATTTGATTGTTAAAAACGTTGGTTTAAATCCAACAAGAATTGGTTTTTATGAGTTATTAAAAAAACATAAGGCAAATATAAAGTTTAAAAATAAGAAAAAAAAACATAATGAACTTTTTGGTGATATACACATCAAAAGTTCAAAGCTGGCACCTTTAAAAGCATCTAAGAAATATTATGTAAAGTCAACTGACGAGTACCCCATATTATTTGTAATAGCTGCTTTAACGAATGGAAGATCAGTCTTTAAAGGTATTGGAGACCTGGCAAATAAGGAAAGTAATAGAATTAAAGAAATGCAAAAAGTGTTAAGGCAAATTGGGATAAAAAGTGAAGTAAAAAAAAATGAGGTAAAAATTTATGGAAATGCTTCCATAGAAAAAGTTAATAAAACGATTTATGTACCAAATCTTGGAGATCATAGAATTTGTATGTCAACTTTTATCCTATCTTCGTTAACTGGGATAAAAACTAAAATAAAAAATTTTGAGACTGTATTTACATCCGCACCATCTTTTTTAAATATCATTAAACAGTTAGGAGGCAAATTTGAAATTAAAAAATAAGATTTTTCAAATTGCCTGTGACGGGGGTGCAGCTACTGGTAAATCGACTGGAGGTAAGCTAATCGCAAAAAAATTTGATCTAAAATTTTTATCATCTGGTTTACTTTATCGTTATGCTAGTTATCTATTAATAAAAAATAACCCTAAAAATACAATAAGTTTTCTTAGAAAAAGATTTAAGAAGTTAAAATATAAAAAATTAAAAGAAATAAACTTACATACTGTTAAAATATCAGAAAATAGTGCAATTATAGCGAAAAATCCTAATATAAGAAAAATCTTAAAAGTTTATCAGACTAATTTTGCGAAAAAAAATAAGATGTGTTGTATAGAGGGAAGAGATATTTCAACAAAAATCTTACCTCGCTCCGACGTAAAGTTTTTTTTTAAATGTAATATTAATACTGCGGCAATTCGAAGATTTAAAGAGCTTAGGAAAAAAAATAATAAAATTTCTTTAAAGGAAGTAAAAAAAGCCCTTAGAATAAGAAATAATCATGACATCAAAAGAAAAAACAGTCCTTTACTCAAACATAGAGATGCGATAGAAATCGACACTGCAAAATTAAACAAGAAGGCAATGCTAGTGAAAATGACAAAGTATGTTAACAAAGTTATAAAAAAAAAGTATGTCAACTGAACAAGAATTAAAAAAAGCTAATCCATTATATAAGGAGTTTCAAAATCTCCTTGACGAAGACTTCAAAGACAGAAAGCTAAAAGAAAACGAAATCATAAAAGCTACAGTTACAGAAATAACTAAAAACTTTATCGTGGTTGATTGTAAAGCCAAAATGGAAGGTATGATTCCTGTAGAAGAGTTTAAAAACGACAATGAGTTAACTAAATTGAAGATTGGATCATCTATTGATGTTTACTTAGAGCGAATTGAAAGTTTCAAAGGTGAAATTGTTATTTCAAGAGATAAAGCTAGAAAAATGAAAGCGTGGAAAAAAATGGAAAAAGTCTTTGAAACTCAAGAAGAACTTACAGGGTATATCACTGGAAAGGTAAAAGGCGGTTTTATAGCAAATGTTGAAGGTTTACCATGCTTCATGCCATCCTCTCAGATCGACGTTCGACCTTTAAAGAAAATTGATCATTTAATGAATACTCCAATAAAAGTCATTGCGACAAGAATAGATAAAAATCGTGGTAACGTTTGTGTATCAAGAAGGGCAGTTTTAGAGAAAAGTAAAAATGCTGAGATAACTGAAGCATTAAAAAATATTAAAGAAGGTGATATAATTGAAGATGCAGTAGTAAAAACAACAACAGACTGGGGTATATTTCTAGACATTAATGGAATCGATGCTCTTCTTCACGTGTCGGATTTAAGTCATGGGAGAGTAAAGAAACCGTCAGATTTAGTAACCATTGGTCAAAAATTAAAAGTTAAGATTGCAAAAATAGATCCTAAAACAAATAGAGTTTCCGCATCAGTAAAAGCTTTGACAGAAGATCCTTATTCAAATATCGAAAAGAAATATAAAGTAGGTAATATTTATGAAGGAACTGTAACTAAAATTATGGATTATGGGTGTTTCGTAAGAATTGAGGAAGGTATAGAGGGATTAATTCATAATTCAGAATTAGATTGGACAAACAGAAATATTAAACCTAGTAAAGTTCTTTCAACATCACAAAAAATTAAATTCAAAATTGTTAATATTGAAAAAGAAACAAAAAGAATTTCATTGTCTTACAAAGCAACGTTAGAAAATCCTTGGAACAAAATTCAAGAAAAAGTCGGTAAAGAGGTTAAAATTAAGATTAATAATATTACAGATAAGGCAATATTTGCTGAACTTGTTGAGTCTGGTTTAAGCGGCATGCTGCATTACAAAGAGATCTCTTATGACGAAAACATTGAAGATCTTAAAAAATTCAAAAAAAACGATCTTATTAATGTGAAGATAATTGAAATTAAAGACAACAAAATAAGGTTTTCTAAAAGAGCGCTAGATAAAGATCCTTTGGACTGGTTTAAAGATAATAAGAAGAAAGTAGGCGACATTATTACTACTAGAATTCATGAAGTTTTAAAAACTGGAGTAAAAGTAACAATAGATAAAGATAAAAAATTAATTTTTACGATTAGAAAAGCAGATATGGCTAAGGACTCAGCAGACGCAAGACCAGAAGTATTTTCATCAGGAAATGCACTAGATGCAAAAATAACTGAACTAGATCTTAAAAGTAGAAAGGTAAAATTAAGTGTAAAAGCTGCTCAAATAGATGAAGAAAAATCATTAATTGCAAAATTCGGGGAGGGAGCAACAAAATCAGGTGCTACTCTAAAAGGTATATTTGAGAAAGCCCTAGGAAATAAAAAGAAAAAAAAAGAAGATAAATAATTGTCAAGACCAAAGCTTATTAAAGAAATAAGAATTAAGCATCAGAAACTCAGCAATAAACAAATAGAAGTCATCATAGATACTTTTTTTGGATCAATTAAAAATGCTTTGAACGAAAAAAAATCTGTTGAACTTAGAGGATTTGGCTCCTTTTTTTTAAAGGAAATTAAAGAAAAATATAATGCTAGAAACCCTAAAACTGGAGAGCTGATTTTTGTTCCAAAAAAGAATAAAATAAGATTTAAAGCAAGTAAAAGATTTAATAGTTTCGTAAATAAATGAAAAAACTAAAAATATTTATAGCCTGTGACGTTTCAAGTCCCAAAAAACTTAAGCAAATTATTAAAAAAACTCAGACGAAAAAATTAAAAATAGGATATAAAATTGGATTGGAATTTTTCCTTAGCCCAAAAGGAAGAGCAACCATTTTAAAACTTAAAAAAAAGGAAATTTTTTTAGATTTAAAATTAAATGATATACCTAACACATGTATAGCAGCAATTAATTCGTTGAAAGATTTAAAAAATGTCTCTTATTTGACTGTTCACATTAACGGTGGTCTTGAAATGTTAAAAGCAGTTAAAAAAGCATCAAAAAAAATAAATAAAAGAATGAAAATTTTGGGAGTAACGATTTTGACAAGCTTTTCTAACTCATCAATAAAAAAAATTGGTTACAATAAATCAATTAAAGAAATAGTAAAAAAACAAGTTTCACTTGCTAAATCTGCAAAACTTGATGGAATAGTTTGCTCTGGTCATGAAGCAAAGTATATTAAAAAGATTTGTCAAACTATGGAAATAATAACCCCCGGTATAAGATTGCCTGGACATGGTAAAGGTGATCAAAAAAGAGTTATGTCACCAAAGCAAAGTTTAAAAAATGGAGCAACATCTCTTGTTATGGGACGTAGTATAATTAAAGGAAATATTCAAAAGAATATTCAAAGTCTTATCAAATCATTAAATTAATCAAATGAAGCTAAAAGTTTGCGGTCTTTCAAAAACAGTTGAGGTTGAAGCATGTGTTGAAAATAAAGTAAATTATTGTGGATTTATTTTAAATTACCCTAAGAGCCATAGATTTATCTCAGCAGACAAAGCAAAAGCTCTTACTAACATCGAAAAAAAGGAAACAAAATATGTTGGAGTACTGGTAAGTCCAACTGATAAAGAAATTGAGGCTTTTTCAAAATTAAATTTTGATTTCCTCCAATTATATGGTGATTACAATAATAAAAGTTTGGCTTATATTAAAAAAAAATTTAATAAAAAAATAATAGCTTCAATCCAAGTAAAAAAAAAGTCTGATATAGAAATTTATAAAAAAATAGAAAAAGAGGCAGATATAATTTTGTGGGATAGCTCTGGATATGCAGAAAGTTTGGATTGGAATTATCAATGGATTAAAAACGTTTCGACAAACGTAGAAAAAATGATAGCAGGCAATATAACAACGGAAAAGTTAAATGACTTAAGAAATTTGGCTGATATTGTTGATGTTTCTGGTGCTTTAGAAACAAATAAAGTAAAAGATATTAATAAAATCAAAAATTTTATTTCTGAGGTAAAACGGATTAATTATGAAAATAAAGAAAAAAATCCCTTTAATTGATCAACACGATAAAAACTATATGTATGGAGGAAAATTTGGGGGAAATTTTATTCCTGAAACTCTTAAAAAACCTATTGATGACCTTACAAAATTATTTGCTAAATTAAGAAAAGATAAGAAATTTTTGAAAGATAGAGACTATTATTTTAAAAACTATGTTGGTTCTCCAACACCATTTATCAAGCTTGAAAATTTAACAGATTATCTAGGTGGTGCACAAATATATGCTAAAGTAGTTTCTGAAGCCAACGGAGGTGCACACAAAATTTACAACGCAACAGTTCATTGTCTTATTGCTAAAAGAGCAGGTAAAAAATTTATTATAGGGGATACAGGTGCTGGATATGCAGGTAAAATGCTTTCGATGGCTGCAAAAAAGTTTGGTCTTAAATGCAAAATTTTTATGGGCTCCAAAGATATTAAAAGACAAAGGCCGAATGTTGAGGCAATAAAACAAAATGGAGCAGAAATTGTACCGGTCTCTACAGGAAGTCAAACTTTAGTAGATGCAGTGAGTGAATGTATGCGCTACTGGGTTTCAAACTGCGATACGACACATATGTGTGTTGGGTCAACTGTTGGTCCTAATATTTTTATTAAGATCTGTGCTTGGAGCACAGCTCAGATTTCTAGAGAATTAGTTTTGCAAATTAAAGAGGAGTTTGGAAAAATTCCAAGAAAATTAAAATTATTTAATTGTGTAGGTGGTGGTAGTTCTGCAATGGGATTTTGGAATGAATTTATGGATACTGATGCAGAATTTTATGGAATAGAAGCAGGCGGACCAAAAAAAAGTAAACTGCATGCAGCTCCTTTAACAAATGGATCTAAAATTGGAATTTTACATGGAGCAGCTCAGTATGTTGTTCAAGATAAAGAAGGTCAGATAGGGACTACTGAATCTATTTCTGCAGGTTTAGACTACCCTGGTATTTCACCATTACATTGTTTCTTAAAAGATACAAAAAGAGCAAAGTATTCTTCTGCTAGTGATGAAGAAGCTTTAGAAGCTTATCAATTAGTGTCGAGATTGGAAAATATATCTCCCTCTCTAGAACCTTCTCACGCCTTTGCTAAAGCAATTAAAATCGCTCCTAAGTTAAAACCCACAAATATTATTATTGTAAATAGCTGTGGAGATTCAATTAAAGACAAAGACATTATTAAAAGTAAACTAGGGTCCTATATTAGATGACATCAAAAATTAGGAAAGCTTTTGAAAATTGCAGAAAAGAAAAGAGAACAGCTTTAATCACCTACACTGTAGCAGGAGACAATACTAAGAATAATTCACTTAAAATTTTAAAATCTATCTCTAAATATGCTGATATCTTAGAGCTTGGTTTTCCTCATAACACGCCTATAGCAGATGGAGGTCAAATACAAGAAAGTTCACATCGTGCTCTTAAAAATGGTTTAAAGCTTAAAGATGTTTTTCAAATTGTAAAAAAATTTAAGAAATACAAACCAAACAAACCATTAATATTAATGGGATACTTTAATTTAATATATCAAAATGGTGAGGATAACTTTCTCAAAAATTGCAAAAACTCAGGTGTAGATGGTTTGATAATTGTAGACTTACCTTGGCCTGAAAATAAAAATTTCGCAAAAAAATGTAAAAAAAAGTCAATTAATTTTATTCAATTACTTTCACCTACAACTTCTTTAAAAAGAATGAAAAAAATAATAAAAGATTCCCATGACATGATCTATTATATATCAATGCTTTCTACAACTGGTGGAAAATTAAAAGTTGCTCCGAAAAAAATTCTCCAAAATTATAAAAAGATTAAAAAAATAAATCCTAAAAAAAATTTAGTAATCGGTTTTGGAATAACAAATAAGACAATTTACTCATTAAAATCAGCTAATGGGTTGGTAGTTGGTAGTTTATTGTGTAAAACCATAACTAATTCGCTCAAAATGAGACAAAATCCTGTCACAAATTTAGTTAAAGTTGTATACAGTTTGAGAAACAAAATTTTATGAACTGGATTACAAAATTTATAAAACCAAAAATTAAATCTTTATTTGAAAAGAAGTCATCTAAGGTAGAAGAAAATCTTTGGACCACTTGTGGCTGTAAAAATTTAATTTATAAAGAGGATCTTTTATCAAATTTAAAATGTTGTCCAAAATGCGGTGCACATCATAAGCTCTCCTGTAAAGAAAGATTTGAAACTTTTTTTGATAATAAAGATTTTGAAATCATCAAAACCCCCATTCCAGTTGATGATCCACTTAAATTTGAAGATAATAAGAAGTATTCTGACAGATTGAAATCAGCAAGAAAGATTACGCAGCAAGAAGATGCTGTTTCTATAGCGGTCGGTAAAGTTAATACAATAAAAGTCGTAGTTGGAGCTCAAGATTTTAGATTTATAGGTGGTTCTTTTGGAGCTGCTTCTGGAGAGGCATTCATTGCGGGTGTCCAATATTCAATAGAGAATAATCTTCCTCTCGTCTTTTTTAGTTGTAGTGGAGGGCAAAGGATGATGGAGTCATCTATTGCGTTAATGCAAATGTCAAGGACTGCTTTAGCAGTTAATGAATTAAAAAAAAAAAATATTCCTTACATAGTTGTCCTTACAGACCCTACAACTGGAGGTGTTACTGCTTCATGGGCGATGCTAGGAGATGTTTTAATTGCTGAGCCAAAAGCAACAATTGGGTTTGCTGGAAGAAGAGTAATACAAGACACTGTGAGAGAAACTTTGCCTGAGGAATTTCAGACTGCTGAGTACGTAAAAGATCATGGTGGAATAGATCTTGTGGTTGAAAGAAAATATTTGAATTCAACAATAGGAACATTATTAAATGTATTGTTGAAAAAAGCTGAGGCTCAAGTTAAAAGTGAGTCATCAAATGTCACAATCGATCAGTCTTTACAAACTGCTAGCTAAAAAGAAGTTATTTAGTAAATCAATAAATTTTGATCTTAAAAGAATTAAGCTAGTTCTCAAAAAATTAGGCCATCCAGAAAATAATTTGAAAAATGTTATTAATATAATAGGAAGTGACGGTAAATTTTCACTCTTAATGTCACTAAAATTTTTTATAGAAGGAAATAGTCAAAAAACTTCTGCTTATATTTCTCCAAGTTTAAAAGATATAAGAGAACGCTTTTGGATGGGTGATAGATATTTAACTTTTACTGAAATAAGAAAAACTATTAAAGAAATTGAAAAGAAAAAAGTAAAGTTAACAGTTTTCGAAACTCTTACAGTTATATTTATTTTAAATGCCGCAAACAAAGATAATAATTATAATCTTATCGAAGCAGGAGCTCTTTTTGCTAAAGACTCAACAAATGTGTTTAACTTTCCGAAAATACAGGCTGTAGTAAATATAAATAAGCAACATTTAAATTTTTTAAAAAGAAAAACAATTTCAGAAATAATTTTACAAAAGGTTGGCTTTTTAAGTAATTTTACAAATATCTATATTGGCAAGCAAAAACCTTTTGTCTTAAAGAAGATCAAGCATCTATTAAGTAAAAATAATAGCAAAATTTATTATCCTAATTTGTGGAAATTAGTAAAATCAAATAATAAATATTTTTATCAAGATCAAAAAAATAAAATAGAGATAAAAACAAGATATATACACTCAAGAGGACTCATTGAAAATTTATGTATGGCTATTAAGATAGCTCTGGATATCAAAATAAGTAAAAAAGTTATTATCAAAACTATTCCTAAAATTAAATTACCAGCAAGGATAGAATATTTAGAAAAAGGTAAATTAATTAAAAAGATATACTCTGGTGAAAAAATTTTACTGGATGGCTGTCACTCAGAAATAAGTGCAAAAAATTTAGCCAATTACCTCAAAACAATTAAAATGCCAATTTACGGAATCTGGGGTATGACAAAGAATAAAAATCCTGAAGTTTTTATAAAAAAATTTAAAGGAATATTTAAAAAAATAGTTACAATTCCAATTGAAAATGAATCAGCATCAGTTTCTAATAGTCTTCTAATGAGAGTTGCAAAAAAAAATAATTTCGTGGTAGAAAAATCAAAAAGTTTCGATTTAGCTTTAAAAAAAATTTCGTCGAAAGAGAAAAAGGTTATTTGTATATTCGGATCTCTTTATCTATGTGGAAGTGTCCTTAATAAAAATTAAATATTTTCTTTAATCCAAGATATAATATCAGATTTTGTAGTAGCGCCAACTTTAGTCGCTTTTAGTTCTCCGCCTTTGAATAAAAGCATAGTTGGTATTCCTTTAATTCCATATTTTGTTGGTGTGTTAGGTTCCTGATCAATATTGTGTTTTGCAATAATTACTTGGTCGTTCATCTCATCAGAAATTTCCTCTAGCACTGGACTTATTTGCTTGCAGGGTCCGCACCATTCAGCCCAGAAATCAACTACCGTTGGCTTTGTAGACTTTATTACCTCTGTTTCAAAATTCTCATCTGTTATCGATTTTGTTGCCATACATCTTAATTAGTTATTTTTTATTTAAAGTCAACTACGCAGATGAGTAAATTTTTTCTAAATCTTCAACGTATGCGTTAATATCATCTAAAATTTTTAATTTTTCAGGTTGGTTTTCTTTTTCAAATTTTACTCTTAAAGTGTCTATCTCTGAATAAGTTCTTGGGATTGTATTCCATTTTTCATTGTTTGTGCTTAAAATTTTTTTTGATATGTCTTTATGGATTAAATTATAATCACTTTTACTAAGAACTTCAGGTTTTTCCATGTAAAGTAGTTTTTTTCCAAAGTATTTAAGCCTTTCATCTTTAAATTTCGTTATAACATGAAGCTTTTTATTCCATTCTGCAATGTGGAATTCTGGCATTACCTTATTATCTTCTGCAGATGTAAATTTAGCATAAATGCTCTCCTCATTGTAAAGGTCTTCCTGTGATTTAACCTGCTCTTTTTCATCGGTTTCTATTCGCTTTATAGAAGCCACATTGTCAGCAAATTTTTTATTATTTTTGATCATTTTGGCTCTTTCTTCTAATTTTTTTACACCAATCAGTTTATATTCATCAAATTTATTTCCATAGGAAGGACTCATAATTACTGGATGTTTATTATGCCTTATAGTTCTAATAAACTTAGGCTGTTTTTTCATAGCTAATGTAAGTTCTGCAACAGGCATTTCCAAATATGGTGAAGGATCATGTCTTAAATCAAAACACAATGGCCACTGATATTGTGGGTGTTGACATATAAAAGTTTGAACATATGGTCTACTTCTTCCATAAAAATATTCATTTGTACAAAATAACAATTCTTTTTTTATTAAATCCAAAGAATGATTTTTATCCAAAGTTAACATGCTTGCTTTCCAAACATTTGGTGCTTTTTTAGATATCAATTTTGCTATTCCAATTGTAGCAATAACATCTCCTATAGCACTATGCGCGTCACCATGTTCAATCCCGTTTAAAGGAGCCATTTGATCAAGCTTGTAAACATCATTTCCTTTCTCATTAATAGAATTTTTAAGAGTATTGGGATAATATAAATTTGCTGCTCTTGCTAAACTTAAAATATCTCCCCTAGTGTTTCCGTTCGTACTAGTAAGGTATGGGTATTCTAATGTTTGAAACAGAGTACATCTTAAGAACTCTTCATCAAACTCTATGCTATTAAAACCAATGAAAGTAGCTTTACCCCATCTTTTTAAGGTTTCAACAAATTGTCTAATCATTTCGTAATGAGAAAGATTAGACTTCTTGAGCATAGAAGGTGAAGTCTTATTTACAATTAATGCCATCGCCTCAGGAATTATTCCGGGGCTTAATCTACAGCGAGCATCAAAACGATCTAATTCATCCAAATTATCGTTTGTTAAAACAGCTCCGATTTGAATTATCTGACCCCAATATTTGTTAGAAGAGCTGGTCTCAAAATCGTAAAAGACAAAGTTAGACATAATTTGTGTTACTTAAGAACTTTTATCTTTTCTGGATTTTCTTTCAAGGAATCTGTTACTTGCTCTGGATCTTTAATATTTCCCAACGTATTCATTATCGATCTAGCATCTCTACCAAAACCATCAGTTGCAGCCATGGCTTGCTCTAATTTCTTTCTTAGATCTTTAATTCCATCAAAATGCTTTTCAAACCTGGAGCTTATGTTTCTTAAGTCACTATAGATTTGTGTTGCGTGTTGTTGAACTTTTAATGTTTGAAATCCTAAATGATACGATTGCAACAAAGCAGATAAAGTATTAGGGCCAGATATTGTTACTTTGTATTTTGTCCTAAGCTCTTGCAATAATAGTTCTTTTGTCTTCGGGTCTCTATAGCTTGAAAGTTCCGAAAACAATCCCTCTGTGGGAACGTAGACAATCGCAAAGTCTGTGCTTTTAGGTGGAGCAATATATTTTGCATTAACTGTTTTAGCTTTTAATCTAAATGCAGCAGCTAAATCTTTTCTCGCCTCGGCTTGAGCCTCTTTATCATTGGCATTATAAGCATCGTCAATTGCTTTATATTTTTCAACAGGCCAATGACTATCAATAGGCAATAAAACATCCTGAAGCTTTATAGCAAATTCAACTGTCTCAGATGTATCATCTTTCATTTTTGCATTAGCGATAAATTGTGATGCTGGTAATAAATCTTTAAGAAGAGCACCTAATCCAAATTCTGCTAATGTACCATATGTTTTAACGCCACTCAAAATTCTGCTAAAATTGTCTTGGCTTTTATTTAATTCACTGACTTGTTGATTAAATACAGAAACTTTTTCATCAACTTTAGTTAGAGCACCAGTCATATCTTTTGCTATCTCTTTGCTCATAGAACCAAAAGATTGGCTGAAAGAATTTTTTAATGAATTCACCTCGTCTTTAAATGCTTGCTCGCTATTTATCTGATCGGGTTGTTTTCGTTTTAATAGTAAAATTAAACCGATTAAATTGGCTGCTAAAAGTAACAGAATGATTAAATTAAATATCGAATCCATAATACATTATATATTATTTAATTAATTAATGCTTTTTTATTCGCTAAAGAACCACATGACGCGTTAATGTCTCTGCCCCTGCTTCTTCTGAACAAAGAGAGAAACCCTGCTTCTTGTATAATTTTTGAAAATTTATCTATACTCTCCTGGCTTGCTGCCTTGAAATCTTTATTAGAAAGTGGATTAAACTCAATCAAATTTAATTTTGAAGGAACTTTTTTCATAATCTTTATTAGTTCTTTTGCATGATTATCCGTTAAATTTTCTTCTAAACATATCCATTCAATAAAAATTGGTAATTTTGTTTTATCATAATATTTTTTTAATTGCGGTATTAATGAGTTAATTGAATATTTATCATTTATTGGCATCAACTTAGATCTGTGTTTTGGTATCGAACTATGTAAACTCCATGCTAGATAAACATCTAATTCATTTGCAGCCCACTCTATAGCATCTAAATTATCTTTTTTAATTCCAACTCCAACTGTACTAACTGTAATCCTTGTTCTTCCATACTCTAAACCGTCTTTATTTTTTGAATTTTCAATAGCAACTTTTACATTATCTAAATTTAAAAAGGGTGAACCTTCGCCCATTAATACTTGATTAGTAATTTTTTTCTGTGCTGACCAATCATCAATATAATCTTTACTTAAAATTATTTGCGAAATTATTTCTCCCGGTGATAAATTTCTCACTAATTTTTTTGAAATTTGAGCAGTAGCGCAAAATTCACAAGAGAGATAACAACCTACTGATACAGATAAACAAATTGTATATCTGCTTTGAGATTTATCTGGAATGAGAACTGTCTCAACATTTCGCTTATCTTTAAGCTCTAAAAGAAATTTTATTGTTCCGTCTTTAGATTTTTGAACATCTATAATTTTTGGTTTTTCCAAACTAATTAAATCTTTGATCTTATTTCTGAGTTCAATTCCAAATGTAGTAAGTTCATCAAAACTTTTAATGTTTTTTTTATAAACTGCGTTAAAAAGTTGCTGAGATCTCATTTTAGCTTTTTTAATATCAACTTCAGCATGCTCGATTAAAAAAGCTCTAAGTTGATCAAAATTCAGATCATAAAAGTTTTGTTTTTCCATTTATGGGGTTATTACATTGTGAGGGGTTTTTAAACCCCTCTATAAAGATTAAAGTTTGTTTTTTTCTGTTTTTAAATGCTTAAGCACTTTACCAGCATTCTTACCCTCTTTTATTAAGTAACCACTTGTACCATTTGCATTGGCTTCAGGTGCTTCAACAGATTTATTTAATTTACTTTGTAAGTTTGCCTCTGACTTTCTTCGGCTGAACTCACCAAGTAAACGTGAGAATCTATTCATCACATCTCCTTTCTTTCAACCGACTTTGCAACCCTTATAGAGTCCAGCATGTCGAATGCTGTGTCTTTTTTTCCATGACATATGGACAATTGAACTTTAATATGCGGCTGTATGCTCTGTCAATAGGCTTTATTAATGAACAACAAAATATTAGGTTTAATTATAATCGTTTTTGGTGGCTTAATTTTGTTTAGTAAATTAGAGGCAGCAGTTTGGGTCTCGGCTATCTCAATTGGTATCGGAAGTGGAATATTTATTTTCTGGAAAGATGAGGGGAAAGATTCGGAAGAATAATAATATGAAAAAAAGAATTTTTGTTGTTTACGGTCACCACAATACAAAAAAGTGTTTTAATCAAGAAATTAGAGACACATTTTGTTCAGAGGCAAAAAAATTAGGTCATGATATTGATTTAGTAAATTTACATGAAGAAAAACCTATACCTTTCTATGATGGTTCAGAACCTAGTGAGCAAATATTAAATTATAGAAAAAGATTAGAAAAAAGTGATGTCTTATTTATGATATCACCATGTTATAATCTACGAGCAACTGCGATCTTAGAAAATTTTATAGATTTAGTCTTAGCTCCAAAATGGTTTTTTTCTTTTAAAAGAATTGTCGGGAATTGGGGTTACCCTGTAGCAGGAGCAATGAAAGGACGTCAGGCGATTATGTCAATGAGCTACGGGGGAAATTGGTTTAGCATCCAAACTTGGTTTCAAAACATTCCTTTTAGAAGAATTAAAGCAGGCGTATTAAAACTTGGCGGGATGAAAACAAGTTATATTAGGTTTTATGAAGTGTTGCCTGGAATGTCTCAAAAAAAATTTGAAAAACATATGAAAAAAGTAAGAAAACTTGCTCGAGAATTATAATCATGTCAAAGAGATATTCTGGTAAAAGTAAAAAAGATCGTAGCTTTATGAAAAAAGCTAAACTAACTCTAAAAGAAAAAAGAAAATTGAAAAGAAATAAGAAAAAAAATTAATGTGTGGTCGGTACAAAATCACTAAACCTATTAGTAAAACTATAGATATTGTAAAAACAAATATTAAAGTTGAAGACACTAACAATTATAATGCTCATCCTTCTCAAAAACTTCCTATTATTAAATCTTATACAAATGGTAAAGCTCTAGAACTTTACGAATGGGGATTGGTACCTAACTGGTCTAAAAAGCTAGATAAATTTTCACCGCTTATAAATGCAAGAAGAGAGACCCTCATGGAAAAAATAACTTTTAAAAATCTCATACAAACATCGAGATGTATTGTTCCTGCTGATGGATATTATGAATGGAAAAGAGAAGGCAAAATTAAAATTCCATATTACTTTACAAAAGAAAATGGCGAAGTTTTGTTTTTTGCGGGTATTCACCAAAATAATAAATTTTGTATAATCACAAGAGAAGCAACAGATAAAATAAGTCACATTCATCATAGAGAACCTATGATTATTAATCAAAGTCACATAAATAATTATTTGAATATAAAAAAAAATGCTATGGAGGTTTTAAATTCTATAAAACCACCCAATTTAAAATTTCACGAAGTTTCTAAAGATGTAAATAATCCTCAAAATAATAATCCTAATTTAACTAAACCTATAAGTTAAGTAGATATTTTTAATTAAAGATGATTATTTTTTTAAAATTGTTAAATGACCCATCTTTCTCTTTTCTTTAATTTCTTTCTTTTTATAATCAAAAAAAAATTCATTTTCGCTAAAAGTTTTTTTCTTATAATTTTCTATTTCTTTTCCAAGAATATTTATCATTTCAGCATTTGAAACCTTAATTGGTTCTATCATATTTAAATTACACACTGCTCTTATATGGCCTTCAAATTGACTTATATTAAAAGCATTAATTGTAAGATGTCCAGAATTGTGAACTCTTGGAGCTATCTCATTGACTAGAATATTATCATTACCATCTAAGAAATATTCAACACACATTGTTCCAACATAATTCAAACAATCAGCAATTTTTTTTGTATTATCTAAACATTCTCTATAAATTTTTTGGTTGATATTAGCTGGTATTTTTGAATGCTTTAAAATTTGATTTTCATGAACATTCTCTATAGGTTCATAAGTTGAAATTGTACCATTTTGATACCTTGTAATAATAACTGATATTTCTTTTTTTAAATTTACCTTTTTTTCTAAAATGAAATCAGCAGTAAAACACCAGTTTTTTTTTACATCTTCTAAATTATTTAAAACAAATTGACCATGGCCGTCGTAACCGAGAGTGTTAGTTTTCAAAATTCCAGGAAGTAGACTCTTATTGTTTAAAATATCCTCCTTTTTTTCAACAAACGTCCATTTCGTAGTTTGAATTCCTAAATCGTTAACAAAAGTTTTTTCTAATCTTCTATTTTGTACAATTTTGTTAATATTAGGGTTTGGTAAAACCTTTTTTTCTTTATCAATCTGTTCAAGGATATCTATAGGTATATTTTCAAATTCATATGTAACAACATCAACTATTTTTATAAATTCTTGAATATTTTTTTGATCATTGTATTTAGTAAATATAAATTTGCTTGAAAAATTTTTAGCTGGCCCGTATTCATCATCCGAAATTACTACAGTCTTAACATTAAGTTTCTGAGCTGCTTGACATAACATCGAGCCTAATTGACCTGAACCTATAATACCTAAAGTAATTTTAGACATTTATTTAGGTTTTTTTTTAACTAATTTTGTTTGTAATCGCTTCCACTTTTCTAGATTTGATCTAACTTTCATATCAAAGGTTCCTATTATTGAAGCAGCAAATAGTCCTGCATTAAAAGCGCCGTTTATAGCCATAGTTGCTGTTGGACAACCCTTAGGCATCTGAACTATTGATAATAAGCTATCCAATCCTTTTAATTTTTTACTTTCAATTGGGACTCCTATGACTGGCACAGTTGCTATAGAAGCCACCATACCTGGCAGATGCGCAGAGCCTCCTGCGCCAGCTATAATAACTGCAAATCCACTTTGAGCAGCTGTCTCTGCAAATTGAAACATTCTTTTGGGAGTCCTATGAGCTGAAATAGTAGAAACTTTATATTTAACCCCTAAGGTTTTCAAAATTTTTTCAGACTCTTTCATAACAGGATAGTCAGATTGTGACCCCATTATGATCGCCACTTTATTATTTTGTTTATTGAGTTTCACAAACTAATTTAATCAATTTTATAAATAAAAACAATAGAGTTAAATTTCTTTTTTTGGACTAATTTATGCCAATCAAAACACAGATTTTTTTATTAAATTATTAATATGAAAATAATATCTATTTTATCTATCATGGTTTTATTCACTAATTGTGCCGGTAGTGACTTAGCCAAAGTCAAATTTGGTGAACGTTGTACCGCATCTGATGCTAAACAACTGCAGGAAAAATCTTATGTGTGGTTTGTGAGTAAAGATGCCGCAAAAGATTTTGACAAAAGAATAAATAAAGCTAATTGTTCTGACAGCTAAATAAATATTTAATTTTTAATATTTATGATAATAAGGGGTTTATGTGTAGACCCCTTATTATTTTTTGTATAATCTTCTTCTCTAATTCAAATTTAGTAGCTATGGAAAAAAAACCTTATCACCATATTTATAAAGACGGTAAGCTATTTGCCTTTAGAAATTTAGAAGGTGGACCAAAAAGAGATCCTAACTTTAAATGGAATTGGAAGCTTTTTAGAGAAGAAAAAAAGAAGCTTAAAATTAATTATCCTCCCGAACATGTAATTGATAGACAAATAGTTTTGAAAAATCTTGAGAAATATAAATCTGAGTCATATGTTATGTGGCTTGACCATGCGAGCTTTATTATAAAACTTGGGGAAACTACAATTATCACTGATCCAGTTTTTGAAAAATACTATGGATATTTTGGTTTTGGCACGAAGAAATATATCGAACCCCCTTTAAAATTAAATGAACTTCCAGAGATAAATTTATTTTTACTTAGTCACAACCATCTAGATCATATGTCTCAAACATCAATAAATAACTTTCCTTATAAAAATACAAAAGTTCTTGTACCTCTAAAGCTAGGAAAATATTTTACAAAAAATGGATACAAAAAAGATAAAGTAACAGAGATGGATTGGTTTGATAAAGTTAAGATTAATGAGGAAATTACAATAACAATGTTGCCTGCACAGCATTGGAGTAAACGTTGGATTTGGGGTGATGGAGACACTAATAGAAGTCTTTGGGGAAGTTTTCTAATTGAATACAAAGATAAAAAAATTTTTTTTGCTTGCGACACTGGGCCTGCACCTTTTTATAAAGATTTAGGAGAAAAATTTGGTCCAATTGATTTAGGCTTCGGTAACATTGGTGCTTATAATTTCTTTCCAATTATAAATGTTAAGGATAAGTCCACAGCTCATGCAAACCCTGAGGAACTTTTATCGCTTATGAGAGATCTGAAAGTAAAAAAAGTAGTTGGAATGCATTGGGGTACTGCGATCTTAAGTTTAGAACCAATTTGGGAACCCCCAGTAAGGTTTAAAGAAAACGCAGAAAAGTTTGGATATAAAAATGAAGATGCAATTTTATTTAAAATAGGTGAAATTAAAAAATTAGATCAACTAATTAACTAGCTTTCCTTCTATTTCTTTCTTTATCTAAAATGTTTGTTAATGCGTCCACCATTACATCTGAAGCTTGAAAAATCTCAGAAGATTTAAATTCATGTGAAATATGTTTTTCTGGATTTGTTTTATCCTCAATTATAACACCATCATCAGGTAAATTATTTTTAATATAAATCAATATCAACCAATCTTCATCCGGAGCATCATCCCATTTAATAAAAATTTCTCCAGTTTCAAATCGTCTGTCTATTACTCTCATAATACTCAAATATTTAGGTATATATCTTTTGTTAATTTGAAAACATAAGCTATGTGCTGACCGATAAAAACTTTCTAATGCGAACTCAATTTTTTGTCTTTCTAAATTATATGCTCTTTCTTTTTCTAGTAATATAGATCTGTCATCTCCATCTTCTACTTTAATACCAAGTTGTTGGACACGTTCTCTAATTTTTTGATCTCTTAATGCTTGATATTTTAATTTAATTTTTTCAATTCTTCCTTGTACTTCTGTATATGACTCCCTCTGTTGACTAAGTACAAATCTTTCTAGGTTCTTAATTTCTAAAGCTTCTCTTTTTCTAAATTTTTCAATCTTTTTTTCTAATTTAATTTGCTCAAGAAACTTCCTTTGTTTTTCAGCTTGTTCTTTTCTGACTTCAGCTTGCTCAAGCCTAATAAACTTTTGTAACTCTTTCTTTCTCTCCTTTTCAAGTTTTATTTCCTCTTTCAACTCAATCTCTTTAGCTTTTAATGCTCTTTCTTTTTCATCTCTCAACTTGATCTGAATTTCTCTTTTTTCTCTATTCATTTCTTGAAGCTTAAGCCTCTTTCTTCTTTTTCCCGCTTCTTCAATCTTTTTTTTAATATTTTTAATTTTTTTTGAAATAGAATTAAAAAAATTCTGAATTTTTAAGTCAAAATTTAACTCATACTTAAGAATTGATTTAAATTTTTTATTAGCTGTTATAATTACTTTTGATAGTTTATTTAGTTTTTTCTTTTTGTTAAGTTTTTTTCTAAAAATGTTTTTTTTTCTCTTCTTTGTTTTATTTTTTTTTTTCTTAATTTTTTTAGTGCGAATTTTATTTAACTTTCTTCGAGTGGATTTTTTTCTAAATTTTTTCTTATTATTTTTCTTTTTCTTTTTCTTTTTCATACCTGTATTTTATTAAATATCAGGTTTTATGAATATATATAGTCTCTTGTACGATGTGCTGATTGAAAATTCTTCACAATTTGTAATTGAAAAACAGCTAAATCTCTATACCTAAACGCAGCAGCACAACTTGCCAGGTAAAACTCCCACATTTTTACAAATTTTTCGTCAAAAAGATCTTTTACATCTTGTCTTTTTTCTAAAAAACGCCCCAACCAATTTTCTAGAGTTTTATCATAATGCCTTATCAGAGTTTCTGCATCTGAAACAATTAAACCCGTTTTTTCTATAGGTTTTATGATTTGGCTAAAAGAAGGACAGACTCCTCCTGGAAATATATATTTATTTATAAATTTATTAGGCGGGGAGGGTTTATCTACAACTCCTATGGTGTGTAAGAGAAAAATACCATCTTCCTTTAATAATCTATTCATCGACTCGAAAAAAACTTTATAAAATTTTTTTCCCACGTGCTCAAACATGCCGACCGAATAAATTCTGTCATACTTTCCTTTTATTTCTCTATAATCTGCTAATTCAAAATTTACTTGGTTATCTAGACCAAGTTCTTTCGCTTTTTTTTTACAATAATTAATTTGATTTTTGCTGAGAGAAATTCCTGTTACTTCGCAGTTTTTTTGTTTCGCTATTTCAAATGCCATGCCTCCCCAACCGCACCCGACTTCTAAAATTTTTTGACCTTTTTTAATTGATAATTTTTTTGCTATATGATCAATTTTATTTTGTTGGGCATCCTCTAGAGTTTTTGTACCATCTTTCCAATAAGCGCACGAGTACAACCTGTGTTGCTTATCTAAAAAAATATCATAAAGTTTTTCTCCCTTTTCACCTCCAATATCATAATGGTGTTCAACATTTTTTCTTGCCTTTCCAGGTAAATTAAAATTAGAAATATATCTCCAGACCTGAAATATTCTTTTTGAGATGTAACTTGCAGTAGTAACCTCTTTTCTTCCTAAATTTCTCACCAAGTCCATTAAAAATTCTTTTAAAGATGCATTTTCAATAACAATTTCGTTTCTCATGTAAGCTTCTGGAAATTCTAATTCGGGGTCTAAAACAAGTTTCCAATTAAGATTATCCTTTAACAATTTTATTGTTACTGGGTTATCTTTTCTTGGAGAGCCACATATATATTTTTGACCTTTAGCATCTATCAGTATAATGCCTCCGTCTTTATAAATGCTTGAGAATATTCTTGCTAGAATCATTTTTATGCAGCTATGTCCTTTTCACTTATAAATTTTAAATTATATAAACTGTTAATTAGATCTTTTTTTTCTTTAGTACTAACTAAAACAAGGGGTGGTAATAAATTTTTAAATTTTTTATCCTTAAGAGACATAAATGTGTGTAAAGCTGAAATTAAATTATAATTATCAAAAATCTTTCTTACTTCAATCAATTTTTCATTATCTGTTTGCGTTTCATTTTTTTCATAACAATCAAAAACTTTTCTAGCGAGCGAATGAGTTACATTAGTAACGGCTGATATACATCCAGAACAACCATTTTCTAATCCTTTTAAAAGTTTTGACTCTGATCCTGGAAACATCAAAAAGTTTTTTAATTTTAAATTTTCAAATAAGTTATAACTTGAGTCTTTGCACCCTATAATATTTTCAGGAAAACGTTTATTCAATTTTGTTACCAATTCTGAAGTAAATTTAAATCCACTAAGCTTTTCAAAATTATATAAAATAATTCGTATTTTAGGAACTTTGGAAATTATTGCAGAGTAAAAATTAAAAACTCCCTCAGCTGTATTATTTTTATAATAAGCTGGTGGCATTATTAAATAATCTTTAAATCCATACTCAAATCCATATTTAATTAGATCAATGCTTTCTTTTAAAGAATTATTACCAGTACCTAAAAAAAAATGTTTTTTTAATTTGTTAGAAGATATCTTGGCAATTAAATCCTTTTTTTCTGATATAGAGATTAATTGACTTTGACCTGTCGAACCAAAGAAAAATACTCCGTGTAAGCCCTCTTTGATAATAGACTCGGCATGTGAAATAGTAGCTTGAATATTTAACGAATGATCCTCATCTAAAACGCTCAAGGTCGCTGCATAAACCCCTTTTTTAATCATATTATTACCTAATTTTTTTGTCTAAATTATATTAATACATTTAATAATGAAAGTTTTAGTAATACAACCAAAAATAGGTATGGGAGATATGGTCATTTATCTCCCCTATATTCATGCTATTTCTGAAAAATATAAATCAAAAATTTCAATTTTAGTTAAAAATAACTCTAGGGCAAATGAACTTTTATTAGATGATGAGCATTTTGAAGAAATTCTAATACTAGATAGAACAAAAAATCAAAGTGGATCACACGATGGAATCAAAGGTTTTTTAAAATTAGTAAATGAAATAAAGTCAAAGAAATTTGACAAGGTGTTCATTTTTAGTGGCTCTTTAAGATATTTTTTTTTGACAAAATTGGCAGGTATTAAAAATATTGCACAATATCCTTTGTTAAGAAAAAAAGATAACATAGTAACATCTGCAAAAATTTTTACTGAAAACGAATTAAACGAAATAATAAGCACACAACCTTTTCTCAAGATAAAACAAGAAAAAGTTTCAAAAGCAAAACAAAAAATGCCTTCAGAATACAAACATATCTGCCTAGGAATCTCAGCTAGTGGTCCTACAAAGAGATGGGATATTCAAAACTATTTAAGTCTATGTGAAAAAATTAATAGTTATTTACCATCAAAATTTTATTTAGCTGGTGGTAAAAAAGATCAAGAATTAATTAAAGTAATATTAGACTCAAATATTGGTTCTAATTGTAAATCATTTAGTGAATTAAAAATTTCAGAAACTTTACCAATAATAAAAAATTGTGACATTTGTATATCTAATGATACTGGTTGGTTACATATTGCTTCTGCTCTTAAAGTGAAATGTTTAGGGCTTTTTATGGATAGCCCCGTGTTAGCCTACGGCAAATATTCTAAAAATATTTCAGTCATAGTTCCTGAGGGAGAGACTGAAGAAACAACTACTCATGATACACTGGGAAAAGATAGGATTTCTTTTGAAAAGGTTTATAGCCAAGCAATAAAGATTCTTTCCTAGCTAAAATCCGATCTAATAATTTTTTCTTTTGCTTCATTCACAAGTTGACTAAGTCTTTCTGTTTTAACATCTCTATTCATATCTGGATGAATTTTTTTTTGTAATTTATTAGCAGCAGTTAAAACCTCCTCTTTTGAACAACCTTTTGTTAAACCTAGTAATTTATAAGCTTCATCGTTAGATAAACTAGAGGAACCTTGAGGTCGATTAAATTGACTTTGAGAAAATTTACCAGAGTTTTTCAAAAACTGGATAAGTCTCCACAGTTGAAACATTTGTAAAGCTGTGAAACCTTTAATCTTTAATCCACTTAAAATAACAAACAAAAAAGGTAGTGAGAATAAAAATTTACCACCAATAGTAAAAATCGCTGCTAACAATAATGATATATAAACAATGATTTTTTTGATTGTAAGTGCAATTTTTTTGGAGCTTGTTTTTGTAAACCAGTTAAGAAACAAATAAACAATGACAAAAATGATTATTCCGATTAAAAGTAAATTCATATAATTTTCTAAATATGAATATACCAAAACTAAAAAAAATTAAGAGTGAGAAAAAATATCACAATATAACACTGAAAGACGATTATTCTTGGGTTGATCAACCTAATATTTTAGATGTCTTGAAAGACAGCAATAAACTTAATTCTGAGGTAAAAAGCTATATAGATGCAAATAACAAAATCACAGAGGAATATTTTAAAGATACAGAAAAATTGCAAAAACAATTATTTGATGAAATTAAAGGTAAGATTAAATTAGACGATACTTCTCTTAAATTTAAAGATAAAAAATATTATTATTGGACTAAAACTGAGGCGAAGGGTAATTACGGTAAAAGAATCAGACAACTAATTGATAAATCTAAACCAGAGGAAATTTTTTTTGATGGCGATCTTGAAAAAAAAAGATATAAGTCCGAATATTTTGGTTTAGGATCGGTAAGCACTTCTCATTGTGATAATTATTTAGCTTATTCATTAGATCTCAAAGGATCGGAGTATTACACAATTTATTTAAGAGACCTAAATACTTATAAGAATAAAAAAGACTTAATTGAAAATACGAGTGGTGGTATCACTTGGTCTTTAGATAGTAAAAGTTTTTTTTATTCAAAGTTAGATAAGTTTCATAGACCTAGAAAAATTTTTCAGCATTTTCTTGGGATGCCAACAGAAGAAGACAGGCTAATTTTTGAGGAAAAAGATGAAACATTTACATGCTCTATTAGCTTATCTTCGGATGAGAAGTATTTTATAATTACTTCATCAGACCATATAACGACTGAAGAATATTTTTTCCCATCAAATGGTAAAAAGATCGAGCCAATTATTTTTCAAAAAAGAAAAAAAGATATTAGATACTCAATAGACTCTTGGAAAGGTTATTTTTATATACATACAAATGAAAATGCTAGAGATTACAAAGTTTTAAGATGTAAAACAAATGAAATTGATAATTTAGAAGTTTTTATTCCACCTAAAAAAGAAACCACTATAGGAGGATTTGAGTTTCTTGATAATTATATTTTAAGAGGCGAAAAATCAGATGCTCTCCATAAATTATATGCAAGAAATATTAAGACAAACATAGAAGAGGAAATTATAGTGTCAGATGAAAAAATAGGTGTTCCAGGTGTATCCCTTATGCAGAGAGATACTAATACAGCAATAATTCGAGTTGGCTGGGAAAGTATGTCAACACCTAATAGAATTTTTGAATATGATATTATTTCAAAACAAAAAAAATTAGTAAAAGAAATTGAAATTCCGTCTGGTCATAATCCAGAAAAATATTCGATAGAGCGAATAAAAGCTAAGTCTCATGATGGAAGAATGATCCCCATCAGTTTAATTAGGTCAAAAAAAATTAAACAGGATGGAAAATCAAAAATTTTACTTTATGCTTACGGTGCTTATAAGCATAGTATAGATCCTTCTTTCTCAGCTTCAAGATTTTGTCTAATTGATAGAGGAATAACTTTTGCAATTGCACATGTAAGAGGAGGTGGTGATCTCGGGGATGTTTGGCATGAGGAAGGAAAGAAAAAGTTTAAAAAAAATACTTTTCTTGACTACATTGCATGCGCTAATCATTTGATAGAGCAACGATATACTTATAAAGGAGGAATTTGTTTTTATGGTGGTTCGGCAGGAGGGCTTACAGGGGGTGCAGTAGCAAATATGTCGCCAAATTTGTTTTTTGCTATGCTATTATTAGTCCCTTTTGTAGACACTATGACAACGATGCTAAATGAAAAACTTCCTTTAACTCCGGCAGAGTGGGAATTGTGGGGAAATCCTAAAGAGAGTAAAGAATATTTTGAATATATCTTATCTTATGCTCCATATAATAATTTAGAAAAAAAAGATTATCCCCCAATGCTTGTTACTACTTCATTGTTTGATAATCGTGTACTTTATTCTGAGCCAGTAAAATACATAGCAAAACTTCGAGATGTGAAGAGTGATAATAATGTCCAATTATTAAAGTGTAAAACAGAATCGGCTGGACATGGTGGAATGAGTGGCAGAGATAATGCAATTAAAGAATTAGCAGAAGAGTATAGTTTTATTTTGAAAAATGCTAATATAGTATAAAAATTATACAGTTTTAAATACAATTTTTGCTGCTAAATCCAACTACAATATTTTTTGGATTAATTTCAAATTTTCTTTCACATTTAATATTAAATTTCTTTTTAATATAAACATAATTCCTGTTCCTATTATCTAAAAATTCTATTTTATCTGGCTGTCCAAAAAAACTTTTAAGATATGACTCTGGTTTATTTAGCCATTTACTTAATTTCTTTTCCTCGATTGATGTTTTTTCATCAATTTTATTTGAAACAGATTGACAAGCTGAAAATAACAAGCTCACGAATAATAATGATAAAATTAATTTAATTTTACGCATAATTTAGTTTTAGATTTTACACCCAAAACTTATAAACAGAAATATTGACCATAGGTTGTAAAATCAGGAATATTAGCATTTTTTGAAGATTTTAGACTCAATATAGAGTATTTAGCCTTAACGGGAGGTACTTCTATTATGATGAACAAATATTTTGAATATAGAAAACATAAAACTAATTTTAAAACAGAGGTAATCGCCGGTGTAACGACTTTTCTTACAATGGCTTACATAATGTTTTTGAACCCTTTTATTTTGTCTGGTGAGTTCGCCGGCACTGAAAAAGGTTTTTTTGATTTTGGAGCAGTATTTACTGCAACAATTTTAGCAACAGCCCTAGCTTGTTTCATAATGGCATTTTACGGTAAAACGTGGCCAATAGGTCTAGCGCCTGGAATGGGTATTAATGCTTTCGTTGCTTACGGAGTAGTCGCAGGAATGGGCTACACACCACAAGCAGCTTTGGGAGCTGTTTTAGTAGCTGGGGTAATTTTCTTGGCAATCTCATTAACACCATTAAGAGCTTGGTTAATAAATTCAATACCGCGTAGTTTAAAACTTGGGATAGGAGCAGGAATTGGATTATTTTTAGCTATCATTGGATTAGAAATAATGGGCGTAGTTGGAGACCATCCAGTTACACTTGTTACTTTGGGGGATATTAAAAATCCATTAGTTCTCTTAGGCTGTTTAACTTTTGTATTTATAGTAGTGCTTGAAAAAATGAAAATTAAAGGAAACATTATTATTGGAATACTCGTTTTCAGTATAATTGCGTGGACAACTGGTTTAGCAAAATTTAATGGTGTAGTAGGATCAATTCCTCCAATGACCTATCTGTTTGAATTTGATCTTAAGGCTGCATTTACAGCGGGTATGGCTTCAATAATCTTTACTCTATTATTTATAGACTTTTTTGATACTGCAGGCACTTTGACTTCAGTGGCTAACGTGGCGGGTAAGGTAGATAAAAAGGGGAGAGTTCAGGATATAAATAAAGCAATGCTTTCTGACAGTGTAGGAACAGTAGCAGGTGCGATGATGGGAACTACAACAGTAACTAGTTATGTTGAATCTGGCGCTGGAGTAAAAGCTGGTGGTAGAACTGGAATGACTTCTTTAGTCATAGGTGTTCTATTTTTAGCATGTTTATTCTTTTCTCCGTTAGCTACAAGTTTACCAAAAGAAATTGATGGGGCGGCGCTCTTGTATGTTGCAATTTTGTTTGTACGTAACATCACGGATATTGAATGGGATGATATAGCGGAGTCCGGACCAGCAGTTGTGGCTATGATTACAATGCCTTTAACTTACAGCATAAGTAATGGTATTGCTCTTGCTTTTATTGCTTACGCATTAGTTCAAATATTTACTGGAAAATTTGGTAAAACTTCTCCAGCAATTTGGGTTATAGCGGCATTTAGTGTATTAAGTTTTTACGTAGCTTAATGATTAAGGGCCAGTAAAGCTGGCCCTTAGTTTTTCTGATGTTTTTTAATTAAATCTTCAATCCTAAGTTCTTCATAATGTTCAAAAGGTTGAACTATCCAAGGATTACTGTTCAGCCTCTGCGCACAAAAATCTGGTTCAAAAGTAGAGTCTTTTTTTTTCCAAAGTACGGCAGTTTTAATTTCTTTTATATTACCTTTTAATGCTGGGTATTTTTTTAACCAATCTATGCTTTTGTTAAGAGTAACTCCTGTATCAGACAAATCATCACATAATAGAATATTACCTTTCATATCTTGCACTGTAGAACTCATCTCTCTTGAAAATACTAAATCTCCTTGTTGATCTTCAGTACCTTCGCCTGAGTAAGACTCTACTGCTAAGTAAGCGCACTTTAATTTAAAAACTCTACTCAGGACATCAATAATAGGGGCTCCACCCCTCATAATACCTATGAGCAAGTTGGGTCTGAAACCACTTTTGTGGATTTGTATCGCTAGTTTTTCGACGATTTGATTGTACTCTTTCCAATCAATGATAAGTTTATCTGCCATGAAGAAAATTAATTTATTTTAAAGGTGTTGTAAATGAAAGGTTATGTAGTTTGTGTTTATAAAAATATAAGTGACCAAGAAAAGTTAATGAAATACGCGCAAAGAGCTAGAATAGCAGTTGAAAAATTTAAGGGAAAATTCCTAATTAGAGGTGGGAGATCTATATCCAATGAAGGAGAAAAATCCCCAAGGACTGTAGTTATTGAATTCTCCTCATTTGAACAAGCTAAAGCTTTTTATCAATCAAAAGATTATCAAGACGCTCATACTATTCTTAAAGATCACGCAGAAAGACAATTTCAAATTATTGAAGGTACTTAATATTGTATAGGTTCATTGTCAATTGATCTCCATAGATACCAAGTAGCAACAGAACAATAAGGTGAAAATTTTTTATAAAGTTTTTTTAAAAATGTCTTTGGGGGAAAATACTTTTTTTTATAGTTATTAGAAATAGCTCTTAATAAACCTATATCCTGAAGAGGCCAAATATTTGGTCGGTTATAGGTAAATAGCAATATCATTTCTGCAGACCATCTTCCTATTTGTCTCAAATTTGATAAATATTCAATTGCTTCTTCATCATTCATTTTATTTATCAGTTTCGGATCAAATTTTTTATTGATTATTTTTTTGGCTAGATCTTTGATACCTTTTACTTTTTGTCTACTCAGGCCACATCTCTTAAGAGTTTGAGATGACATTTTATTTATATTTTTTGCGTTTATTTTTCCATTACAGCTTTTCTTAAATTTTATAAAAACAGAATTTGCTGCAGCCACACTTATCTGTTGCCCTATAATACTTTTACACAGTGAAAAAAAAATGTCATTTCTTGTAACTAATGCGCCGTCCTTATAAATTCTAATTAATTTTTTCATAACTTTGTCTTTCCTAGACAAATTAATTTTTGCCTTGTTCCAATAATTTGGTTTTTTCATGATCTCGGATTTACTATTTGTTTTTTTAATTGTGACTCTCTTGTAAAAATGATTAAAGAACTTGCAATTACTAATAACGCTCCAAATAAGGTTAAAATTTTAGGTACCTCGCTCCATATCAAAAATCCAAATACGATTGCAAAAACTAAACTTAGATATTTAATTGGAGTGACTAAAGACGCCTCTGCTAATCTATAGCTTTGAGTGAGTAGAAGGTTAGCTATGCTTCCACATAATCCCATTACAGTAAAAATCATAAAATCAATTAAAGATGGCATTTTCCACTCTACAAAAAATATTGATATAAGGCCAAGAACAGTGCAAAGAAAAGTAAAATAAAAAGCAATTGTATAATTTGGTTCTGTTTTTGATAAGGATCTAACACTTATGGCAACACAAGCAAAAAAAATACAAAACACAATTGGAGTAATGTAATAATAATTTAAATCAATAAACGCAGGTTGTATAATTAATAACATACCAACAAAACCTAAAAATACAGCTGACCATCTTTTTATTCCAACCTTTTCAGACAGAAAAAAAATAGAGGCGACTGTAACAAATATTGGACCTCCAAAAGTCAAAGACACAACATCAGCTAGGGGTAGTTCTCTAAGTCCAATAAATAACGCTATTATTGCCGCTGCACCTGTAAAAGCACGAAACGCATGAAGACCCGGTCTTGATGTTTTGTAAAAATTAAATAATTTATCTCTTGGTATAATAAAAAAGATTGGAATAAATCCTATAAAAAATCTTAAAAATAAAACCTGTCCTACAGGATAATTATCCAACCACTTTACGCAAATGTCCATTATCGAAAAGCAAATCACGCTTCCAACCATGTATAAAACGCCTATTTGATTTTGTGTTAACAATTTACTATCCTTTCAATTCAGAACATATTAATTAACTTATGAAGAAATGTACACTTGGACTTGGTTGTTTTTGGAAACCTGAGGAAAACTTTAAAAATATGCCTGGTATAATTGAGACAGAGGTCGGCTATGCTGGAGGCGATAACAAAGACGTCTCGTACGAAGAAGTTTGCACAGGTAAGACGGGTCATGCAGAAGTTGTTAGACTTACATATGATGAAAGTAAAATCTCTTATAAAAAAATTTTAGACTTATTTTTTAAAATGCACGATCCCACTCAAAAAGATATGCAATTTCCTGATGTTGGCACTCAATATAGAAGTGAAATTTTTTACGAAAATGATGATCAGAAAAAAGACGCTTATGAAGTTCATAAAGAAATTAATGAGAGATTTAATGGAAAAATTCAAACAAAAATCTCTAAAATTAAAAACTATCAAAAAGCTGAGGATTATCATCAACGATACCTAGAAAAGAACAGATAATGAGACAACTTGTTTCTACTGAATGGTTAGAGAAAAACATTGATAATGTAAAAATATTGGATGCTTCATGGCATCTACCAAATTCAAATAGAAAAGCAAAAGATGAGTATAAATTAAATCATATTAAAAACTCAATTTTTTTTGATATCGATAAATATTCTAATCATAAAACTTCATTGCCACATATGTTGCCCGATAAAGATGATTGGAACGTAATTGTATCAAGCCTTGGAATTAAAAACTCTGATCATATTATTGTTTATGATAATTCAGATGTATTTAGCTCATGTAGAGTATGGTACACGTTTATTTATTTTGGACACAATCCAAACTTAATTTCTGTTCTTGATGGAAATTTTAGAAAATGGCTTGATGAAAAAAGACCTGTTACAAAAGAAACAATTAAAATAAAAAAAACTAAATATAAAGGAACTGAAGATATATCTCTTGTGGTAAATAAAGATCAAGTAGATAAAAATATCATAGATAAAAGTTTTCAATTAGTAGATGCAAGAAGTGAAAAAAGATTTTTGGGGAAGCAACCTGAACCTCGTAAAGAATTGAGAAGTGGAAATATTCAAGGTTCTATAAATTTACCTTTTCAATTATTAATTAATAACGATAGAACTTTTAAAAAAAGGGAGATGTTAATCGATATTTTTAAAGAAAAAAAAATACATAATCTTCAAAAAATTGCTTTTACCTGCGGAAGTGGTATTACTGCTACAGTTTTAGGACTAGCTAATTCTATTATAAGTGGTAAAAAACCTGTAATCTATGACGGATCTTGGTCAGAATACGGAAGAATATGAAAACATCTAAAAAAGTAACCATTGGAATTATAATTTTTTTTTTAATTATTGCCACTGTAATAGCAAGTAGAACTGCGATGGGTATTTATTTTGGTAAAAAATTTGGTAAGCGCCCACCGCCTGGTGTTATAGTTGAATTAGTTTCTGAAAAAAAATTTAATAAAACAATAGAAAGTTTTTGTACAGCATTAAGTAATAAAACTGTTTCTTTTAAAATAAAAAAAGACGAACTAATTGAACCAATAAAATTTGAAGCAATTAATGAGGGAGAAATAATTGCTAAATTACAAAGCAAAAATATTATTGCACCCTTTTCAGGAACAGTTGGTACACGTGGTATTAGTTCATCGATATTAGGCACCGACTCCATAATTGTTACTCTAGATGATTCTAGAAAAATACTTTGCGATTTACAAATTCCTGAAGTATTTGCTGCTAATTTAAAAAAAGGATTAAAAGTTAATGCAAAATTTCTAGCCTACAAGGATAAATCATACGGAGGAATTATTGTTTCTCATGCATCTAGAATAGATGCGCAAACTCGTAGTATTTTAGCTAGAGCACAAATTGACAACAAAAATCTTGAAATTCTTCCCGGATCATTATTAGATATTGAACTTCTCTATGAAGAAAAAGAGGCTCTATCTGTCGCGGATACAAGTATTATTTTTGAGGACGAAAAAAAATTTGTTTATAAAGTTTTAAACAATAACAAAATTAAAAAGACAGAAGTTAAAACTGGAATAAGAAAAAAAGGCAATCTTGAAATTTTAGAGGGTTTAAATACTAACGACAAGATTGTTAAAGAAGGCCTATCTAGACTTGCCGATGGAATGCTAGTGAAACCTATGGCGAAGTGACATGCACAACTTTTGTTTAATTAATATTAAAAGACCCGTTTTAAGTTTCGTTTTTTCTTTGTTACTAGTGATATTTGGTCTTTATACTTTTTTTGAACTTAGCACTAGAGAGTTACCAAAAAATCTTCAACCTCCAGAAGTTGTTATTTCAACTAAGTACACAGGTGCTAGTCCAGCAATAATCGCATCCGAGATATCAGAGCCAATTGAATTGGCAATCGGTGGAGCAGAGGGGATTAGATCTATAGATACACTTTCAGAAATTGGCAGAAGTACTATAAAAATAGAATTTTTCACTAGTATTGATATAGATGACGCTGCAAACGACATTCGTGAAAGAATAGCAAGAATATTAGACAATTTACCTGAGGATAGCAAAACGCCTGAGGTTCGAAAAGCATCAGCAGGATTTTCTACCAGCATGTGGCTCTCTGTAAGTAGTACATCTTGGAATTCTTTAGATATTGGGGATTATGTAAAAAGAAATTTAGTAGATGCCTTTAGCTCTGTTCCAGGAACAGGGAGAGTTATTGTTGGTGGTTTGAATGAGAAAGCAGTGAGAGCATATCTTAATCCAGTTAAACTAAGCGCGAATGATTTGGATATAAGAGAAGTAGAAAACTCCATAAGAAAAAATAATATTGCTATACCCGCTGGAACTATAGAAGCTAACAATGTTGACTTAACGCTTGATCTTGGAAAAACTTATAATGATATTAATTCTATTAAAAAACTACCTATTAAGAAAATTAAAGGCAAAACTATTACATTAGGTGATTTAGGAGAAATTAAATATGGTCCAATTTCTGAAAAAACTTTATTTAAATCCCAAAGCCCAGATGCTTTAAATGAAAATACTGTTGGTATAGGAATTTACGCAAGAACAAATGAAAGTACAGTAACGTTATCCAAAAATATTCGTAACAAAATTAAAGAAGTTAACAAAACTCTGCCAAATGGTCTAAAATTATCAGTAAGTTTCGACAGAGCCACATACATTAAAGAAGCGATACAAATGTGCTATCAATCAATAATCTTAGCTTTAACATTGGTTGTTGGAATTATTTTTCTTTTCTTAGGAAATATACGAGCCACTATTGTTCCTGCAGTTACACTTCCTGTGAGCTTGATTGGCGCATGTCTTGGATTGTGGATTTTCGGCCTTACTATTAACGTTTTTACTTTATTAGCAATTATTCTTAGTGTTGCTATCGTGACTGATGACAGTGTTGTGATGACTGAGTCTATTTATCATAGGGTTGAACAAGGTGATAATTCTCTTTTAGCAGCTGCATCTGGATCTAAAAATGTGATTTTTGCTATTCTATCTACCAGTATTATACTTCTCGCAACTTTTGCTCCTCTTTTGTTTATAGGTGGGATTAGTGGAACTTTATTTAGAGAAATGGCAATAACTCTTTCCATTACAATTGTTATAAGTACCTTCACAGCTCTCTCGATAGCACCCATGCTGGGTTCAAAATTACTTAACAAAAATAAATCTAAATCAAAAATAGTTTTAAAATTTGAAAAATTTTTCGACTATTTTGGAGGTTTTTATTACGAAACTTTAAATTATTGGATTAAAAAACCTAAAACCATAGTTTGGTTTATGATTTTTGTTGTTATTTTTGCTGGATTACTGTTCAAAATTACACCTAAAACTCTGTTAGAAAGAAATCCTGACAGGGGCGTATATCTTGTATTTGGTAAAACGGACGAGTCATCATCATTTGAATATACTGTTGATAAAGCTGAAAAAGTGGAGAAAAGGCTTCTTCCTCTTTTACAAGATAAAAATGAACCTTATCAAAAATTGATTATGAGAGTACCTGGTTTTGGTAGATCTTCACAATCTTATAACAGTTTCATAATAATTGCCTTACTTGATAATTGGAATGACAGAAAAGAGAGTGCTCAAAAAATTGTCAGAAAAGCTATAGGGAAGATTGTAACTGTTCCGGGAACGCAAGCGTTCCCTTTAACTCCGAATTCTGTTCGTGTTAGTAATTATCAGAAACCTGTAGTTGTAACTATGACTGGTCCTTCTTATGAAAAATTATATAAATGGCAAAACTCAGTAATGAGCGAACTAAGAACAAATAGAGGTTTAGCAGATATTAGCTCTGACTATTCTAAAAATAAACCTGAGGTTCAATTAGTGATAGATGAAAACAAAGCAAAAGATCTTGGATTATCTATTCAATCAATTGGTAAATCTATAGAAACGCTGTTCTCTGGAAAAAATGTAACAACTCTTAATGAAGACGGAAAAGAATACCCTATAATTCTACAAGCAGAACTAAAAGATAGAAGAAAAACTGAGAGTATGAGTAAGATTTATGTTAGATCTGAAACTACGGGCAAGTTAATATCTTTAGCTAATGTAGTAAGTTTTCAAGAAAGAGGTTCACCAAAACTATTGACACGTTACCAGAGATCAAAATCTGTGACGATTACTGCTCGTTTAGTAGGAGGTTATACTTTAAATGAGGCTTTAAACTTTATTGAGAAAACCATTGATGATAAAGCACCGGCAGCAGGAATTTTTTATAAAGGTAAATCATTAGATCTTAAAGAAGCTTCTAGCGAATTGTTATTAATTTTCGCTTTAGCTTTAATAAGTGCCTATTTAGTAATGGCAGGTACTTTCAACGCTTGGCGACAACCCTTCGTAGTAATGTTAACGGTACCTTTAGCAGCTTTAGGAGGATTAATTTTTATTCTTTTATTTAATAGTACAATAAATATTTTTTCTCAAATTGCTCTTGTTGTATTGATTGGTATAGCTACAAAGAATAGTATCCTTATAGTGGACTGGGCAAACCAACTAAGAATAAAGGGGGAAAGCGTAGAAAATGCTATAATCAATTCTTGTATGAGAAGATTTAGACCAATCATGATGACAAGTTTGTCAACTCTTATTGCAATGGTGCCTCTAATAGTTGGGAACATTGGTCCGGGAGCCGGTGAAGGAATAAGATTGGCAGTTGGCTGTACAATATTTGGCGGTATGCTAATTAGTACCTTTTTAACTTTATTCACCACTCCAGTATTTTATCTATTGCTTTGTAAAAATTCTAAAAGAATTGATGCAGAAGAAATTGAGTTAAATAAACAATTTAAAAAATAATATATTTGTTTTTATCTAAATTTTTTTTACAAAGAGTAAGCTGTTTTCTATATTTATTTGCCATATCTTTGACGGACTTCGCATAGATAATCGCTTTTTTATCTTTTGAGTAATTTTTATAATCTCCCCAACCTTTATAGTAAGCTAAATATTGTCTATAGACATCTCTTTTAGATATTTTTAATATCTTTGAAGTCTTGTGGATATACCAACCAATAAAATCTACAGAGTCTTTAAACCTAGCCCGTGTTGCCAAAGGATTTTTAGTTTCTCTTTTATACTGCTCCCAGGTACCTTTTACAGCCTGAGAATAACCAAAGGAACTAGATGGTCTTTTAAAAGGTATGACCTTAAATAATTTTCGTCTAGGAGGTTTAGCCAACCAATTGAAA